>JAJPKK010000123.1 GCA_021323775.1 Hyphomicrobiales bacterium
ACACAATCATTTTGTACTCATGATTATGTATTAAAAATAATCACGTGGTGCGCATCCCTCACGCGGCGGAGCTGCCTGCAATCAAATAAACCATCGATTGGAATCGAAAAGTTTACTTGTATTGAATACAATGTACGTAATTACTTATAACGAGTACAACATAATGCTCATATATATGAGCCATGTTCGTTTGCTGCCACATGCCTGTCAAACAATCGACCTAGCTTCCTCAACGCTTACGAGTTTGCCCGTCAACCTGGATCATCAGCAGAGATGACCTAAGGAGGCACCCAATGAGTTTTCCCATGATTGGCCTGGGCATTCAGGCGAGTGCGAGTCTGCAATTCGGTCAAATGGAGCCGTTCGGCTTGCCCGGGATGCAGTCAACGGACTTCATGGCCGCGTTTCGGCGACACCACCATCATCACGACTGCGGCCAGGGCGGCGATCCGTCGTGCGGACAGAGGAATGATCAGCTCGAAGACATCGGCCAGAATCTCATGCAGGACGGGCAGCAGCTCGTGCAGGAGGGCCAGCAGCTCATCCAGCAAGATGACTTCCAGCAGGGTATGCAGCTCGTGCGCGAGGGAGCCCGGCTCGAACAGCAGGGCGCCCAGTTTGAGGCTCAGGGCGGACAGGGGACCGATCCGTACAACCCGATGGCGGGGGGGCCCTGGAACCCCATGGGCGGCCAAGATCCCTGCAATCCGATGAACGGCTGGGGCTCGCCATATCCGACCGGGATGAACGGCTTTGGCGGTAACGAATTCGGCGCCGGTTACGGCCAGAACTGCGGCTGTGGGCAGTTGTCCGTGAACGGCAATTCGGTGAACACCGGCCGCTACACCATCGCTGCCAGCACGGATAACAGCGGCACACTCACGGTCACCGATAATTGCACGGGAGAAACCTTCAAGGTCTGGGGCGATCCCCACATCTTGACCGGAAGTGGAGGCACCGCCGACTTCCAGCATGCGCCCGCCACCTTCAAGCTTCCGGACGGCACCGAGATTACCGTTGACCCGACAAACAACCCCGGCGTCAACACGATCAACAACGTCACGATCACGAAGGGCAATGACGCGGTGACCATGACGGGCTTCAAAGACGGCAATATCAAAACGACGCACTTGCCCGGAGAAGGCTATTATCTCGATGCGACCACTCAAGACGGCACCGTGCTGACGGCCGAAAATGGCAACATCAATGACCTCATGTTGCCCAATGGCACTGAAATCGGCGATGGAAAGAACGTCGGAGACATCGATCGGTACGCGAACGACAACGGCTTGCAATCGCTCGGTCAACTGCAACAGACCATCGCTCAACTCGAGCAGGAGATCAGCCAGATCGAGCAGGGCCTGTTCATGAACACGGGCTTCGCCAGTTTCGGGGCGATGTTCGCCTGATGATTGCCAGTTGTCGGGGCGACCCTTGTGGTCGCCCCGGCCGCAGAGCCGAGTTTTACCCAGATGACGCGGATTTCTGCAGGGGGGCGGCCACAAGGTCGCCCCTGCGTTGCTTTTTTGGACGCTCGATTCTCCGAAGACCTACCGCGAGAGAGGCTTGCCCAGGGTCTCAAGGCTGCTGCCGGCGCGAAGCAGCGACGCGAGATCGTTCCCCATATATTTGATCAGGAAAGCGCAATAGAGCACCACCAGCAGCACGAAGACCAGGTTTTTCACGCCGAGCATGAGCGCAAAAACATTGAGGTGCGACGCGGCCCGTGAAACGAGTGCAAGCAGAACATCGGTCAACAGCATGAAGACGATAATCGGGGCGACCAGCACCACCCCCATGATGACGACGTTGTCGAGCAGTCCCACGAAAAATTGGCTCGCAGCAGGGCTGAGGCTCGGAAAAACGCTGGCCACCGGCCAGATTGCATAACTGTCGTAAACCGTGCGCAAGGTGAGAGGAAGGCCGCCGGAGCCGAAGTAGAGCGCCACCATGACGAGGCCGAACAGCGTTCCGGTGATGCTTTCGTCGGTCATCGCCAACGGATCCAGAAGGCTCGACACTGTCGAACCGCGCTGAAGGTCGAGGACATCGCCGGCTGCCTCCGCGGCCCAAATCGGCACGCCCAGCACAAGTCCGATCATCAGCCCAACCGTCACTTCTTTGAAGAGCAACGCAGCAACCACCGTCACCGTCAGGCGCTCGGCCGCGATCGCCGCGACGATCATCGGCACCAGAGGAAGCGCCAGCGCAAGCGCGGCCGCTGCGCGCAGCACTCCCGTCAACCCGATGCGCGTAAAGGCAGGCATAACGATGATCAGACCACTGATGCGTCCGAGCGCAAAGGCTGTCGCCGTAATATAGTCATGGAGCCGCTCAAACGGTTGAATGATCGAGGAGAGGTCCACCCTTAAACTCTCGTGCGGCTCTCACCGTGTTTCGACCGGAAATTCGTCCAGCACCGCCGACGCCTGATTGGCGATCTGCCTGCCAAGCAGCGGTCCGAGCAGCAGAAGGATAAGCAGCACAACCGCCAACTTTATCGCCTGCGGCAGGGTCTGATCTTGAATTTGCGTCAATGCCTGGATGAGCCCGACCAGAACGCCGACAACTACCGTCGCGATCAGGACCGGCGCGGAGACCAGAAATGCCGTCGTTAACGCCGCGTTCACTTTGGCAAGGACGATGTCGCTGTTCATCGCAGGCCCTCCCGCGAGGAGTCACGTGTAACTCAGAATGAGGCCATGCATCAGGCGCGACCAGCCATTGACCCCGACGAACAGGAAAAGCTTGAGCGGCACCGATATCAGGGTCGGAGAAACCATGATCATGCCCATGGCCATCAAAACGTTCGACACCACAAGATCGATGACAAGGAACGGCAGGTAGAGCAAAAACCCGATCTCAAAAGCTCGCGTCAACTCTGAACTGACAAAAGCCGGCAATAATACTACGAGATCGTCATCTTTAAGATCCTCGCGGGCCGCCTGGGGCCAGATGCGCTGGGTTGCCGAGAGGAAGAATTCGCGCTCCTTCGGCTGCGCAAAGCGCATCAGCTCCGTCTGAATCGGCTGCTTTACGTCGTCCGCCAGGGCGTTCAGATTTTCCACCGAGCTGAAATCGATCGGACGAGCGGTGAGCCGTTGGTAGATGGTTCCCAGCAGCGGCGAGGTCACGTACACGGTGAGGATGATGGCTATGCCGTATAGCACGAGATTTGGCGGCGTTTGCTGAACTCCGAGCGCATTGCGGATGAGAAACATCACCACGGCGATCTTGAGAAATCCCGTCATCGTGACCACGAAAAGCGGGATGAGGCCGGCCGCCGTCAAGAAAACGATGACGCCAAGGATGCTCACATTGGCTTCAAACATTGTCGAACAGCCGTGTGATGCGGATGCCGAGGCTGTCGCCGATCTGCACCAGGTTGCCGCGACCGATGCGACGTCCGTTCGCGAAGATGTCGACGCTCTCTTCAAGCGGCCGCGACATCGGAACAAGCGCGCCGGGCGCGAGCCGGCGAATTTCCGCAAGCGACAGCTCGATGCGCCCCAACTCGAACAGGAGCTTCACCGGAATATCGTCGATATCCGTTTTTTGCAGAACGTCAGCCTGCGAGCTGTCTCCCCCGTTTTCCATGCTCCACTCCCACGGTGAGCCGCGGGCGCGCGTCAGCCGCGCTGCGATCCTCGCGCCCGCAGCGGTCAGATCCACCGGAGCAACCAGATGCTCGGCGATCACGGCCACCGCCGTTTTCCCCGGTTGAGACGATTGGTCGGCGATTACAACGTCACCGGGCGATAGTGTTGCGATCTCGCCCAGGACACAGGTCGCAGCCGCGACCCGCAGGCAGACTGCGACCGGCAAATCAACTGCCGCCCCCGCGCTATCCTCCGCCGCCAGCGAAGGAGCGTGAATTGATTTATCCTCCCCGGCTGACGGGGGCTGGGGCAGCGGGAGAGCGCATCGATCGAGGAATTGCGAGAACAGGGCCGCGTGATGGGGCTGCAGCAGCAGTTCTCCACACGAGGTCCCGAGACGACCGACTGCGACTTTAAAGGCAAGAGCCACGCCTCCGTTTCGCCGATCATCATGCGCCGTGCTCACCGCCGTGATTGCGAGCTGACAGCCGAGGCTTGCCTCGAGCGCTGAAAGCGCATCGGCCACGGCAAGCTCAAGCAGGAGGGCGACATGGCGCGGATCAAGGTGATCCAGCCGCTGGCCGGGATCCAGCGTGGCGACAACCTGTTCGACCAGTGGACGGGATAAGATCACCGCGCCAGCACCGCCGTCCACCGCGATGTCGAGCAGGCATCTGGCGGAAATATCGTCCGATGCGGGCGGCCATGACGCCTTGATCGTGGCGGCGTGTCCCGCGACCGAGAAGGCGATCGCGGGACGGCGCCGGTAGAACGCATTGATCGCCTTCTGCTGCGCCGGTGAAATCGCCGGCAATGCGAGGCCGCATGGTGTCACCGCGGACCGGAATTGACCGTCGGGCGCGCTCTCGGTCACGGCCCCACTCCTGGGCTTCACGCTGACCTGGGCCGTCATGGCGGGGAACCTGCCATAATCGCTGCGTTTCGATCTTCCTCTTCGGCTTCGTTGAGCGCGGCATCCCGCTGCGATCTGCGCCCGGCCTCCTCCCGGCAAATCAGATCAAGCGCGGTGGCGGCGCGCTGGCGCCGTCGAAAATTCGCGCCAGCTTCGGCGCGAGCATTCTGCCGATTCAAGAGGTTGGCCTGCGCGCGCGTCGTAGCCGCTCGCAACCGCACGGTTTCGAGCGCGGCTCTGTCGAGCTCCGTTTGAGTCCGGATGATGGCGGCTTGGGGGACAGGACGGCCGGCCAGGGAGTTGATCAATTCCCGCTCCTTGGCGCGCGCTTCATTGAGGTGACGCCGCGCAGAGCGCGCCGCCTGTTCCGCCTCCCGTTCCGCGCGGCGAAGTAGCTGAGCCTGCATGATGACGGCCTCAAGCGCTCGCTGCGCGCTGCGGCGGCGGAGAACCGCAAGGCGCTGCAGGGTGAGGTCGGCGGTCACTGAACGATCTCCCGCATCTGCCGCCGCGTGTCCTCGATCGTCGCCTTGGTGGCGCTCGCCTGACGTAGAAAACCGTTGATCCGGTCGATCTTGCCGATGGCTTCGTCAGCTACCCTGTCGGTCCCGCGCTGGTACTCGCCGAGGCGCACGAGCAGTTCGACTTCAGCGTAGCGGGCAAGGAGCTCACGGATACGGGCCGCATCGGTCCGATGTTCCGGCGGCACCACCATATCCATGAGCCGGCTGCGGCTGCGCAGCACGTCGACAGCGGGGAAGTGATTGCGCTGCGCCAGCTCCTTGGAAAGGATGATGTGGCCGTCGAGAATGGCCTGCACCTCCTCGGCGACCGGATCGAGGCTGATTTCGCCTTCCACCAAAATGGTGTAGACCGCCGTGATAGAGCCGCGGTCCGTCGGGCCCGCGCGCTCGAGGAGGCGCGGCAAGGCTGCAAACAGCGAGGGCGGAAAGCCGCGGCGCGTGGCGGGCTCGCCTGCCGCAAGCCCGATTTCCCGCTGCGCGCGCGCAAAGCGGGTGATGCTGTCCATCAGAAGCAGGACATGCTGCCCCCTGTCACGGAAAGATTCCGCAATTGTAGTGGCGACGTGGGCGGCCTTGACGCGCTCCATCGCCGGCCGGTCGGACGTGGCCGCGACCACGACCGTGCGCTTGCGGCCATCCGGTCCGAGTTGCCGCTCCACGAACTCTCTCACCTCACGGCCACGCTCCCCGATCAGCGCGACCACGACCGCGTCAGCGTCCGTGCCGCGAACGATGTCTGCCAGCAGCGTCGATTTGCCGACCCCGGACTCGCCGAAAATCCCGATCCGCTGCCCCCGCGCGCAGGTCACGAGGCCGTCGAGAGCACGGATTCCGAACCGGATAGGGGCATCAATGAGCGTGCGCGCAAACGGCGCCAGCGGCTCCGCCACGACCGGAGAGAGTCCGTCAATTTCACTTGGCGGCCAGGACTCCCCGTCAAGCGGCTCCCCGAGAGCATTGATGACGCGGCCCAACAGCCCGCTTCCGACCGGAACGCGCAATTCAGCGCCGGTCGGCACCACTTCGCTGACGCTCGAGAGGCCGGTGAGGTCGCCGATGGGCGTAAGCACAGCCAGGTCTTCGGCGAGGCCGATCACTTCGGCCATGACCTTGCGGCCCGTGATCGGATCAACAAGATGGCAGACTTCGCCCAGACGAACCTGGGGCACGCTGGCGTGGACAGTGACCCCCAGCAGCCGCCGGACGCGGCCTTTTACAGGCCGTGGCGTGCTATCCCGCACTGCATTCCGCAGGCGCGGCAAAATCTCTTCGAGGCGGGCATCAAGACGGGCCCTAATGTTCATGGTCTCGCGTCCCGTGCGCCGGATGGGAGGCCAGCCGCAAAGGCCTTGAGCTGCGTCTCAATGCTCGCATCCACAACCGCAAAATCACTGGCCACGATGCACGCATCCTGGCCCAGAGCGGGATCTGCCTCCACCGCAACTGTTGCACCGTTGCTTTGCGAGAGCGCCGCGAGCGCTGCGCTGACGCGATCGACAGCGGCGGGATGAACTGTCACCTTGATGGTCTTCTCCTGGCGAAATTCGGCCACAGCCTGCGCCGCGGCGCGCGCGACGAGATCGGGCCTGTCGAATTCCCCGAGCACGCGCCGCACGATGCTCAGCGCCAGCGCGCCGATTTCGCCTTCGAGTTTTGCAAGATAGCGGTCAACCCCGGCCGTCATGTCGCGCACCATCCGGGTTGCCTCGATCGCTCCCGCGGCCCTGCCTTCCGCGTATCCCTTTGCATATGCAGCAGCATAGGTGCTGCGCGCGTTCGCCTCGACCTGGCCTGCAGCCTCGCGGACTGCGGCCAAAAATCGAAATCCATTCTGCCAAGCCTCTACCTGCGCGGCGCGCACGACGCGCAGGCCGGGTTCGGCCGGCATGTCGTCCAGCGTTATCTGGTTTGGCGCAAACATCTTCACGACGCCGCGCACCGAATGATCGCCGGACCGATTTCGTCAAACGGCCTTGGAGCCCGCTCATCGAGCGCGGGATGTGCAGGGCTTTTCAGACGGACGCGTCCGCCGACCGCTTCGGGTTGCGATTGGCACCACGCGCCGAGGCAGCGCAGGCCATCCTCCATAATCCGGGCACCCGCGCCATCCGCCGCTTCGAGCTTCCTTGGCGGGCCCGATAGACTCCGATTTGCCAGGGCGAAGGCGTAAAGCGTCTCTCCCAATTGGTCGCGCAGCCGCCTTACCTCCTCAGCGCGCACCACATTGGCAATGGCGTTCGCCCAATAGACGGCACCGGCTCGGCGAACGATGTCGCCGATTCGTCCGACCGGAAGCAAGGCGATGCTTTGATCGAGGTGGTCCGCGGCCTCCGGCCCAACCGGCGCGGCGAGCGCGTAGAACTCGCTGATTATTGCCGACAGTCTGTTCTGCATCCGGCTCGCACCGCGAAGGCGTTCGCAAAGCTTCACACTGATGCCGCCACCGAAACAGGCGGCAAGGCGGGTCAGATCGATGTAGACGGCCGGCTTATTCATCAGCGTCGCCCAGTCGATCGCGGATGCCGCGCGCTCGGCAGGACCGGTCACGGCGATTTCACCGCATCAGTCGGGTGAAGGCGATAGACGCGCGGTGTGTGACGCCACAAAACGAAAGCGAGCGCGCCGACCAGCGCGACGGCTAGCGCGACGAGGCTATACAGCGGCCAGTCGGCGACGAAGAGGCCATCGCCGCGACCCCAAAGCCGGGCTCCCGCCTCACCCTCTCGATCATTACTGGCGACCGATCCGTGCGTCGCGACCGGAACGAGGATAACCGACACCTTGTCGTAGGACAGCCCGGCGACGCCGTTGGCGACCAGCATTTTGACCTGGGGAACGAGGTCGTTCATCGGCACGCTGGCCTGATGGCGGATGAAGACCGAAGCTGAAGAGGGGACGAGCTGCTGGCGCAGGGGATCATTTTCGGGCAAGACAAGATGCACCCGAGCCGAAAGCACGCCATCAATTTCCGACACGGTCCGGGAAAGTTCCTGGCTCAGCGCGAAGATCATCTGAGCCCGCTCCTGAACCGGTGAAGATACGAGGCCATCGCGCTTGAAGACGTCGCCAAGAGTGGCAAATTCCTGCTTGGGAAGCCCATTATCATTGAGAACTGCAACGGCCTCGGCGAAGCGGCCCTCCTCGACCGAGACTGAGACTCGATCGCCCTTGCCGATCGAACGATCGGCCGGAATGCCGTGTTGGCGCAGTGTCGCCACGATCTGATTGGCGTGTCGCTGATCGAGGTTCGTGTAGAGCTCGGACTTGCAGGACGCGACCGTGGCCGCGCACACAAAGGTGATCGCGAGCCGCGCCGCGATGGCCCGCCACCTCCCTGCCCCTCCCCCGCTTGGAGAGCGCGGCAGGCAGGCGGATCGGAAGTCGGTGAGACCTGCGTCCAAGCGTTCCTCCGCGGATATCACTGCCAACCCCTTCATACCCTTCCCGGCAAACGGGAGCGGCGTCACTGGCCTCTGAGGAGAGTGTTCGCCGAATGGGAGACCTGCGATGTTCCTCGCACCACCAGGGCGGTTTCGGTCGCGAAATTCATCGACGCTAAAGCCAGATCCATGGCGCGCTGGAGCTGGGCGAGGCTGACCCCGGCCGCGGCCGATGCGCCGCCATTGGCGTCGAGAGGTTCGATGCTTTCCCGCGCCGGGCCGCCATGCAGGTCGGCGCGCGGCTCGCCCGGCACGGAGGTCAACGCGACGCGAACGCCATCGCCGTCAGCGCCGCGGCTCTGCTGCGCGCCCCTCGGCGTTCTTTCGATATTTTGTGCCCTCTCGAAATACCCGCGCAGCGCGCCGAAAAGCTCGCTTGCCAGGGCCGCCGGATTGCCAGGATGCGGCATCCCGGGCGCAGCGCCGTTCTTGAGGCTCGCGACGAAATCCATGAGCGGGCGCTCACTGGTCGCGCTCGGCGCCGACGCGCCGTCGGTTCCGCCTGGAACAGCAGGGACGGCGGTTATCGTTACGCTCATCAGCAATATCCGCTATGGCACTCGGGAGATCGCAGGTCAGCAACGCGCGATCGAGCCGCGCAAGACTCGGCCGCACAAGACTCAAAAGCCATCGTAGGCGTTCGGATAGTCCGAATCATCGAACGCGTCTTGGAAGCCCTGCATGTTCTGATTCATGATGTTCTGCATCATAGTGTTGAACATCATTGCAATTTCGGTTTCGGCGCCCTGCAGGGCCTGTTGAGCCTGCGAAGACCCGCCCAAGCCACCTAACATTCCCAAGACGCCGCCGATCCCTTCCATTGCCATTCTCCCGATATTGCCGATCCCGTCTACTTGCTCAGACCGCGATCTCCACATGCCTCGGCGTTTTGCGGTCAAGCGCTTCGCGCCCCCTCCTGCCCGCTTCCGCTTGCGGGGGTGAGCAGGGAGGGCGCGCGGCTTGCAGACGAACTCTGCGGAGCCAGCATGGCACCGCCACGAAATACGCGAACCCTGATTTCATCGCCGTGACTGTCCTCCCGCACAGGGGATGGAGGCGCAAGCGCGGTCAGCGTCTGCCGCACCAGGGACACAAACGGCGGCGGCCCGGAAACCGAGACGACGCCGTTGTCTTGGGTGCTCCGCACCGGAAAGCGAGGGTCTGCGATGCCAAGCGCGTTCAGCTTTTCGCTTACTTCTCCGGGGGGCAGCCGACCAATGCTGATAAGTTCGGTCCTGATCTCGGCCTTGGCATTGACGTGCAGCACGGCGCCATCGAAATACCAGACCAAACCGTAACTCTCGCACAGCTTGTCGAGAAATTCGCGAGCCGTCGCAACTGCAAGCCGCCCGCGCAGCCGCCCCTTGACCTGCTCGCTTAAGTCAACCGGCACCCCGATATTGCGGCCGAACTCGGTGAGGACACCCTTAACGTCCTGATCGATAACCACGTACTTGTAAGGCCCTGCGGGCCATTTGGGCTCCATGCCGAGCGCCGCATGGGCCGACCCCAGCACTGCAGTGAGAACCAGAACGGTGAACACTCGTGTCGACATGCCGGCCTCGGTGCAGCGAACAGGTGCGGAACGACTCTCTCACGGGACCGTTGAGATCGCTTGTATTAAAGCGAAGGTCCGCGTCCCGCGCTCAGTAAGTATAATCTTTATTTTGTTCAATCACTCCCGATATTCACTCCCGATATTTTTCATATTATTTAAGTTGTACATTTTGCATTTGGCGATTTTATGACGAAAATGTTATGGTTTTTCCATTGGTTTCTGAAACTGAATACATTGTACAGTATTATGAATATGGACGCTCGCTGGCTAATCTTGTAATTAACTTGTCACCGCTTCCGATTAGCCTTATGCAAGCTTGCGGCGCTACTCGCCAGGGAGCCCGTCCAGCGAGCTGGCCGGGCACGAAGCTGAAGCGGCTCAAGCTGCGAAACTGTCCTCCGACGTCCGGGCGGGCGGTCATGTCATCCAAATCTGAGGAGATAACAATGGGCGGTATTCCAGGTCTCAACGGTTTGATGGGCGGCGCCGGCGGTGGCGGCGGCGTGGATCTTTCGCAACTCCAGCAAGTCGAGCAACAAGGCATCCAGGACATGCTGGCCATTTCGGAAAACCAGATTCAGTTCAATACGCAAATGAACCAGGCCAAAGCTGTCCACCAGGCGGCCAACTCGTTCCAGCTCAACGCCTGATGTCTGCAAAGGCGCCGGCGGGTCCGGCGCCAGCATCATCGCTTCGCGCCCTCTCCCCAAACCCGCCCCGCGTGCGGGAGGGAGGGGGGCGTGAGATTGTGACCTCGGCGCTCGATCGAGAAGGCAAGCATGGAGGCAGATGCCGTGACCGCGCCGACCGCCCATCCCCCTCCCTACCCTCCCCCGCAAGCGGGGGAGGGTAGGGAGGGGGCGCCATTTGTTGCGCCAGCGCGCCAGTGGTCAGCCAGGCTCAAGTCAGCCAGGCTCAAGTTTGAAGTTGTGGCCGGCACCCACGAGGGCGCCGTGCTCATGCTCGATTGGGCTGATTACCGGATCGGCAGCTCTCCAAACGCCGACATCGTGCTCAGTGACGAAGGAGTTGCGGCCGAACATGCGGTCCTGCGCCTTCGGCCCGGCGGCGTCCGGATTGATGCGACCGGCGGCGACGTTACAGTCGAGCAAGAGCGGCTCCCGTTGTGGCGCGGCAGCCGTGTGAGGCTGCCGGTGAATCTCACTATTGGCGCGGCGCGGATCTGCCTCTCCGGCGACGGCGAGGACGATCCAGCTCCGCGTCTCGATGGGCTTGGCCGCTGGCTCATCCGCAATCCGCTGACCGCCGCCGGAGCGCTCGCTTGTCTTGTTCTTGCCGCCGCGGTGATCACGCGCGAATTGCCCCAAAGCGCTCGCACCGCTGTTCTTGCAGCCACGACTGGCACCTCCGACGTCGATGCTTTACAGCATTCGAGATCGGGCTCAGCTGCTGCCGGACGATCTATCGCAAGCGCCTACACTCAGTCCGCGGTGACGGCCGAACAGGCGGCGCACGAACTCGGCGCCCGGCTCGATGCCGCGAAGATAGGGACTTTGCATGTCAGCGCCGCCGACGGCCGCCTAGCAGTTGCCGGAAAGGTGAGCAGAGAGGAAGCGCTCCGCTGGGCAGCAATCCAGCAGTGGTTCGACCAGACTTATGGCGGCCGCATCGTTCTGACGACGGACATCAGCGCTGCCGGCGAGGCGCGAACTATGCCGGCGTTGCAGCTCCAGGCGATCTGGTACGGAGAGCATCCCTATATCGTGACGGAAGACGGCGAGCGCTACTTTGAAGGAGCGGTTCTCGACAACGGCTGGATCATTCGCGAGATCGGCGAGGACCGCCTCTTGCTTGCCAAGGGCGGCGAGACGGTGGCGCTGACCTACCGGTGACGACCGCAGGGCTTGTCGCTGCCGCCCCCACCTCGCCTCTCCCGCAAGCAGGGGAGGCTAGGGTGGGGGCAAACCATTGAGAGGTCGACGATGAGCACCGGCAGAATCGAAGGCGATCGCCGCGTTATGGCGCTTGCGGGCGCCGTTGCCCCCACACTGGTCGTGCCCGCGGACCACAAGCCGTCGGGGACGACCTCGATCGCCGCCCCTAAACCCGTTGACCAGCGGGAATTTGAGACGCTGATCGGCGTCGCGGGCCGACGCGCATCCCCCGCCGCGATCCGCTCGCCGCACCAGTGCATCGTTGATTTTGTGATGCCGCGAATATCCGACCCGACCATATTTCAAGGCGGCCGCTCGATTTCGATCCTCGAACAGCTCGCATCGGAAATTCTCCCTCACCTTGAGGAGAGCGACGAGCTTCGGTCACTCGCGGGCGCCATCATCGCCGATGAGATCGCGCGTCACCGCGAGCTTCTTATCCGGCTTCACAGCGGCATCGCGGCATGACTGGGCCCATCGATAGCGCCCCGGCGCAGCTCCTGCACCTTCTCGGCTATCTCTACGGCCAGCACGGCGAGCGCAAACGCGGCCTCGTCCTGTTGCTGATCGCGGCCCGGCTTGCTCCCGACAATGTCGGCATATGGCGAACGCTGGCGCATTCGTTTCTCGCCGATGGCGCTCCGGAGCGGACCATCGCGGTGATCGAGCGGCTCCGCCTGATGGACGAATCCGACGATCCGGTCGTCGATTTGCTGATGGGACGCGCACTGTGGGCGTGCGGCCGCCGGGTCGAGGCGCGGCGCGCGTTTCGCGATTTTCTTGCGCGGCGCAATCAATCATGACCTTAATCGACACGCTTAGCCGCGCACTGGTGGTCGCGTCCCGCCGCGGCGACCTCGCGATCGCCACCCTCGTACTAGTTGCGATCGTGATGATGATCGTTCCGCTGCCGACGCCGGTCGTCGATATGCTGATCACCGCCAACATCGCCGCAAGCGTGCTCATCCTGCTGGTCGCGTTTTACATCGCTGAGCCGCTCGAGGTGTCATCGCTGCCCTCCGTCATTTTGATCGCGACACTGTTTCGGCTCGCCATCACCATTACGACTGCGCGCCTGATCCTGCTCCAGGCAGACGCCGGCGAGATCATCAGCGCGTTCGGCAGCTTCGTTGTCGGAGGCAACATCGCGGTCGGGCTCGTCATCTTCATCATCATCACGGTCGCGCAGTTTGTGGTCATCACCAAAGGCGCCGAACGCGTCGCCGAGGTTGCGGCGCGGTTCACCCTCGATGCCCTTCCCGGCAAACAGATGAGCATCGACAGCGATCTGCGGGGCGGCGACATCGATCAGGCGGAGGCGCGGCGGCAGCGGCGCCGGCTGAGCCAGGAGAGCCATCTCTATGGCGCCATGGACGGCGCGATGAAATTCGTACGGGGCGACGCCATTGCGGGTCTCGTCATCATCATCGTCAACCTGATCGGCGGCCTCGCGATCGGCTCGCTGCAGCACGGCCTGTCGCTGTCGGCGGCGGCCGAAACCTACTCGCTGCTGACCGTCGGTGACGGCTTGGTGGCGCAGATTCCCGCCCTCCTGGTGTCGGTGGCGGCCGGCACCGTCGTCACGCGCGTCGCGTCGGTCGACAGGCTTGATCTTGGGACTCAGATTTCCCAGCAGCTTTTGGGCGATCCACGGGCATTGTTCCTCGGCGCCATCATCATGGTCGGGCTCGCCTTCATCCCGGGTTTTCCCACATCTGCATTCTTGACGCTGGGTGTCGCATTGGCCGCCGGCGGTTACTGGTCCCATCGCCAACGCCTCAGGGCGGCGGCAGCCTCGCCACCATCCTCGCTTACGGCCGGGGAAGCACAGCGCAATCTCGAGAGCGAAGCCAGGCGCGCGGCATCACAATCGACACCTGCCAGCGATGCTGCGAAGCCCGTCCGGCACCGCATTGCCGTCTGTCTTGGCCGACAGCTTGCGGATCGGGTGACGCCAGAAGACTTCAACGAGCAGGTGGCGCAGGTGCGGCATCATCTGGCCGTGGACCTTGGCGTCGAGCCGTCCCCGGTCGGGCTGCGAGTCGATCAAGGCATGGAGCCCAACCACTTCAGGCTGGAGCTTGAAGGCGTGCCGGTCATCGAGGGCGATATTCCGGCAGACCGTGTGCTTGTAGAGAGCGATCCCGTCGACCTCGAGCTCCTCGCAGTTCCCTTCGACCCGGGCCCACGCATCGTCAGTCGACGCCCGGCAGGATGGGTCGAGCTCCGACATCGGGAGACGCTGGCCGCCGCCGGTCTCGAATTCTTTGGCCCGACCGAGGTGCTCGCACGGTGGCTGGCACAGGTGCTGCGCCGCTATGCCACGCATTTCATCGGGATCCAGGAAACCCGCGAACTCCTTGCGCGAACGGACAAAGACTATCCGGAGCTCATGAAAGAAGTTCAGAAAGTCGCGACACTTCAGAAAATCGCCGAAATTCTGCGTCGTCTTGTGGAAGAGAATGTTCCGGTCAATAACCTGCGCCTCATCCTCGAGGCGGTGGTCGAGTGGGGGCCGCGCGAACAAGACACTGTATTGCTTGTTGAATACATCCGCATCGCGCTGCGGCGTCAAATTTGCTACCGGTGTGCTGATCGCAACCGAGTCATTGTGGCGTACATGCTCGAACGGGGGGTCGAGGAGGTGTTGCGTTCATCGGTGCGACCCACGACGGTCGGGGCATTTCTCAGCATAGCAGATACGGCGGCCCGACCGATCGTCGACCGCATAAGACAGGCATTCGCCGCCGCGCCCGACACTCTTCCGGTCGTCCTGACCTCGATGGACGTGCGCCGGCACGTCCGCAATCTCCTCGTTCGCAATGATCTCGATGTCACGGTGTTGTCATATCAGGAGCTGGCGCCGGAGTTCAGCGTGCAGCCGCTCGCCCCGATCGCCGGTAGTCCCGAGAAGGAGACCATAGGTCCTGCTGCGGGACCCCAGGTCGAGTGGGGACGCGCGGATGGGGGGCGACCGGAGCGAAGCATCGTTCCCAGCAATGCGGCCGTCGAAATGCGTTGAGGGGGCGGGCGGCGCAAGGCGGCGATTGAGTGCGCCGAGGGGCAAGCGGTGGAGGGGGGCGTGATGGGGCTTGGAGTTTGGGCGCCGCGACAACGGCCCGCGACGTCGAGCGATGAACGATCATCGCGGCGAATGACGGCGTTCACCTGGGCAGGATGGCTTGTGGCAATGAGCCTGGCAGCGGCCGGGCTCTTTGCAATGGCGGCGCACGGGGTCGCCAAGGATTTTTTTGACGACGTTGTGGTGGGCCGGCCTTCGATCGACCTCGCCGTCGGCGAGGGGCGCATCCTTCGTTTCGACGGGCCGGTCGAATCGGTCTTTATCGCTGACTCCTCGATTGCCGATGTGCGTGTTGTGTCTGCCGATGTCGTCTATGTCTACGGCAAAAAGAGCGGCATGACCAATCTGATCGCGACATCAGTCGAGCAGCGTATACGCGCCCAGGTACAGCTCCGCATAGCGACTAATGCGCAGCCCGCAAACGATGCGCGGCGCAAGCTGCAACCCACGTCGACCGTAGACATCTCCATTCTCGGCGAGCGAGCGGCTGCGACGGGCCGGACGCGCCGGATCGAAGAGGCTGTTGACGCCGAGAACGTGGGCGAAATTTATTCGCCGCCAGGCCAGCCGCCGATCAACAACACGACGATCGAGGGTTCCCAGCAGATCAACATCCGCGTACGTTTCGCCGAGGTGTCGCGCCAGGAGCTGCAGGCGCTTGGCTTCAGCTGGAAGATCTTCGCCGGGGCAGGCAGCCTCGGCTTCGGCAACAGGGTCGACATCGACGTCATCATTGAAGCGCTGCAGCGCAATGGCGTTCTGACCATCCTGGCGGAGCCGAATCTGACCGCTGTGACCGGACAAACCGCGAGCTTTCTGGCCGGCGGCGAAGTGCCGGTGCCGCTCGCCCAGCCGAACGGGCTGGTAAGCGTGGAGTACAAACCGTTCGGCGTCTCATTGGAATTCATGCCGACCATCATCAGGACCAACCGCATCGCCCTGCATGTGCGACCCCAGGTCAGCACCCTGATGCACATCGGCGAGGTCAAGGTCAGCGGTCTCGAGTTGCCAAGCTTCACGGTGCGCCGCGCCGACACAACGGTCGAGGTGGCAAGCGGCCAGACCTTCGCGATTGCAGGTTTGTTCCAGCGGCAACTGACGCAAGACCTCGATAAGTTTCCGCTGCTCGCCGAAGTGCCAGTGCTAGGGGCGCTATTCACCTCCGAGCGATTTCGCCGCAACGAGACCGAGCTCGTTATCCTGATCACGCCCTATTTGGTGAAGCCAACCCGAGACCGGACGAAGGTCGCTACCCCGCTCGACCGGCCGACGCCTCCGCCCCCGCCGGCGCCCGCCCCGGTCCGCAAGCCGAGCGGTTCGGAGCGATCGTCAGGCTCAGGCCTTATCTTCAAGTGATACGATGAGACATGCCCATGTCCCGCAATCTCAATTCCCGCAATCTCAATTCCCGCCGTCGCAATTTTGGCCTTTTCAATCGCGTGACCGGTTCTGCAATCATCTTGTCGGCGCTCGCCGCATGCGCGGAGCTGCCTCCCGATTATTCGCCCCACTTCGTTCAAGTGCCAATCGCCTCGCCGAAGCGGCCCGACCACGTCGTCCGCTACGAGCTGACGCCCGAGGCCTGCCTGGTGCCGGATCTGACCGATACCGAGTTGGGCCCGCGGCTGCCGCCGGGGTGCGCGAACAATGCCAACCTCCTCGCCATGGTCGAGCAAAAGCGCGATGTCGTTCACGGCCGTAAGCTTGGTGCGGCGCCTGCCGCTCCGTCGGCGCGAGCAGCACAAAGATATATCTACGGAACGCGAGGCCAACTGGGCGCCGGCGTTAGTCCGCCCGGACCAGCGCTTGCCCCTGCGACGGTGTCAACGGAGCCCGCACCGGCCGCCCCGAATCGCTGAAAATTGGATCGGTGAAAATTGGCCTTTATGCACGGCGCGCCCTCCCCACCCTTCTCCATATGCGGGGAGGGTTGCGAGGCGGCGGAGCTCAGCCTTGCATCGTCGTCCCCAGAGCCCGAGCGCGCCCCTTCGGATCAGCGATGCGGCGGATCGAGGCTGCGCGGCTAAACAGCTCCTCGAATTCCGCTTCAGGCAACTCGGGCGGCGCAACGGCGCGCGCGTCACCGGCGCTTCGTCCGATGATGCCGAGAACGATTACGAGATTGCGCCGATGGACCGGCTGAACCGCAGGCGATCGCGCGATCTCGGTTGTCAGCGCCGCGGCCTTTTCGGACTGCCCGTCCAGCGCCGCCGCCAGCGCGAGGTTGGTCGCAATGTCGAGATCGCCCGGCTCCACGGCACGCCCCTTTTCGAATGTCGCCAGAGCTTCGGAAAACTGTCCCGCTATGGTTTGCGCGACGCCGAGGCGATTGTAGGCCGCACCGGTATTGACGAGCGGCGCAGCTTTGGCCAGCGCGGCGAGGCCCTTCGCGACGGCGCCCTGGCGTGCGAACGCGGTACCGAGGCCGAGCAGCGCCTCGGCATCATCCGGGTCCTTTGCGAGCGCAGCGCGATACGCTTCGACAGCGGCGCTGAGCTTTTTGCCGCGCAGATACGCGTCGCCGAGCCGCACATACGCCGCCGGCGTACGTCCCGCCAGTGCGACCGCTTCGCGATAAAGCGCAAGGGCGGTTTCGCCGCCGCCGTTCGCTTCAATGTCGCGCGCAAGCTGAACGAGCTGCTCCGATTTGTCCGCGCCAGATTCCTGACTGCTGTTGACGAGTGGGGACTCGGGAAGAGTTGCACATCCGGCGAGACATGCCAGGAGCACGACTGCCGTGAATGACGAGACCGAACACAAGTCACTCCCGGCTTCCGAAAAGAAGCTGCGGGACGCTCGCCGCAAAGGCCGGGTGTCCCACAGCCGCGACCTCGTCACCGGCTTCACCCTCACGATCATGTTTGTCTATCTCCTGATTGTCTGGCCTATGTTGGGCGATCGGCTCAACGAGCTGACGGCAGCCGTTTCTCAATCCGTCGATCGGCCATTCGAGGAGGCCGGGAGCGCGGCCGTCCGGCTTGCCATTGATATTCTGCTTCTGATGAGCCTGCCCCCGGTCGCCATCGTCGTAGTCGGCGATCTCGTCTCCGGGATGGCCTCCACGTTTGGGCCGGTGTTTTCGTTCGATCTCGTGAAACCCAGGTTCGATCACATCAATCCGGCGCAGGGCCTGAAGCGGATCTTCTCGGCTCGCAATGCAGTCGAGTTTGCCAAGGCTGCCGTCAAGGTCGCGACCTTGGGGGCAGCGTTCTTCCTGATCATGCGCGGCACGATCGAGCCTCTGTTCGAAACGCCGGTCTGCGGTGAGCCGTGCCTTGTCACGTCCGCCGTTGCGGCCATGAAACCGCTCGCCGCCACTGCGGCGGTGGCGTTCGTGGCCATCGGTCTCCTCGATCTTTTGATACAGCGCCGGCTCTTTCTGCGCGACATGCGCATGACGCGCACGGAATCCAAACGCGAGCTCAAGGACCTCGAAGGAGACCCCCTCATTCGCGGCGAGCGGCGCCGGGTGCGGGCGCAGGTCGCGGGCCGCAACGTCCGCGTCGGCATACGGCATGCCGTGATCGCGATCGTCCATGGCGATCAGATTGTGGGTCTGCGCTACCGGCCCGGAGAAACTCCAGTGCCCGTCGTGGTATGCAAGGGAGACGGCGAAGCAGGTCGCGCCATGCAGGAGGAGGCGCGACAGCTCGGCATCCCGATCGTGGATAATGCCGCATTCGTCGCCGCCCTTGCGGCACGGCACGCCGTCGGGGAGACGATTGCCGCCGACCTGTTCAAGGTCGCGGCCGAAACTCTGGTTGCCGCCGGCTTCTCTTGACAGCCGCCAGAGGGGGCGTCGCTCAGGTGACGGTCTGGGCGGTTCGATTGAGCTTGGCATCCGCCCGGGCCTCAAGCGTATCAAGGGCGATGCGCATGATATCTGCCTTGTGGCGGATGTGGCGACGCGCAATCGCGGCGACGCGCGCGCCGTCGCGCGCTTCAAGCGCCGTCATCATCTCTTCGTGGTCTTCGACCGCATCAGCCCACCGGGGCGGCGCTTTGGGCGTGACGAAGAAAAGGCTGCGCAGGCGCGTTTGGAGCATGTTGTAGGTCTCGCTGAGCGTCTTGTTATTGGCGGCATCGAAAATCGCATCATGGATGGTGCGATTGAGTTCGCCGTAGGATTCCTTATCGCCACAGCGGTAGCGTTCGACCATTTGGGCGTGAATATTTCGAATGCGCGCGATTTCATCCGGGTGGATGTTCACGCATGCGAGTTCGCCGGCCAGCGCCTCCAGCGTTCCAAGCACAGGAACGATTTCCTCCATCTCCTTGCGGGTGACGCGGACCACGGTGGCGCCCTTATTGGGAAGAAGCCGCACGAGTCCCTCGGCGGACAGAACCTTGAGCGCTTCGCGCAGCGGCGTCCGCGATACTCCGAAATGATCGCACAGACGGGACTCCGCGATCCTGCTGCCGGGACGGAGCTCGCCCTCGATGATCATGTTGCGCAGCAACGTCACCAGCTCATCATGAAGGGTTCTGCGTAGAATGGCCGGATGGCCGGGATGGACAGACATATAGGGCCCCCGAACGCCGGCAATGCGCCGCACTGATCGACGGCGACTGCGCACAACCGCAGCCGACGCCTCTTCCAGGATGGAGATTTTGACGGAGAAGGTCGGTGCTCTGATACCAACCGTACGAGGTCTCATACTTCCTCGCCACCTCCGCGAGCAACTCTGCATTCTCGCATGTCGACACGACAGTGCGACGACAGAAGCTGGGCGCCGGCACAGCATCGAAGGGGCAAAACGATGGCCCGCAGCCTGGTCTCGCAAATAGTGGCGAAGCAAGGCTCCTGCACAGGTCGGTCGCGGCCGTACAGGGCTGGAAACCGATGCGGTCCACGGGCTGCGGCGGCAGATACCGGAGGGGCCCGACCTGGAGTGCCGTCAAAATATTCGTTAAGGTCAATCCTGTTCATGCAGTTTTTCGTCGCGGCAGCATCGCAGCGCAACGCCGTGACGAGCGGAAGACCTCAAGGCGCGACGAGAAAGACAGGGGAGGGTATCGTGCAAGTGAGCCATGCAAACCGCAGCAAGCTCACGCGGCGCCGGCTGTTAGCCGGTGGGGCTGCGGGGGCTGTCGCACTTGCGAGCGACCCGGCAGCGGCGCAGCGCTGTCCGGCGACCCCTCCGGATCGCCCCAAGGGCCCACTGGTCTGGCTCGACCTCGATCAACAGGATCTCGACGATGCCTACGACCAGGAGGTCTATGCGTTCAATGCCAGGAACATCGCCGAGCGGCACGCGGCAAACAATGAGACGGCGCTCGCCGCGATCGGCAAACCCGAGCGGGCGGCCTATGGGCCGACCGATATCGAAAAGGTCGACATTTACCGGACCCGCCGGCCCGACGCACCAGTGATGGTGTTCATTCATGGCGGCGCCTGGCGCGGCGGGCGTGCAGCCAATTTTGCGCTCTACGCCGAGGTGTTCGTCAAAGCAGGCGCCAACTTCGTCGCTGTTGATTTCAACAACGTGCTGGAGACAAAGGGCGACCTCTTTCCCATGGTCGATCAATGCCGGCGTGCGGTGGCCTGGACGTACCGCAATGCCGCGAGCTTCGGCGGCGACGCCAGCGCGATCTATCTGTGCAGCCGATCGTCTGGCAGCCATCTTGCCGGCTGCGTGCTCATCACAGAGTGGGAAAAACAGGGGCTGCCGCGCGACCTCATAAAGGGCGCGGTGCTGGGCAGCGGCATGTACGACCTCAAGCCCGTGCGGCTCTCCAAGCGAGGCAACTACGTCAAGTTCACCGATGAGATGGAAGATGCGCTCTCGGCGCAGCGTCATATCGCAAACATCCATACCCCGCTGGTTCTAGCGCACGGCACCCTTGAGACGCCTGAGTTTCAGCGCCAGACACGCGACTTCGCGGCGGCGCTGAAGGCGGCCGGCAAGCCGGTGCAGCTGATCGTGGGCAAGGGCTACAATCACTATGAATTGGGCGAGACCCTGGGCAATCCCTACGCCATTCTCGGTCGCGCCGCGCTCGAGATGATGAAGCTCGCTTGATCGACGAAACTCGCTCTCCGATGTCTCCAATTTTTCTGATGGGAAAAGGCGCTTGTCCAAGTTGTCACTGACCCTCGCCTGCGGCGATTACGAAATCGTGCGTGCACTTGTGGACGGGAGGGTTGCGCCCGACGGCATCGACCTGAATGTGCTGACCGATATGGATTCGACGACGCGGCATTGGCGCTTTTTGCGAAACCAGGAATTCGATGCCGCGGAAATCTCAGGTTCGTCCTATCTCATCGCACGCGACCAGGAACACCCGATCGAGGCCATTCCGGTCTTTCTTCATCGCAGGTTCCGTCACGGATTTATTTTTATCAACACGACCAAAGGCATACGTACTCCCGGCGATCTCGCCGGCCGCAGAATTGGCCTCAAGGAGTTTCAAGCCACGGCCGTCGTCTGGATCCGCGGTATCCTGCAACATGAATACGGCGTGCCGCTCAGCTCGATTGAGTGGCTTTGCGAGCTGGATGAGACAATTGAATTTGTGCCGCGCGCCGATTTCAAGATCAAGCGAGTGCCGCCCGATGCATCAATCGAGCAGATGCTGGCTGACGGAGAGATCGACGCGGTGTTGCATCCCGATTTGATCCGTCCGCTGCTCGAAAAGGATCCACGGGTTGGCCGCCTCTTCCCGGACTATCGCAACGAAGAACTGGCCTATTACAAAAAGACCGGCATTTTTCCGATCATGCATGTTCTCGGCATCAAACGGCAAGTGATCGAAAAGAACCCGTGGGCGCCCATCAACCTGTTTCATGCCTTTGATCAGGCCAAGAGTCTTGCGATGAAGCGACTGGCAAACCCGCGGGTTGTGCCGCTCGCCTTCTACCGCGAGGCGTGGGAAGAGCAGGAAAGGATCATGGGGCCTGACCCGTGGGAATATGGCCTTACCGACAAGAACCGTCACAACCTTCAGACGCTCGCTGGCTACGCTTATGAGCAAGGCCAGATTCGGCGCAAGTTCGCGGTCGACGAGCTGTTCCTGGATATGTCTCAGGGACGCAAGCGCGGCGTTGAGTTCAGAATATAATGCCTGAGTGCAACTCGAAACGGCTGATTAGCCAAGGGAGGCGACCATGATCTCGACCCTATTCTTGCGCACCTCGATCGCCGTGGCTGCTCCGGCCATCTTTTGCGCGCTTTCTCTCGCGGTTCAAGCAAAGGATTATCTCAAAGCGGAACGTCCCCAGCAGCGCGGCTATTCCGAAGCGGTGATAACCGAGGGCGGCAGGACCGTATGGCTGGCGGGACAAACGGCAACTACAGACGATGCGGGAAAGTCGCTGGCCGGCGACTTCGAAGGGCAGGCCCGCCAGGTTTTCAAGAATCTCAACCGGACTCTCGAAAAGGCGGGCGGGAAGCTCGCAGATATGGTGCAAATGACTGTCTTTATCACTGACGTTCGCTACGGCGACCGCCTCACGCAGATCCGCAGAGAGGTATTCGGCGATAATTTTCCGGGCAGCGCTCTGATTACCGTTACTGCGTTGGCCAATCCCGACGCGAAAATCGAGATTCAAGGCTATGCGGTCATTGGAAGCAGATAGTGCTCAGAGCATCTTGCTTTAGTCTCTTCCCCCGGGCCATTGCCGGCTTGACCGGGCAACGCACTATCCACAGGCGGGTGGTTGCCGGATCGCCGGTGAGGCCGGCCGACGACAGCACCTGGCGAGGTCGACGCTGGGTGCCTCGACGGCGCTCTCGCCGACCGGCGGCTTACGACCAAACATGTTTTGGGGCGGGGTGGCACACAGGAGATGTGCTATGAAAACGCTGGTTACCCGACGCCACGCTTTGGCGGCGACCTCCGCGCTTGCGCTTGCTGCTCTAGAAGGCGTCGCAGCCCAACGCGAGGCGGTAGGGATGCAGCTCATCCTCGCTGCCGATGTTTCAGGAAGCGTGAATGCGTCGCGCTACAAGACGCAGCAAGAGGGGTACCTGGAAGCGCTCGGGGATGCCCGGGTCCTCGATGTCATTCATGAGCTCGAGCCGCCGGTCCTTGCCGTCACTTTTATTGCATGGGCGCGTGAGCAGGAAATCATGGTTCCCTGGACACGGGTTCAAGATGGCAAGTCAATGAACGTGTTCCGCAATCGATTGAGAAATACACAGCGCCCGCAGATCGGAATCAACACGCTCATCAGCAGAGCGCTGGCCTTCTGCGGCCAACAGTTCGACCAGGAGTTTACGGGAGGCAGAAAGGTCATTGATGTTTCCGGAGATGGCGACGATAACCAGGGCATTCGCGGCCTTCGTGACGTACGCGATGCGCTGGTGGCCAAAGGAGTGGTTATCAACGGCCTGCCAATCATCGTGAAGCCGCCCGAATATATCTTTCCGCCGCAGCCTCCCGAAGGCCTTGACGTCTATTATCGCAACCACGTCGTCGGCGGCGAAGGGCACGTCACCATCGAATCGATTGGCTTCGATAACTTCAAGCAAGCCATTTTGCAGAAACTCCTGCTGGAGATTGGGTGATGACGTTCCATGTGCGGCGCAAGTCATGTATGCTGCCCGCATGCGCTTCCACAGAGGTCAACCCAGGCTCTCGGATTAAATAACCTGGCGAGGGGGAGAACAATCATGGCACTGCAAGGCTCAACCCGGGCTGCCGCGGCTGCGATCGCAGCCGCTCTGGTGACGGTCAGTGTGGCTCAAGCGGCCGGCGCCGCGAAGTATCCGGACTGGAAGGGCGCGTGGGCCCGTTGGGTCCCGCCGAACCCCACGCGCGATCCTGGCAATGGCGGTACGGGGTTCACGGCGGGCGGCCAGCCTTCGTTCGATCAGACCAAGCCCTGGGGTCCCGGACAGCAAGCCCCGCTGACCGCAGAGTATCAGAAAGTGCTGGAAGACAGCCTTGCCGATCAGGCGAAGGGCGGGGAAGGCAATTTTTTTGATCATGCCGTTCGTTGCCTGCCCGGAGGCATGCCGCTGATGACCATCGCGTTTACACCCCTGGAATTCGTGGTGACGCCAAACACGACCTACATCTTGATCGGCGGCTCAGAGCATTTTCGTCGAATCTTCACGGACGGGCGCGACTGGCCCGCGGATATCGAGCCGACCTATGCGGGCTACTCGATCGGCCACTGGATCGACGAGGACGGCGATGGGGTCTATGACGTGCTCGAAGTCGAAACGCGCGGCCCCTTCAAGGGGCCCCGCACCTATGACGCTACAGGGCTGCCGCTCCATTTCGACAATCAATCGATTTTCATTGAGCGGATGCACCGCGACAAGGCCAACCCGAACATCCTTCACGACGAAATCACCGTGATCGACCATGCCTTGACGCGGCCTTGGACCGTGGACAAGAAATATGTGCACGATCCGAATCCGCGCCCCAACTGGACGGAGAGTTATTGTACCGAGGACCGGTCGATGATCGCCATCGGCGGGGAGGCCTATTGGGTCGGCGGCGACGGCGCGCTGATGCCCGTCCGCAAGAACCAGCCGCCGCCGGATTTGCGGTATTTCAAGCAATCGCGAGAGTAACAATCGCGTCCGCAGAGCGAGCAGGCGCGCATTCCGATCAGATCGAGTTGTCGCTGCGCCACCATGGCCGCGCAAAGACACTATACCGGGGTCATGCTGACGCTGATCAGCGGAAAGCGACTGGACGATATATTTCGACAGGAACCTTAGAGCATTTTTCGATTACGTTGAGCATGTCCGCGGGAATCATGGCCGGGCTTGTCCCTGGGCTTGTCCCGACCATCCGCGTCTTACTCGCTGAGGGCGCTGCAGGAAAGACCTTGATGCAGCCGACAATCCCGGATCAGGTCCGATGAGGGCATGACGCTGGAGCGAGCAAGTCGATCACATCGGAAAATGCTCTCGTGCCACAGCCGCGGATGTCGGCCGATGATCGGCGGAGGGGCACTGCGAGCACGCTCGCGCTCGGGACTGGCGTTGGCAATGCTCTGCGTTGCAGCGAGTTGCGGGGTGCGTTAGCCTTTCGGCGCGCAACGGCGGCTCTCACCTTCCCGCGCGGGGCGGCCTTTGGGGAATTAACACACGCGCTCCAGGACGGCACCGGCTGGCGCAGGAAAATGACGGTGGGACAATGGCAGTTGCAGGCCGCCCGTTCACTGTCACCGAGACCCACGGAATTCTGTTGCGCCCGGAACATCGGATCATCGCGGCGAGCGACCGGCTCGGGTGGAAATCGCTCTATGCCTCGATGCAGCGCGAGGCGCCTTATGCGGCTGCCTACGCGGGCGTACCTGATCACCTTATCATCCTGCATCTCGACGGTCCGGTGACGGTAAGCCGCGTGCTCGGTAAGTCCTGGGCCAGCCGGGTCATCCCGCCGGGCGGGCTGTTCATGCTGCCGGGAGGCGTCGATTTCGGGGTCAACGACATCCGCCGCATCTACACCGACGGGCGAGGACATACGCCTGAGGACGAAGCCTATCCGCTGTGGAACGGCGACTCGATCGGCTTCTGGGACGGGGACAGTCTCGTCATCCACACCAACCAGCTTATGGCCGGCCAGTATCAGCGCAGCCAGCCCGACTACACCGATCAGGTCGAGACCGTGGAGCGGTGGCGCAAGGTTGACGACAATACAATTGCTGCGGACGTCACGATCTACGATCCGCCTGCGCTCATCAAACCGTGGCACGTGGTGCAGACCTATTCGAGGGTCACCACGCCCAGCCTGCGCATCCGGAGCTGGGTGTGCGAGGAGAACGCTAACAATGAGGTCTACCAAACCAAGGAAGGCGCCACGCGGCACGTTCTTCCCGGGCCGGGCGCCGGCCCCATCGTGAAAAGCAAGACTGAGAATTAGAGCGGATTGCAGGGTGGGCAAAGGCGCTCCTTCGACAAGCTCCGGAGCGCCGTGCCCACCAGGGCTCGGCCTTTCAAGGGCGGGTGGTTGCGCTTCGGTCAGAGCTTGTCGAAGAGTGCCCACCCTGCGACGTTTCCGTATGACCGGAATCCGGTGTAGCGTTTCGCGCAGCGACCCGAAACAAGGAGGAAACCGACATGACTCGACGATCGATGGTGAGGATTGCCGTCGCGGCTGGCGTTCTTTCATGTTTGAGCGCGCCTGCGAGCGCGCATCACTCCGGCGCCATGTTCGAGCCGGAGAAGACGATCACTCTCATGGGCGTGGTGAAGGAATTTGAATACACCAATCCGCACTCGTGGCTGTGGGTAACGGTGACGAATGACGACCAGACCACGACCGATTGGGGCTTTGAAGCGGAAGGGCCGAGCACCCTGTTCCGGGCCGGTATCAAGAAGAGCGATCTCAAGCCTGGCGACAAAGTAACCGTGACCGGCCGGCCGATGCGCGACGGACGCCCGGCCGCCGCTTGGGTCAGGGTCATCCGAGAGGATGGCCGTGTGCTGCAGCCGCGTCTCGCCCCGGTAACCACGGCGCCTGCAAGCGCAACCCCTGCGACGCCGGCAAACGCGGCCCCCGCAGACGCCGCCCGGTAACGCAGGGCGGGCCGGATCCCGCCGCCGGGGAGGAAAGGCCATGAAGGAGCGCTCTCCGCCCGGACGCCGATGCATCGATCGGCGATCTTTGCTGGCTTTTGGTGGGATCGGCATGGCTGCGGTCGCGGCGCGCAGGGCGCGCGCGCAGGCGCAGCCTCCCAGTTCCGGCCCTGTCGTGGAAACGACGGCCGGCAAGGTGTCGGGACTTGCCAACGGGCCGCTGCGGATTTTCAAAGGCATTCCTTATGGAGCGCCGACCGGCGGCGCCAATCGCATCATGCCGCCGCAGAAGCCGCAGCCTTGGGGCGGCATGCGCGAGGCGACGCAAATCGGTCCGCGCTGTCCGCAGCCGCCGACGCCCGGACTGATGCCCGAAGAAGCGGTCGATCTCGACAAGGGGCCGATGAGCGAGGATTGCCTCTACCTCAATGTGTGGACGACATCGCTCGAGCCCGCGGCGAAGCGACCCGTCATGGTGTGGCTTCATGGCGGCGGATACACGGTTGGGTCGGGCGGCAGCGTGCGTTACGACGGTTCGAACCTTGCGCGCAAGCGTGACGTGGTTGCGGTGACCGTTAATCACCGGCTCAATGCGTTCGGATTCCTCGATCTGTCGAGCATCCGCGGCGCCAAATTCGCCGACGCCGGCAACGTCGAGATGCTCGACATCGTGGCGGCGCTCGAATGGGTGCGCGACAACATCGCAAATTTCGGCGGCGATCCCGGCAACGTGACGGTGTTCGGCGAATCGGGCGGCGGCGGCAAGGTCTCAACGCTTATGGCCATGCCGGCAGCCAAAGGGCTGTTTCATCGCGCGATTGCGCAGAGCGGCGTGGCGCTGCGCGGCATCACGGCCGATGCTGCGGCCGCGACCGCGCGCGCTTTGCTTGGTCAGCTCCAGGTCGACGGCCAAGAATCTCGATCGAATTCAAGACCTTCCCTTCGAGCGCATCCTTGCTGCACTCGAAGCAGCGCGCCCGCCGCTCGGGTTCGGCCCGGTGGTCGGTGGTCATGCGCTGCCGCGCCACCCCTTTGATCCCGACGCGCCGGAAATTTCCGCGGATGTGCCGTTGTTGCTAGGCAGCAACCTCACGGAACGCACCTTCTTTGCCGACACGCTGCTCGATCCGATCGACGATGCGGCGCTGCTAGGCCATGTCAAGCGCTACACGGGCCTTGCCGATGCGGGAGCCTCGCGCCTGATCGCCGCCTACCGGAAGAACCGGCCGGATGCCGACAATACATTCATCTACCAGCTTCTTTCGGCTGACTGGTGGATGACGGCGAATGTCACGACCGAGGCCGAGCGTAAGGCAAAGCTGGGCCGGGCGCCGGCCTATGTTTATCATTTCGAGAAGCGCACGCCGGTGCGCGACGGCAAGCTGAAGGCGCCTCACACCTTGGAGATCGCCTATGCGTTCGACAATATCGATCTGTCGACCGCGGTGACCGGCACGGGTGCGGACAAGCAGGCGCTCGCCGACAAGACGAGCGCCATGTGGGCGGCCTTCGCACGCACCGGCGATCCGAGCATTCCGGGCCTCAAGTGGGAGCCTTATTCAGAGGAGCGTCGCGCCGTGATGATCCTCGACGATAATCCGCGGATCGAGCTTGACCCCTATCGCGAGGAACGTCTGGCGATCAGCGCGGCGAAGTCGGCCTAGTGGACCGATATCTTACGTTTGCGAGGCGTCAACACGGGGTTTGCATTGTCTGGCGTCGTAGCCGGTTACCCCTGCGCCTCCCCATCAGCTCTTCTCCGGATCAACGAAGAGTTCTTCAAGGGACATTCGTCGGGGCGTCAGTTTCTGCCTGAACGCGGTGTCTTCAAGAGCCTTTATGGCTGGCAGATTTTGCTTCATCCCAAACGGTAAGGGATCCTCTCCGACGATTTTTGCGAGCTGGCGATATTTCTTGTCGCTTGCACTATTCGCCTCTCCTGCGATGAACTTCGTGAGCCACCGCGCTTTCGCTTCCGCGAAGGCGCGGTAGAGCGATCGCGCAAGCCATGGGTGCGCCTTGAGAATTTCATCCTTGACCACGATGGTGCCGTGCATCGGATAGATGCCGGTCTTGTTGTACCACGCCGCTTCGAGCTCCTCCGCATTGGGGAATAGCTCGGGATAATTCGCCTCGCGCTGCTGCCAGCCGCCGGTCGGCGAACCTGACCGGCCGATGCCCGCGTTTGCATCAAATCCGGCGGATAGCTCGCCAGCGGCCATCATGTCGGCGAGCGAGCGGCCCTCCGGCGCATGAACCACGTTGGGAGGGAGTTTGAGCTCCCTCACGTGTTCCTCATCATCGACCACCCAAGTGACCTTGGAGGAGTCAAGTCCATATTCATCGATCAGTATCGCGCGCGTCCACACGCCGGTAGTCACCGAATAGGCGCGTACCCCCACCTTCCTTCCCTCCAGGTCCCTGGGATGTCGGATGCCTGCGTCCGGGCGAACCAGCAGACCGCTGTGGTGGAAGCGGCGAGTCACGAAAACCGGCAGCGCGATAAAAGGCGCGCCGTAGGCGCGGGCAATGATGTACGTGGTGGGCGCGATCTCGCACACGTCGAATTCGACCTCGCGGACCATTCGACGGTATGCCGCTATTTGTGGAATCAGCTGAATGAAATTCGCAGTTACGCCCTCGATGCGAACCTCGCCATTCAGCAAGGCAGCCGTGTGAGGATAGCTCGCAATTGCGATGTCCAGTTTTACGTGATCGGTCAAGGATCTTTCCTCATTTCAACGAGAGCACAAACCCGGTTCTGCAAACGTCCCTGCCTGCGCCCCCCGCTCCTGCAGTGCGGCTCTTTGTGGCCCCCGAGTCCGTGCGTCACAGCAGCCAGCTCATGGGCGCCAAGCTCGCGCTGCTCGGGCGCGCCGCCGTTAGGGTAGAGCATCAGGGGGCTCGCTCACCGCCTGGCACTATCTTCACGCGACGAATGACTTGCAAATAGAAAGCTTCCGTCTGGTTATAAGTTATCGCGAGACTCCGCTTGCACGCGAGAGGTGGCCGCATGTGCGACGTCGCGGGCCGGAGCTTCGACCGAGGCGCCCCTTGACCGGAAGTGACCTGCACGGAACCAAAGAAGACTGATGCTCGTTTAGGTTGATGAAATTTTGCCTGAGTCTGTTCTGGGAAGGTGCTCGCTCCAAGTGCGGCCCACGTTATTCGACGATCACGGCCCGCCGCCAGGCGAGCGTGGCTCGCGATCACCCTGGAGATGCACCTCGCCGAGGTCGGCCAGCACCTGATCGGCGCCGCTCTCAAGGAGCGCCGCTGCCTGCGCGTCGCGCCCGACGCCGACGACAAGTCCGAACCCGCCGGCGCGAGCCGCAGCGATGCCGGCCGTCGCATCTTCGAATATGACGGCGCGGTTTGCAGGAACGCCAAGACGTCGCGCGGCTTCCAGGAACATGTCGGGAGCCGGTTTGCCGCGCAGCCCGAGACGGTCAAGATCGATGCCATCGACGCGTGTATCGAAAAGCGCAGCCAAGCCGCCAGCGCGGAGGATTTCACCGCAGTGGTGGCTGGATGAGGCCACGGCGGTGCGCACCCCGCGCCTGCGGGCCTGATTGAGCAGGGGCGGTGCGGAGTCAAACACCCGCACGCCTTCGCGCGCCAGAAGCTCCACAAAATAGCGATCCTTGCGGCTGGCCAAGCCATGGGCCGTTTCTTCTTCTGGCCGATCCTCCGGTACTCCCGTGGGCACCTCGATCCCTCGCGCCGCCAGAAAACTTAGCACGCCTGCGGTGCGCGCTTTGCCGTCGACATAGCGGCGATAATCGGCCTCGGCATCGAAGGCCGCAAACTCGCGACCCGCCTCCGCCGTTTGGCGGGCGAGGAACTCGTCGAACAGTTGCTTCCAGGCACGGGCATGGAGCGATGCCGTCTGCGTGATCACGCCGTCGAGGTCGAAGATGAGGGCCGCGAATCGCTCGACGTCGATGGTGACCATGGCCAGCGTTACCGATCACGGTCCAGGCGGAACATGATCACTGGACACATGGTGTCGCGGATGACGCAGCGCACTGTTCGCGCACGCTGGGCTTCGAGCGCTCCGCGCCAGCCCAGAACAATGAGGTCGCTCTGTTGCGCGAAATCCACGATGGCAGAGCCGGCGTCCCCGTGAGCGACTGCAAGCCGGATCTCGACGCCATCCCGTGCGCCGCCAATCGCGCGCAGCCGGTCGAGAAACTCGCGCCCCCAGGCCGGCCATTCATGGTGGGGCTGGTCGACATAGCGCGGGAACACCAATGTCCCCGGCTCGATCAGGCGCGCAGTCTCTGACGTTGCGACGTGCAGCACCACGAGTTCGGCCGCAGCCATGACGGCAAAATCGGTCGCAGGGCGCATCGCCGCGGCGCTTGTCGGCGTTCCGTCATGCGGGACCAGTAGCCGGCGCAACGCCCACAATTTTTGGCCGCGGCCCGGAGGCACAAGAACAACGGGGCAGCGCACGGAGCGGAGCACGGCTTCGGCCACGCTGCCAAATGCGCGCGGGCGCAGGTCTGTTCGGATCTGCGGACACATTACGATCATGGCCGCCTGGCGCTCGGCGGCTTCTTGCGCGATCACCGCCGCAGCCGATCCGGGCCGCCGCTCCACCACCAGCCCGCGCAGGTCCGAGAGCTTCATGCGCTCAATGAGCGCGGCGGGCGCCAAGGCGTCGTCACTGACGTGAAGAGCAGCAACTGTCGCGTGCAGCAATTGTGCAAAGCCGCGCGCCACCGGTATCGCCGCGGTCGCCGCCACAGAGCCGTCGAGAGGAACCAGTATCGTGTTGGAAGCGGTCATTGCGCGGTCTCTTCCCACTCGCCCCATCCGGACCGGTCGGCGTGCAAGCAAAAGCGCTGGCCGCCCCGAGCGACGCAGGACGGTCCCTCGATCACCGCCACCGTCAGTTCCTCACCCCTCTCAACTCCGACCTCGATCCGCCTCGGATCAGCTTCAAACCACAGACGCAGAAGGCGGCCCCGCCATTGGACCTTGAATGCCAGTTCGACCCATCCCGGCAGCAGGTGCGGATCGACGGCAATGCCAGTTTCGCGCAGCCGCAGGCCGGCAACGCCGAATACGGCGGCCTGCCAGAGGCCGCCAAGCGCGCCCATATGCAAACCGCCCGCGGAATTGCCCATGTTGTCCGCCAAATCGATCTCCGCAGCCTGGCGGAAATAGGCTTGCGCAAGGGCGAGATCGCCAAGCCGGGCAGCAACGAGGGCATACAGGGCAGGGCTCAGCGAGCTGCCATGCGCCGTGCGAGGCTCGTAATAACGAAAGTTTGCCTCATGCACCGCTGCCGGCCACTTCTCCCACAGCAGGGCGCTTAGCGCGACTGCATCCGCCTGCTTGATAATTTTCGAACGGCTGATTCGCTCCGCGCCAAGGCGCACATCAATCGGCGTGCTGCGCTCCCATTGTCCAGCGAGATCGACCTCTTCGAGCTGGAAATACCCGGCAAATTGCTCGAAAACTCCGGTGGGGGGATCGAGACCGGTTGCCAGCATCGCCGCAAGCGCGCGCCAACGGTGCGTCTCCTTCTCGGCAAGGCCGAAACGTTCAGACAGCCGCGGCCAGCCGCTGGCGTGATCCTGCCCCAGGCTTGTGACTGCGTCGGCGGCGTGCTCCAGGCTGAGCATCGCCAAGCCATTCGTGTACGCATTGTCATCGACAATCTCGTGATACTCGTCTGGACCCATCACTTGACGTATGTGGGCGTGACCGTCAGTCTCGATTTGGGCCCGGCTCGCCCAGAAGCGCGCTGTCTCAATAAGGATCTCTGCGCCGGCCGCCACCATGAAGGCGTCGTCGCCGGTCGCGCGCCAATACTGCCATACAGCGTATGCAACGTCCGCGCTGATATGGTGCTCCCGCTCGCCCGTCGAGATGGTCACCAATCGGCCGTCGGGTCCGACCACTTGCCGCGGCGTTACCTCATCGCCTGTGTCGGCCGATTCCCACGCATAGAGGGCGCCGTCATAACCGTGCGCCTGGGCTTTGCGCCGCGCCGCCGCGAGGGTGTGATATCGGTACATGAGCAGAGACCGCGCCGCCGCAGGATCGGTGAAGACATAGAACGGCAGCATGTAGATCTCGGTGTCCCACAGCACATGCCCCCGATATGCCTCCCCGGTCAGGCCGCGCGCACCGATGGAGACGTGTTCATCGTCAGGATTAGCTGCTGCGATGAGCTGATAAGTCGCGAAGCGGAGCGCGCGTTGCGCCGCCTCGTCGCCGACGATCCGAACCTCGGCGGCCTCCCATTTGCGGCGCCAGGCATCGACATGACCCGCGACCGCGGCTCGAAAACCGCCGGCATGTACCGTGGTTAGATGATCGCGCGCCGCTTCGGCCGGGCTCGCGGCATCGCGCGAGGTAAAGACGGTGAGAATCCGATCAAGGCGCACCGTCTCGCCGAAGCGTGCCTCCCATGACCACTGCTCCTTTCCGCTATCCGCGCTGGCCTCGTGACATGCGGCTCTTGAGGCTGCCAGAGCCTGCACCTTCGATGCGGAAGCGATCCCCACTCTGCTGTCAGATATGCGCAAGAGCATGGCGCCTGATTCGGCGACAATCGCTTCTATGTCCGTGGTCCTCCCATCTGCGGGGCCAAGACGCGTCGCCACGCTAATCTCCCCCGCGTAGTTCTCTGCCGTTATCGCAACGGATTGGAGGAGCAGGTGCCGATCGGCGAGAGAAGCAAGCTGGAGGGACTTCAACCGGGTGATGCGGCCGCTCGGATCCTGCTGCCGCCATTCCCTCCACAGAACGCCCTGGCGAAGATCAAGTTGTCGACGATGGGCGAGGACCCGACCGGCCTCAAGCGAGAGCCGCCGACCCTCTACTGTCACCTCGACATGCAACCACGGTGGAAGCACCGCCAGCCGCGGCCCGAGGTTCCCATCCGCAACGTAAATGCCAGCCGCGAACGTCGACGGACGCGAAAACCTGCCGCCCTCGGCAATCGAAGCCCTGGTTCCCATATACCCATTGCCGATGGCAAAGAGCGACTCGACTTCGCGCTCCCGCGCCGGATGCACGCCATCTTCGATCAGGAGCCAACTACGGTCGTCCCAAGGCGAAAGCGGCAAGTCGCTCATAAGCGTTGCACCGAGAAACGCTGCCACGTGATCCACTTCAATCTCGTAAATTTAAAACTCTCGCTCTTTGCGGGAGTTCGACGTTCTTTTCGATCAACCTGTCGATGGATTTTCGCTCCAAGCTTGCAAGAAACGGTTCGCGTCCCACGCTCGTCAGGAGGACGCGACGCACCATCTGTCCAAGTCGGCGGCGATCGGGTTCGGGGACGCCATCGCTGCGACTAAAGAGGCCTTGCAACAGCGGGGCTTTGCCATTCTCGCCGAAATCGACCTCGGTGAGGCCGGCGGCGAGAGCTCGCGTCGATTCCCGTCCTCATGCAGGGGTCGGCACCAAGGAGTTTTGGAATGAGAATATCTCTGATCTTCACGGCGTTTGCCACAACAGCGCTGCTCGATTCTGCGGCGATTCTTGCTCAGGACGCCGGCAATGTCGGGCACGGCCGCGAGGTTGCGCAAGCAATCTGTTCCGCCTGCCATGTCGTGGCTAAGGGTCAATTGGCGTCGCCCAACAGCGAAGCGCCGCCATTTCCCTCGCTTGCCGCAACTGCCGGCATAACTTCCATTGCATTGACGGCGGCGCTCGCGACCTCGCATCGCCGGATGCCAAACATCACCTTGCAACCGGATGAGCGGCGCGATGTCATCGCTTACATCTTGAGCCTGAAGTGATTTGATTCGATTGGACCAGGGAGACGAGGCATGATTCACCGAGCACCTGGCGCGGTCTGCGCTGCGTCGGTATCGCTACAGCATCGAGCCGACAGTGGAGCTAAGCCATGCTGACGCAGCCTCCTTTCCCCTCGCATTGTCTTACAGCCTCTCAGGCGCTGCGCTCCGGGTCGCAGCCGAATGCCGCACCCCAGACCCTGCTCGAGCAGATCGATCTCGTGGGAGCACCCATGACGTTCGCGCGCAACGCGGAGATTTCATGGCGAGAAGGAGCCGGCCGATTACGTCTACAAGGTCCTCAGCGGCACGGTGCGCACCTACAAGATCTTCGATGATGGCCGGCGGCAAATCGGTGCGTTCTATTTTCCGGGCGACCTCTTCGGCCTCGAAGTGGGCGCCGAGCACCAGTTTTCGGCTGAGGCGATCGACAAATGCGTTGTCCTCGTGGTCAAGCGCAGGGTCCTGATTGCTTTCGCGGACAGCGACGGCGACGTCGCGCGCTGGCTCTGGTCCTTTACGGCAGGCGAGCTTTCGCGGGTTCAGAAGCACATGCTGATACTGATCAAGAGCGCCGAGGACCGGGTAGCCTGGCCGGAATTGGCCGCATGGCTCGCCCGCCACTCCGGCGCTACGGCGGAGCCGCCTTCGATGGGCGCGGCCGCTGCCGGCTATGCCCCGCTCTGTGAGGCGCCGGGAATTTACGTCTCGCAAGCGTGACCCGCATAGATCGAAGTCGGCGGCATTCTCCGCGTTAGATACAGGAGCGAATATACGGGCGGTTGACCTCCCACAGCTCGTCGAGCAGCTTGGTCGCGGCGACCGTGGAATTGACGGCCGGATCGACGAGAAGGGCCTCAAGGGCGATCTCCCGGGAGGCCCGCACAGCTGCCTCGACGGCAAGTTGTTGCACGCTGGCCTGCACCGAAAGCAACTTGGCGATGGGGTCCGGGAGCGGACCGAGCGAGACAGCATGCACGCCCGCCGCGTCGACAACGATCGGGACTTCCACCGCCAAATCCGCGAGCAGATTCGGAATTGCGCCCTGGTTGTAAACAATGCCCGACTCAATGAAGCGCTTTTGATTATGCAGAATGCCCGCAATCACCGCGGCACCGCGCTCTTCCGCTGGCTCTCTCCACCATGCGGGCATGTTAGTCGAGCCGGCGAGGACACCCTTGAGCATGTCGAGAAATTCACCGCGACCACGCTCGTCCTGGGCGAAGTCGTAGCCGTGGTCGCCGGCTTCCCAGCCGTACGGGACGAACTCGCCCAGGTGTTCGTCGCTGCACGTCGGCCACCGGCCGAACGCGCGAAAGAGCCTTCGGCTGAGCGGCGCAAAGCTCGGGTCGTGATCAGCTTCCTTCTTGCGCAGCAGCGGATAGAGATCTTCACCCGACTCGCGCCGACGAATTTGCATCAGCCATTGGAAGTGATTGAGGCCGGCTCCCCACACATCGATCTCCGCAGGGGCGATATCCATGATATGCGCCACGTGGTTGCGGCCCCCGAAAATTCCCTCGCACAGCCCGACAGCGCGAACGCGGCTGTATTTGGCGAGAGCCAGAATGATGCGGCTTTCGGGATTGGAAAAGTTGATCAGCAGCGCGCCAGGACACCTCTCTTCGATGTCGCGGGCGAAGTCGAACACCATTGGCAGTGTCCGCAACGTGAAGAACAGGCCGCCAGGGCCACCGTTCTCGCCAAGCGTCTGCCGGATGCCGTGCTTTCTTGGTATTTCGTAGTCGAGCTTCCACAACCGATTGCGGTCGATGGCGGTGGCATTGAGGACGAATCCGGCGCCGTCAAGTGCGGCACGCCGGTCGCCGGTGTGCTCGATTTTGAGGCCCGCCCCTGACTCCTTGTTCAACAGGACAGCAAGCGCCGTCATGCGTGCAAGACTTTCGGGATTGACATCCACCAATGTCAGGGTGCTTCCGCCGAGAGGCTCCGCAAAGAAAATATCGCGGAACATACTCAACCCAAATGACATGCTGCCTGCGCCAATAAAGACGATCTTTGTTACATTTCCCATCGGCCTTTGATTTCCGCGTGCGCAGAGCTTCGGAGGTTCGGATGGAAGCTCTATAGCTACAACTATTGTCGTCCGGGACGCCGCGGCGTCCGTTGACCAGGATCAAAGTCTTCCGGTTTTTGTTGTTATTTATTGATTACGGGCGTCCCGCGGCGCCCGAATGCCGAATGAGTTGCCTGCAAGATAGTAGCCTGGAGCGGGCGCCGAGCTTGTCGTGCGGTCGGCGACGTCGGCAGCAAGCCGAAGCGCAGATGTGTGCCGGCAGTGAAACTGGCCGCCCGGAGGAGCTGGAAAGTTCGAATAGGCCCTGATCTCACGGAGACGGTTATGGATCATTTTCACAAGGCTGCAGCGTGCTGTCTCGCTTTGATCGGGGCGACATCCGCGGCGTTTGGCGGCGATGTTGAAAGAGGCAAGCGGCTTGCTCAGCTCCGTTGCGCGGCCTGCCACATCATCGGGCCGGGCCCGCAGAATGAAGTCGCTGAGTCGCCGCCGTTTGAAGTCATTGGCCGCAAATGGAGCTTCAACGCCGACGCGCTTGTCTTTGCGCTGGTCGGGCCACATCGAAAGATGAACTTCGGACTGACCAGGCCGGAAGCGGACGACGTCGCCGCCTATATTGCGACACTCGCGAAATGATGCCCCGATGGCGTCAGAGCGGACTGTAATCGCGGACTCAACGATTGGTCAGCCGATGATTGCCGTTGCGACCATCACGCCGAATCCGGCCGTCGACGTGTCGACATCCGTTGAACGAATCGTCCCCGCCAGCAAGCTGCGTTGCGCGGCCGCGCGTCGCGATCCCGGAGGCGGGGGCATCAACGTGGCACGCGTCATCAAGCGACTGGGCGGGAACCCAGTCGCGATCTACCCGCACGGCGGCGCGACCGGGCATGTTTTGTCGCAACTTGTAGCCCGAGAGCAAATTGCGAGCCGCGTCTGCAAAATTGCCGAAGAAACGCGCGAAGACTTCTCTATCGAAGAAAAAAGAACCGGCCAGCAATACAGATTTGTGCTACCCGGGCCAGCCTTGAATGAATCAGAATGGCGCGCCTGCCTTGCGTGTCTTGACACGCTTGAAAGCAGTCCGGGCTTCGTGGTTGCGAGCGGGAGCCTGCCGCCGGGTGTCCCGGCCGACTTCTACGCACGCGTGGGCCAGATCTCAAAGAGCCGGAACGCGAAGTTCGCGCTTGATTCCTCCGGCACCGCCTTAGCGGCCGCGCTCGCCCCGGGGGGCGGTGTCTATTTGTGCAAGCCGAACCTGCGCGAGCTGTCGGAACTCGTTGGGACGCGTCTTGATGACGAAGCGTCGTGGATCGCGGCGAGCCGCGGACTGGTCGAGCGGGGCCAAGCGGAAATCGTCGCATTAACCTTGGGGCATCGTGGCGCGTTGCTGGCGACCGCCGACCTGACGTTGCGGGCCCAGGCGCTGCCGATTGTTCCTGTAAGCTCTGTCGGAGCCGGCGACAGCTTTCTGGGAGGCCTGATATTTGGCCTTGCGACCGGGTTCGAGCTTGAGCAGGCGTTTCGCTACGCAGTCGCTGCGGGCTCGTCGGCGCTGCTTAATCATGGCACGGAATTGTGCCACGCCCAAGATACGGTCCGCCTCGCTGCGCACGTGCTGGTCGAGCCATTGTGAGCAGGGCGGCGGGAACGGAAGACAAGTGCATAGCGCTCTTGTAACTCTTGTCAGCGCCTTACGGCATAGTCCTTGGTTTCAATGAGTCTCCACCTCGCCCGCCGTTGTACCGGCTGACGACCCGCGACCGGTGTCGGGCGAGCGTCAACGGCGTGCGCGACTTTGGGATCTTGTGGATGAAGTTATAGCGCGCGATGTGATAGCTCGGATCAAAGCCGTAGAAATTGAGCCGCATGCGGCCGAGTTCTTCGAGACGGTAGACGTCAAGCGGCTTCTGCGCCTCATCGACTTCGCGCCGCCGTTGCTTGTCGGCGAGAAGCCTATCGAAGCACGGATCGGATTCCAGCGTACGCGCAATCGACGCAATCACCGCTCGATCGGTGCGCGCCGAGGCCGGCAGGATGCGATCGACGAGGCCAAGCCGATGCGCCTCGGCTGGTCCCATCGGAAGGCGTGCCTGCATCACCCGGCACGTATTCTCCGCTCCGAGACGGCGCGGCAGCAGATAAGTCCAGTATTCGGATCCATAAAGATTACCCATGTCCTTGTAGTGCGGGCTGAGCACGACACCCTCGCACGCCCAGACCTCGTCGGCGGCGAGCGCGAGGAACACGCCGCCGGCGCCCGCATTGCCGCGCAGCGCGGATACAACGAAACGATCTGTGGTCGTAATGATGTCGCGTACGAGGTCGTTCATGGCATTGATGTTGCGCCACGATTCGTCCGCCGGGCTGTCGGCCGCCTCGATCAGCCCGAGATGGATGCCGTTCGACCAGTAGTCAAACCCACCCATCAACACCAGAACGCGTGTGGGCCGTGCCAGCGCCTGCTCATAGGCAACGCGCAACGACTCGCATTGCGCCGTGCCCATGGCGCCATTGTAGAACGCGAAATGCAGGAAGCCGACTGGCCCTGCCTCCTCGTAGCGGATCGGCGCATAGCCGGCGGCATCCGGCAAGACGGCGCTTTGTTGGCAAAACACGTGCGTGGCCGGGAGCTTCAGCGCCCTGTCGTGCTCCTCCCGCATATGGCCGATCCATACGGCGCCATCGCGGGTGGCGCGTGCGAGCGCACCGCCGCAGCGTGCGATGACCTCGCCCGGACGGCCGGTGAGGCCGTCCGCGCGATGGGCATCATACAGCCTGATGACGCGGCCATAAAGTCGATCGCGTACGCCCGGCGTGCCGTCGGCGCTGCGGATCTTGCGCAGCACCACGGCGGTTGGATCATTCATCCAGTCGATTGCGCGATCGTTCTGGCGACACAACGGGCGCGCACGCCCACGCACGTTCGGAGCGGCTGGATCGAGCCGCTGCGGAACGAAGCTGCGCGATTGCATCCGCGCGAGCGCCGTAAGCACCGCCTCGACGGCCGAGTCCGTGACCTCGTGGCGGTAAAGGCTCGACTTTGTCGCCGCCCGCATCGGGAACGCGGCGGAGGCCCAAACCGGCCCCGCATCCATCTCGGCTTCAGCTTCCAGTACGGTCACGCCCCACTCCCGTTCGCCATGGAGCACCGCCCAATCGAGCGCTGACGGCCCGCGGTCGCCGACGATGCCGGGATGCACGACCAGGCAGCGCCGCGCCCGCCACACATCTTCGGGAATCGCTCGCTTCAAGAACGGCGCCAGGACGATGTCGGGATCGAACAATGCGACCGCTTCCCGCGTCATCGTATCGTTGACGTCGAACTCGACCGAGACCATGTGGCCGTGCTCGATAAGCTCGACGTGCAAGCGCTGCGCCAAGCTGTTGAAGCTGTGGACGAGCAGCAGAATGCGCACGTCAACAGATCCGTGGAAGCTGTTCGCCCGAAAGCCAGTCGACGATACGGCCGCCGCCGAAGGCCGTGGTGGCCTGCACGAGGCGTTGATCGTCTGCGACCACCTCCCCGATGATCGCGGCCTCACTGCCGAGCGGATCCGCGCGCATGGCGGCGAGCACGGCGTTTGCCGCGTCCGCAGCCACGACGGCAACCAGCTTGCCTTCGTTCGCCACATAGAGCGGGTCGAGCCCCAGCAATTCGCAGGCGGCGGCCACTTCGGGCTTAACGGGCAGCGCCTCTTCGTCGATGCGGAACCCGACTCTCGACTGTTGCGCCAACTCATTGAGCGTTGCCGCGAGCCCGCCACGCGTCGGATCGCGCATGACTCGCAGCGCCGGCCCGCAGGCATCGACCACTGCGGCGACAAGTCCGTGGAGCGGCGCTGAGTCCGAGACGATAGCGGTTTCGAAGGTCAGGTTCTGCCGCTTGGACATGACGGCGACGCCGTGATCGCCGATGGTTCCCGAGAGGATCACCCGGTCCCCTGGCCGCGCCTTCTCGGCTGAGAGCTCAAGCCCCAAGGGAACGATGCCGATGCCGGTGGTCGAAATGAAGACGCCGTCGGCCTTGCCGCGCTCGACGACCTTGGTGTCGCCGGCAATCACCAGCACGCCGGCCGCTCGCGCCGCCGCGCCCATGCTATCAGCGATGCGCTTGAGGTGGGCGAGCGCGAAGCCTTCTTCGATGATGAAGCTCGCCGACAGATAAAGCGGGCGGGCGCCCGCCATCGCCACGTCATTGATGGTGCCGTGAACCGCCAGCGATCCGATGTCGCCTCCGGGAAAGAACAATGGCGAGATCACGTAGCCGTCGGTCGACAGCACCATGCGACCGCCAGAGACTTCGAACGCAGCCTGGTCGTTGCCCTTCCTCAGCCACTCATTGTCGAGCGCGTCGTGAAAAATGTCGGCGATGAGCTGTGTCATCGCCCGCCCGCCGGAGCCATGCGAGAGATCGATGCGGCCGTTCCGAATGTCGAGCCGGCGGCGGAAGATCTTCGGACTCATGGCGCCCTCCGCTGGCGGTCGCGGAAACGACCATAGGTCCAGTGCGCCGCGCAGGCGCCTTCGGCTGAAACCATGCACGAGCCCATTGGCGTGTCCGGCGTGCACGCGGTGCCGAACAGCTTGCATTCGGTCGGTTTCTTGACCCCGCGCAAGATGGCACCGCACTCGCAGGCCGGGTTGTCGGCGGCCGGAACATACGCAATGCCAAAGCGCCGCTCGGCGTCGTAGGCCGCGTAGGCTTCCTTGAGGCGCAATCCGCTATAGGGCACGACGCCAAGACCACGCCACTCGAAGCTCTTGCGCAGCTCAAAAATCTCGGCGACATCGGCCTTGGCCTTCGAATTGCCATCGCGTCTCACGGCGCGCACGTATTGGTTTTCGACCTCGTGCCGGCCCTCGTTGACCTGAGCGATCAACATCAGGATGGCCTGCATGACATCAAGCGGTTCGAAGCCGGCGACCACGACCGGTTTCTCGAATTCTTCGGCGAAGAATGCGTAAGGCTCGGTACCGATCACCGTGCTGACATGTGCAGGGCCAATGAAGCCGTCGACGCGCACACGCCCAAGCGCACGCACGTCCGGGCTCTCGAGAATGTTTTGAATCGCCGGAGGCGTGAGCACGTGATTGCAGAACACCGCGAAGTTCGTGAGCCGCTTTGCGGCCGCGAGGCGGATCGCGAGTGCAGTCGGCGGCGCCGTGGTCTCGAAGCCGATGGCGAAGAACACGACCTCACGATCGGGCTCGGCTTCGGCGATGCGCACGGCATCGAGCGTGGAATACACTATGCGGATATCGGCGCCCGCCGCCTTGGCACGCAGCAACGTCATGCCATGGGAGGCGGGCACCCGCATGAGGTCGCCGTAAGTGCAAAGCGTCACCTCAGGACGCCCGGCGAGCCGGAGCGCCGCGTCGAGGCGGCCGACCGGAAGGACGCAGACCGGACAACCCGGCCCGTGGATCATGCGCACGTTGGTCGGCAGCACGTCCTCCAGGCCATAGCGCGAAATCGCATGGGTATGACCGCCACAGAACTCCATGAAATGGTAGTCGGCGGAGGGATCGACGGCGCGTGCAATGGCTGCCGCAAGCGAGCGGGCAAGACGACCATCGCGATACTCATCGACGTATTTCATGAGGCGGCTTCTGCGGCAGCGCCAGCCTCGGCGAGCAACGCGAGCGTGCGCCGAGCCTCCTCCGGGTCGATCTTGGCGAGGGCATAGCCGACATGGACGACCACGAAGTCGCCGATGTCCGCCTCGGGCAAGAAAGCGAGGTTGACCTCCTTGACCACGCCGCCGAAGTCGACACGTCCGAGTCTCATGGTCGGCTCATCACCCGAGATGCTCAGGACTCGTCCTGGAATCGCCAGACACATGGCGTCTCTTGCCTCTGTTCACACCACGCCGCCCATACCGCCTGGCCAAGAGCAATCCCGCCGTCATTGGGCGGGACATGCCGAGGCCAGACGGGATCGAATCCGCCAGCTCGCAGGGCCGCGACCGTGACCTCGGTCAGGCGAGCATTCTGGAAGCAGCCGCCACTGAGAACCACACGACGCTCGCCGATGCGCTTTGCGACTTCGGCAATCGCGAATGCGAGGCCATTATGGAGGGCCTCGGAGATCGCGCCTGCATCGACCTCCGCTCGCAGATCGGCCAGTGCCGACTCAAGCGCCGGCTGCCAGTCGACGATCAGGGGCGCGTCACCGCACTTTGCGGGTCGCACGGAAAATTCATAGCGTCGCCCCTGCGCGCGCTCTCCGGCCGCGCGTTCGAGCTCCGCCGCCGCCTGTCCCTCATAGCTCACCTGCTGCCGCAACCCGCACAGCGCCGCGAAGGCATCGAAGAGCCGGCCGGCGCTCGAAGTCAGCGGCGCGTTGGTCCCGCGCACGAGCATCGCGTGGAGTATCGCGCGTTCGGCCGGCGAGAATGCCCCGACCGGCGCAAGATCGGCCATAGCAAATGCTTGGTCGCCGAATGCCTCATAGAGCAGGCCGAGGGCGGCGCGACGCGGCTCGCGCGCGGCAGCATCGCCGCCGGTCAGGCGGAATGGCCGCAGATGCGCCACACGGTGCCAGCCTGCCTCGCTTATCCGCAGGAACTCGCCGCCCCAGATTGTGCCATCGGGGCCATAGCCTGTGCCATCCCAGGCGACACCGAGCGCCGGCGCCGAAAGGCCATGCTCGGCCATGCAGGCGGCGATGTGAGCGACGTGATGCTGGACCGCCACGAGCGGGAGGTTCAGCGCTTCCGCGGCTCGGCCCGAGGCGTAATCCGGGTGCAAGTCGCACGCTGCGAGCCGCGGACTGACCCGATGAAGCTCCATCGTGTCCGCAACTGCCCGGCCATGCGCTTCGCGCGCGAGCGCCGTATCGAGGTCGCCGATGTGCTGGCTCAGCACAGCCTTCCCGGGAATCGTTAGCGCGACCGTCGTCTTGAGATGGCCGCCAAGGCCGAGAATGCCGGAAGGCATTCCCGCAGCGGCGATTGATGCAGGCGCATAACCCCGCGCCAGGCGCAGCACCTGCTCGCGCCCGCAGACGGCCCGCGCTACGGAGTCATCCAGCGGACGGATGATGGGGCGATCGTGCACCAGGAAGAGATCGGCAATCGCGGCCAGCCGTTTGAGGGCTTCAATCTCGCCCGTAACGATCGGCTCGCCGGTGATGTTGCCGCTGGTCGCAACAACCGCAAAGCCGAGCTCCCGCATCAGCAGATGATGGACCGGCGCGTAGGGCAGCAGCACGCCGAGCCACGGATTGCCGGGCGCGACTGCCTCCGCTATCAGCTCTCCGGTCCGCCGCAAAAGCACGATCGGCCGCGCCGGCCCGGTGAGCAGCGCTGCCTCGACAGGTCCAACCTGGCAGTTTTCGCTGACCTCGGCGAGCGAGGAAAACATCACCGCGAAGGGCTTGTCCGGCCGGCGCTTACGGGCACGAAGCCGTTGCACCGTCGCCTCGTCGCGTGCATCGGCGAGAAGATGAAATCCGCCGATCCCCTTCAGCGCGACGATCGCCCCCTCGCGCAATTCTGCGGCCGCGGCGAGAAGCGCATCGTGATCGCGCGCAAGCGTGCGCCCCTGCGGATTCCATAATGCGATGCGCGGTCCACAAGCGGGGCAGGCGTTGGGTTCGGCGTGGAAGCGCCGGTTCGCCGTGTCGTCATACTCCGCCTGGCAGACGCGACACATCAGGAAGTGACGCATCGAGGTGCGCACGCGGTCATAGGGCATGTCCTCGATGATGCTGAAGCGGGGCCCGCATTGCGTGCAGTTGATAAACGGATAACGATAGCGGCGGTCGGTGGGATCGAACAACTCGGCAAGGCAATCGGAGCAGGTCGCAAGGTCGGGGAGCGGCTGGGCCGCGCGGGTGCCGGCGGCTTCGCTCGGTCGAATCGTGAAGGCAGCCTCGCCGAGCGGCTCGACCCGCCGAACTTCAATCGCTGAGACCGTAGCGTTTCTCGGTGGCGACGTGCGGATCACCTCCACCAGCATGGAGAGATCGTCGGCGCCGCCTTCCGCCTCCACCGCCACGCCCTCGCTCGAGTTGTGCACCCAGCCGGAAAGCCCGAGCGCTGTGGCCTGTCGATGGACAAACGGCCGGAAGCCCACGCCTTGAACGGCGCCGCGCACCACAATGCGCAACCGTGCCCGCCCAGTCGCCGTCCCTTCCTTCTTTGATGCACGTGTCGTCATGGCGGCTCAGCTCTCCACCGCGACGCTTTTGAGCACGAGGTCCTGGGCATTCGCATGGCCCAGATCGTCCGAGACACAGACGTCAAGCCATGCGCCCGCAGCGACAGTCCCCGCCGCCGCGCGCTTGAAATGTTCGGCGAAATGCTCAGCCGACATGTGACTCAGCGCGCCCAGCCAGACCGAGACGCCGACGATCCGCCGTGCGCCTTCGGCCTTGGCGATGCCGTCGATGCGGCGCATCAGGTCCACGATCAGCGACGCTTCATGCATGCTGGCCGCCTCCCTGATTTGCACACTTGGCGATCTCGGCGCGCACCCGGCAGGCCACTGCGGCCACGCCTGCGGCGGCCGGCGGCGACAACGGAGCGCCGATCTCGAATGAGGCGCCCTCAATCGCGTAAATGATGCATCGACGCGGCAATTGACCGAGCGCGCGGGCAAGCTCGACCGCCATAGCAAGGCCGCCGCTGTGCGTTGATAATCCCAAAGCAACGTCAGGCACCGGCGCGGCGGCCACATCGAAGCGATGGATTGTGCCCGGCGGCGCACCCGAGGCGCATGCGTCGATCAGGAAGACCGCCTCTGCGCCGTCCATTTGCGCGACCAGCGCCGTCGCCTCGCCCCCATGCTCGATGATCTTGACACCCCGGAGCAACAGCATCCGAAGCTGCCGTGCGACGGCCGGCCCGGCCGCGTCATCGCCGCGGTCAGCATTGCCGATGCCGAAAACGATGCAGCGAGGATGATCATTCGCCATGGTCAACCGCGATCGATCTCAAGCCGAAGGAAATGTGCGGCGCAGGAGATGCATGGGTCGTAGTTGCGCACTGTCTGCTCGCAGCGGTGGCGCAGCTCATCATCCGGCAGATCGAGGAAGCCTTCGATGAAACCCTTAAGGTCCTCCTCGATGCTCGCCTGGTTCTGCGAGGTCGGCGGTACGATTCGCGCATCCGCAATGGTGCCGTCCTCGTCGAGGCGGTAGCGGTGATAGAGGAGGCCGCGCGGCGCTTCAGTCGCCGCGTAGCCGACGGCGGCGCGCGGCTCGATCGAGATCGCCGGCTGCTCCGGCTCCTCGTACGCGGCGATAATTCTGAGCGCCTCGTCGCATGCGTAAAGCACCTCGACTGCGCGCACCACAATGCTGCGATAGGGGTTCGTGCAGGTGGCGCCGAGGCCGGCGTCGCGCGCCGCCTCGCGCGCGATCGCCGACAGGCGGTCGAAATTCAAGTTGTAGCGGGCAAGCGGCCCGCACAGATACGAGCCGCGTGTGCGAATCCTTGAGTAGAGCGCGGTCGAGCGCTCGACCTGAGTTTCCTCGAAATGATCGTCATAGGCATCCGGCAGGATGTCGAGTCCGCGGTTCGAGACGATGTGGCCTTCATTGAAGGGATATTCGTCGGCGTGCCGCAGGGCGACGAACTCGTAACCGCGCTCGCGATCGGGAAAATCGAATGAAGCCGCCCAGCGCACGGTCTCAAGCGCCGCGTCGCGGGCCAACATCAGCTGCTCGGCGAGCGGCGCAAGCTCGCGTCGGTGCGGCGTTCGATAGAATCCGCCGACGCGAATGTTGATCGGATGTATTTCACGACCGCCGAGCAGACGCATAATTTCGTTGCCGGCCTTCTTCAGCATGAGGCCGCGCCGCACGACATCGCCGTGGTCGCGTGCCATCTCGATCGCGCTGGCATAGCCGAGAAAATCGGGCGCATGCAGCATGTAGATGTGGAGCGTATGGCTCTCGATCCATTCGCCGCAGTAGACAAGCCGCCGGAGCGCGCGCAGCGGCCCGGTGATGGCGATGCCAAGTGCGTTCTCCATCGCATGCACCGCGCTCATCTGGTAGGCGATCGGGCAGATGCCGCAGATGCGCGAGGTGATATCAGGCGCTTCGGTATAGGCCCGACCGCGCAGAAAAGCCTCGAAGAAGCGCGGCGGCTCGAAAATGCTCAGCTCAGCGCTCTGCACGACCCCGCCGCGAACGACGATCTTGAATGCGCCTTCGCCTTCGACTCGGGCCAGATAGTCGACTTTGATCGTCCTATGCGCCATGGCGCTCGCTTTCCTCACGGAACTCGTCGGCATTGGCATTGAAGGTGCGGTAGACGCGCTGCAGGTTGCGATTGTCTACGCCGAGGCGGGCGAACCATCGGCTCAAGGAGGGCGTGTTCGGGGTCTCTTTCGGTCCGTAGCAGCCGTAGCAGCCGCGGTCGTAGGAGGGGCATAAGGCGTAGCACCCGGTGTGGGTCACCGGGCCGAGGCACGGGGTGCCGTGTGCCACCATCACGCACACGTTGCCCTTGCGCTTGCACTCGATGCAGACGCTATGCGGCGGGGTCACCGGGCGGCGCCCGGCAAGGAAGGCCGAAATCACTTCGAGCAGTTGGCGCTTGTCGATCGGACAGCCGCGCAACTCATAATCCACCCGGACGTGATGGGCGATCGCTGTCGAGGTCGCCAACGTGCGGATGTAATCAGGCCGGGCGTAGACGACGGCCGCGTATTCGCGCACATTGGCAAAATTCCGCAGCGCCTGGATTCCGCCCGCAGTCGCGCAGGCGCCGATGGTCGCCAGTGTGCGCGAGCGCTTCCTCACATCTAGTATGCGCTCCGCATCGCGCGCCGTTGTGATCGAGCCATCGACCAGCGAGAGGTCGTAATATCCGCTGACCTCGCTTTGCGTCGCCTCGCGGAAATACGCGATCTCGACGGCGTCCGCGACGGCAACCAACGCATCCTCGCAATCGAGAAGGGTGAGCTGGCACCCGTCGCAGGAGGCGAACTTCCACACGGCAAGCCGGGGTTTGCGCTTTGCCGAAGCCATGTCAGATTTCCTTCACAGCGAGCAGGCTGCGCACCCGGTCGTAACGGAAAACCGGGCCATCGCGGCAGACGAAGACGGTCCCGAACTGGCAATGGCCGCAAAAGACGACAGCGCATTTCATGTTGCGCTCCATCGACAGATAGATTGCGTCGTCGGCGAGCCCGGCCTCGCCCAGACCCGCAATGGCAAAACGCATCATCACTTCGGGTCCGCAGACCAGCGCAACGGCGTGCAGCGGATCAAAATCAGCGCGCGCAATCAACCTCGTGACCACCCCGACATGGCCGCGCCAGTCGGGAGGTGCATGGTCGACGGTCACCGCGATGTCGATGTCGAGGCGGCGCCGCCACGATTCTATTTCATTTCGAAACAAGATGTCTGCAGGGCCGCGCGCCCCATAGAGCAGCACGATCTTGCCGTAACGCGCCCGTTCAGCGAGCAGCCGGTACAGCGCCGGACGCAGCGGCGCGAGGCCGAGCCCGCCGGCCACGATGACGACGTCGCGACCCGGGGCCTCCACCATTGGCCATCCCATTCCGAATGGGCCGCGCAGACCGAGCAAATCCCCCGGGCCGAGGCGCGTCAGCGCAGAGGAGACTGGCCCCACCGCACGGATGGTGTAAACGAGGCGACCCGGCTCGGCGGGATCGCCGCTCGCGCTGATCGGCGCCTCACCGACGCCGAAAGCCGTCAGCATGCTAAACTGGCCCGGCGCGAAAGCCGGTGCAGGGTCTTCCGGCTCAACGTCGAGGGTAAAGACCTGCGGCCCGTTGCGACGCCGGCGCAGCACGCGCGCGACGCGCGGCACCATCGGGTCGGCGGCAGTTATCGCCGCCGTCATGTTATGCGGGCGTGCCGTAGACATCGAGAATCTGCAATCGGGTCGCCTGCAGGCGCTGGATCAGCACCGGCATGAAGCGCTTCATCATCTCGTAACCGAGGTCGTGATCGGCCTCGCATTTCTCTCGCAGGCATTTCGCATCCATCGCGATCGCACGCGTGAGGCCGATTGCCTTGGCATCGTAGGTCCAGCGATAGGGCGGGATGAGCCAGGACAGGCCGACGATCTCGCCCTCCGCCATGGTCTGAAAGGTGACTGCGCCGCGTCCGGGAACTGCGACTTGGAGAGCGACCCGGCCGTGCCGGAGCAGGTAGAACCAATCGGCTGGCTCGCCCTCGTGGAACAGATACTGACCCGCTTCGAACCGGACGTTCCTTGCGCAGCCGCATACCAGGTCGCAGAACGCATTCTGCATCCCGGCGAAGAACGGATGCTCTTTCACGATGCGTTCGAGGCCTTCCATCGGGACGTCCTCTCTCACGACGGCTCGCTGCCGCGGATGGCGGCCACTTCTTCGGTGATGTCGATGCCGACCGGGCACCAGGTGATACAGCGCCCGCAGCCGACGCAACCCGTGGTGCCGAACTGGTCCCACCAGGTCGCTAGCTTGTGGGTCATCCACTGCCGGTAACGCGAGCGCGCGGTCGCTCGCACGCTGCCGCCGTGGATATATGAGAAGTCCATTGTGAAACAGGAATCCCAGCGCTGCGACCGGGCTGTTCGGCTGCCGTCGAGATCGCTCGACTCCTCGACGGTGGTACAAAAGCAGGTCGGGCAGACCAGCGTGCAGTTCCCGCAGGTAAGGCAGCGTGCGGCGACTTCATCCCACCGCGGATGATCGAGATTGCGCAGCAGGAGATCATGCACATCGTCGGAGTACATCGCACGGCCCATATTCGCCAAGGTATGCGCGACGACCGCCTCCGCCGCGGCCACCTCTTCACTCGCGGCTGACCGGTGCGGCAGCTCGGCGAGCACTGTGCCTCCGCCTTCACTGCCGACACCGACGACAAAGCGGTGTTCGCCGTCGTCGACGAGCTCGGTCAGGACGAGGTCATACCCGCCGGAGGCTTTTGGACCCGTATGCATCGAAGCGCAGAAACACGTACCGCCTGCAACGCCGCAGTTGAGCGCTACAATGAACGCGCCTTGCCGCCGCGACTGGTAGCGGAGATCAGCCTGCGCGCCGCCGATCAGGACCCGGTCCTGGATGGCGATCGCATTGAGATCGCAAGCGCGCACGCCGATGAATGCAAAGCGCTCGCTCGGGCGTGGTTCCGGCGTTATGGCGACGCCGTGCTCGGTGCGCTCCGCGGACCACAGCCGCTGCGTCGCCGGAAGCAGGAACTTCTTCCATGAATGCGGTCCGACCGCATAGCCGAACAGGGCCCCATCATCCCGGCGGTGCAGCCGGTAATGCCCGCCGTCCTGTTCGTCGGTCCACCCCTTCGGCAGGTCGCCGACCGACGCGATGTCGTCAAATATGATCGCCCCATCGCGCAAAATAGGACCGATCACCCGATAGTTGCGCCGCTTCAGCGCTTCGAACAGCGCCTGCAGCCCCTCCGGGGTCACGACGGCATGTTGCGTGCTGTCCGTAGGGCTCATTTGGGCGTCGTCAATTGCTGCCCTCCATGTGACGGTATCACCGCGGCGCGCGCCAACTTCCAATCAGTACCGGCATGTCGCCAGGGATGGGCGTGTGGAACAACATTTCCCTGAAATCCCACTCTTCGAGGTGAAACGTGCAAGCAAGGACGCGCAACTAAACCACTGGCACCAAAGAGCGTCTGTCCGGCATCTCACATTTGACCCGCTCAATCCGCATGCGCGCCGAGCCTGTCGATCACGACGTCATTTCAGCTCACGAGTGCCCGATGTGCCGGACATTATCGTTGATCTGCGTCAACACTAAATGATCTGGCAGCCACATGGTGATGCTCAATCCTGAGCAGCCTTCGATATGCCTTTCGGATTTAGCAGCGGCCGAAAATTCATGTGGCGCGAGCGCAATCGGTGCGTCTGGCTTCTGAAAGTAGGAGGCGCCGTCTTGATCTAGATCATAGGCCCTGCCGCGCAGAACGGCATCTTTGAAACTGCAAAGGACCGGGAGGAATGCATGTACAAGCACATTCTGATCCCCACCGACGGCTCGGAGCTGTCACGGAAAGCGATCGAGCACGGCGTCGCTCTCGCGAAATCCATCAACGCCAAGGTGACCGCCCTGACCGTAACGGTGCCCTTTCATATATTCGCGATCGAGCCCGGTATGGTCACCGATACGCCTGAACGATACGAAGAGCACGCAGCGGATGTTGCCGCCAAAGATCTGAACGTTGCAAAGGAGGCTGCAAAGTCAGCCGGGATCAATTGCGATACGATGCGCGTTGAGCACGAGCAGCCCTACCGGGCCATCGTGGATGCAGCGTCGCAGAAGGTCTGCGATCTGATTGTCATGGCTTCGCATGGCCGGCGAGGAATTTCCGCAATCGTCCTCGGAAGCGAGACCGTCAAAGTGCTCACGCATAGTGCCGTCCCGGTCCTCGTCGTTCGTGCGCGGCAGCCGGCCTCGGCCTCTCAGCACTCCTAGGGGCCAGCTCGAGTACTTCACATCGGACGTGCGCAGTCGCCGCCAATCGTCAACGCCATTCCGCCATCGCGCGAATGCTGCTGCGGTTGAGATGGACGCGGTCGTCAACATACTCGACGTTGGCGAGCGGCAGAAAGTGGTGCAGCCCGTCGGGCGAGTCGTCCTTCGCAAGCTTAATTTCGCCCGCTTCGACGCGATCGATAACGCCGACGTGCAGGCCATCATTGCCCACAACTTCCATGCGCTGTTTGATTTGGTCGGGCGTAACCATGGTGGATCTACCACACTTGCCTTGGCAGAAACTCCCATGGTCCGGCTGAGTTCCGGATGGTCCAAGTAGAGATTTCTCCAGACCCCAAAATGTTGCCTTGCAGAGCTCGCGATCCGCGGCGCCACGACATCCTGGACCGTGACACAGCCGAAAGGCTATTTTTACGCTAACACATCGGGAGGAGAGCGCCATGAACACGCCCGTTACGCCCAACTCGCTCGCCGCCATCAAACTCAACCTGCCAATCCAGCGCGGGGCTTACTATGGCGGCAGGTGGCACGAGCCGAAGAGTGGCCGCTATCTGGAGCAGATCAACCCGGGCACCGGCGACTCGCTGGGTCGAGCGGCGGACTGCAGCGCCGAGGATGTCGATGGCGCAGTCAGCGCCGCCAGGGCAGCGTTCGCGGAATGGCGGCGCGTGCCGCCGCTCGAACGCGCCCGCATGCTCAAGGGAGTAGCGCGGGTGCTGCGCGAGAACGCCGGCGAGCTTGCGATGATCGACTCTGCCGATTGCGGCAATCCCATCTCAGAAATGATCGGCGACGCCAACGTGGCGGCGGCGCAGGTCGAGTTCTTCGCAGGGCTCGTCACCGAGATGAAGGGCCACTCCATTCCGCAGGGGCCGGACCGACTAAATTTCTCCGTGCGCGAGCCGTTGGGAGTTGTCGGCCGCATCGTGCCCTTCAATCACCCCTTCATGTTCATCGCCGGCAAGGCGGCTGCTCCCCTCGCCGCCGGCAACACGGTGGTCATGAAACCCCCGGAACAAGCGCCCTTGTCGTCGCTGCGTCTTGCCGAACTGATCGATGGTCTGCTCCCGCCCGGCGTATTCAACCTGGTGCCGGGCGGCAAGGAGGCGGGCGCCGCGCTGGCCAGTCATCCGGGCGTTGCCAAGATTGCATTGATCGGGAGCGTTCCGACCGGCAAGGCCGTGATGCGCGCGGCCGCCGATACCCTGAAGCGAGTGCTGCTGGAGCTTGGCGGTAAGAACGCGCTGATCGCCTATCCCGACGCCGATCCCGACGCCGTGGCGGGCGGCGTGGTCGGCGGCATGAACTTCACCTGGTGCGGTCAGTCATGCGGCTCGACCAGCCGCGCCTTCATCCACGAAAAAATCTACGACGCGGTGATCGAACGCATCAAGGTTCGCATCAAGCGATGGAAGCCCGGCATCCCGACCGATCCGGCCACCACGATGGGCGCAATCATCTCCAGGACGCAATTCGATCGCGTGATGGGCTATATCGAGTCCGCCAGGTGCGAGGGCGCGCGGCTGATCACCGGGGGCGGTCCGCCCAGCGACCCGGCGCTGGCGAAAGGCCTTTATATCGAGCCGACCGTGTTCGCCGACGTAAAGCCCACCATGAAGATCGCACGCGAGGAAATCTTCGGTCCGGTCGTCGCCGTATTCCGATGGAGCGACGAAGCCGCAATGTTGGACGAGGTCAACGCTGTTGAGTATGGCCTCACTGCCTCGATCTGGACCAATGATCTCAGTACAGCCCACCGCGCCGCGGCCAATGTCGAAGCGGGCTTCATCTGGATCAACGACGTCAGCAAGCATTTCCTCGGCACGCCCTTTGGCGGCTACAAGCAGTCGGGCATTGGTCGCGAAGAATGCTTGGAGGAGCTGCTCTCTTTCACGCAGGAGAAAAACATCAATATCAATCTGGCGGCGCCTGCGAAGGCCTGAAATCAGATTGAAGGCGGCGCCTGGTACGATCAAGAAGGCAAACAAAAGCGTAAAATTTGTCGCGCGTTCCCACCGCGTGGAATCGTCTGCTCGCCGTCATGGCCGCACTTGTGGCGGCCATCCACGTCTTTCTTGCAGCACCTAAGCGAGTAAACTTTGGATGGCCGCGACAAGCCCGGCCATGACCCCGGAGAAATAGCTCAATATGACCGGAGCATGCCCTAAGAAACTGGGAAGCTGGCGTTCTGCGCTCTTGTCTCAAACTCCCTCGGTTCTCAGACTCCGAGTTGTTCCGCACCATCAGGCTCGTGCGTCGTGATGGTCTGGCTCTGCAGATACTCGCGAACACCCTCGATTCCGGATTTGCGGCCAATGCCGCTTTGCTTGACGCCCCCATATGGCGCCAGATGGTTGATGGCGTGAACGCCATGCGCGTTGATCCACACCTGTCCCGCCTCGACCTTGCGGGCGACGCCGATAGCCCGCTCGACATCGCGGCTCCAGACTGAGGCGCCTAAGCCGTAAATAGACCGATTGGCGCGGGCAATCGCATCGTCGAGATCGTCGTAGGTGGCGACCGGTATGGCCGGGCAGAACTGCTCCTCTGTCATCAGAGGCGCATCTTCGGGGATATCCGTGACCACGACGGGACGCATGAAATATCCTCCCGAGAACGTTGCCTCGTTGTCGATGCGACCGAGGCTGGTGACATTTGCGCCGCGGCGGACGGCATCGTCGAGCAATCCGTCGGCCCGCAATTGGGCCTTGCGCGTGTGTAGCGGTCCCATGGTGACGGCCGGCTCCAGCCCGTCGCCCACCACCAGGGACTCCGCGGCGTGACGGAACGACTCCAGAAATTCGTCCCGGCGCCGGGCGGGAACGTATATGCGCTTGATGGCCATGCACACCTGGCCGGTCATTTGAAACGTCGCCCCCAGCATGGACTTCATGGCCGAGGCGCCAAGATCGGCGTCGTCAAGAATGATCGCCGGATCGTTGCCGCCCAATTCAAGGGTCACGCCCTTAATCGTCTGGGCGGCATTCGCCATGATGTGGCGCGCGGAGGGAATGCTGCCCGTGAATCCGATCTTGCCCACATCAGGATGGGTGGTCAGCGCGTCGCCGATCTCCTCCGGCAATCCTGTGACGACGTTGATCGTGCCGGCTGGCAGCGCCTCAGCGAACATCGTAACCGAGCGCATAAGGGCCAGCGGACAGGTCTCCGGCGGCTTGAGGACCACGCAATTACCGGCCAGCAGGGCCGCAACGATCTGCGTGAAGGCCAGCACGACGGGCGAATTCCAGGGCACGATCGACACCACGACGCCGTATGGTTGATTAACGACAAATGTCCGTCCGTGCGGCGCCTTGAGGGCGCGACCAGCGTCCAGCTCCGCCGCGTAGGCAAGCGCCATGCGCTGGCGCTTCGGCACGCTGATGAGTTCGCCCCGCGCTTCCGCCAGCGGCTTGCCGTTTTCGCGCACGAACACTGCTGCGCGGCGCTCGATCTCGGTCTCGATGCGGGCAAGCGCAGCGGCGAGCACTTCGGCACGTTGGACGAAGCTGCGCACCGCCCAGGCCGGCTGAGCGGCCTTTGCGGCCGCGACGGCCTGGTCCACGTGTTCAGGAGCGCCCCGCACGATGGTTCCCACCAGGTCGTCGGGTCTTGCCGGATTGCGGACCTCGATGCGGAGAGGGCCGTCAACGCGCTTGCCCGCAATCAGCATAGGCTCATGGATGGGGGCTTCCACGTTTTCTCTTGTGGACATGGTGTTTCCTCCGGTCGCCGTTTATGAGGCCAGCGCTAAGCCACTATCGAGCCGCGACGGGGTTGAGCGAGTGCTCGGGATTGTGGCGCTCGCTCTTCCGACGCTTTCCAACGAGAACGATGCATTTTTGATGCTCCGTGCACAAGGCTCTCTCACACAAATTGGGACCGTTGCTTTGCCAGGCCCACATCGAGGATCGATGAAAGCAGGGCGGCGCATTTTCGGGCCACCGGCCAAGTGAGGGAGGATCAAAACACCACTCGCTTCATCGCACAGCATCCTCGGCGAGCGTCATGCCGAGAGCCGCGATACGCCGCCGCACACCTGGTTCCGCAAGGGCCGCCAGAAAGGCCTGGACAGCCGGACGGGCACTGCGGCGATCCGGCACCAGAAAATCATAATGCTCGGGGGCTATCGGCAGAAAGGCCAGGCCATAGAGCTCCGCCACGTTGGCTATCGCGATCCCCCAATCGGCGCGGCCTTGTGCGATTGCAGCCGCGACCGCATTGTGGGATTTCGGCTGGTTGGCGTACCCTGGCGGACGATGGCCTTCGAGCAGCCGATCGATTAGGATGCGCGTGCCGGCGCCGGGATTGCGATTGACCATCAGGCAAGACGGATCGTCCAGCGCGGCGCGCAATGCATCCTGCGCGGTCTTGCCGGCAAACCGTGCATCGCCAGCGCGGAATATGAAACCCTGCATCCGCCGCCAGCCCGGATGGAGCGAAATTCCGGGACGGATCAAGTGGCGGTTATATTGGCCGCTCGCCGCATCGAGCAGATGCACCGGCGCGATGTCGCATTCGCCGCGCTCCGCCGCCGCCACGCCGCCCATGCTGCCGATCGCGACCGTGCGAGCCGCAAAGCCCTGTTCGGCGACCCGCCCGATGACAGCGTCGAGCGCCACGCAATGGCTGCCCATGATCACGAGGTCGGGCACATTCGTGGGGCCGCCGATCAATGTCACTTCCCTGGTCTGGCCCGCGTCAAGACCGGCGCTGAGGGCATCGATGGTCACAAAGCCATCGGCATGAGAGAACGACGTTATGGCGCCCGAGCCCTTCCCGATCGGGAACGCCACCGGTCCATGCTCGCCCGGCACCAAGGCCACCAGGACGAACTCCTGCCGGCCCATCTCGGATGGGATTCGAACCGGCACCAGCGCTTTCGTGGATTGTGCCGCCTCAGCCGGCAGTCCCGCGCGAGCGCGGATGATCGGGGCGACAAACGCATGGAAGGTGAAGATCGCCGAGGTCGGGAAGCCGGGCAGCACCGCAATCGGTTTGCCATCACCGACGGCAAGGCACAGTGGCTTGCCGGGCTTGAGCGCGACGCCGTGCACCAGCACGCCCGGCGGCCCGAGCCGGGAAAGAATCCGGTAGGAAAGATCGCCCACGCCCTTTGAGGTGCCGCCCGAAAGCACCACCATGTCGCAGGCGGCCAGCGCCTGACGCACCCCCGCTTCGAGCTTCGCCTCATCGTCTGGAAGCACGCCGTATCGCACCGCCTCGCCGCCGGCCTCCTCGACTGCCGCGCCGAGGATCGCGCTATTGCTGTCGTAGACGCCAGCCGGCGGCAGCGGTGCGCCGGGTCGCACCAGCTCGTCGCCGGTCGAGAGAACGGCCACCTTTGGTCGCCGCACCACCGGAATTTCCGCAATTCCACAGGCGGCCAGGATGCCGATTTCGCGCGAGCTGATCTGTTGACCGCGTCGCAAAACCGTTTCGCCGCGCGCCATGTCGGAGCCCGCGAAGGCCACGAATTGCCCCGCCGTGGCGGCGCGCCGCACGTCGATCGCTGGTCCTTCGGGTGCTTCGACCAGGCCGGTATGCTCGATCATCACGACAGCATCGGCGCCGCGCGGGACCGCCCCGCCGGTCGCGATCGCGCTTGCGGTCCCGCCGTGGACTTCGAGGGCGGGCTGATGGCCTGAGGCGATCACCTCCGCATTGAGCAAAAGCCGTCGTGGCGCGCGCTCACTCGCCCCGATCGTGTCAGCCGCGCGGACCGCAAAGCCGTCGACGCTGGCGCGGTCAAAGGCCGGCACGTCGGTTGCGGCGGCGAGGTCGGAGGCGAGCACGCGTCCGAGCGCTTGCGCAATCGCGACCGTCTCGGCTGCAAGCGGCGATCGATCAATGGCGCTTTCAAAGCGCCGGCGCGCCTCCTCCGGCAAGATGACTTCGAGAAACTGCTCCTGGCGTGCTGCAGACCGCACCGTCGCGAGCAGGTCCGTGTTCTGATGTCGCATCCCGCGATCTGCCGTCATGACAGCACACTCATGGCAACGGATATACGGTGACACAGGCGCCCGGCGGCAGTCCTTCACTTGCGGCCGGGATGACGATCCATCCATCCGCTCGGGCGAGCGTTGCGAGAGGAAGATATTTCGATGCGAGAGGCTCGACGCGATCCTGGGCCTGGCGCACGAGGACAAGCTCGGTCAAGCCGACAGTCGACGTGACTTTCTCAGTCAAGGCGCCTTTGCGCGACGTTAAATGTTCGGCAGCGCCGCGGAGCCTTGCCAGTATCGCCCGCCCGATCAGCAGCCACACGGCGACAGTCGAATCGAGGCGCCCCGGCATCAGCAGGACCGGCCGGGAATTGGCGATGCCAAACGCCGCAGTCTCGCCCGGCGATATGGCGATGCCATGAGCTTCCACAGCGCCGGTTCGCCTCAGCGCATGCACGGTATCATCGCGCGCGCCTGCACCCGTGCCGCCAATCGTCGCCACGCCGTCCACGCCGTCAGCGACAAAAAGCGCCTCCACTTCGCTGCCGGATGTCACGACAACCGGTTCGCCCCCTTCGGCTATGATCGCATAGGTGAGCCAATCCACGATGGCATCGGCAATGTCATTGCGGCCGCGGCCCGCCCAAGCCACCCGGATGCGAGGCTTGCGCACGCACACTTCGGTAATGCCGAGCGCCTGCATGGCGGCAACATCGACGGCGCGCAGCCGGTGGCCGGCCTGCCGTAGCACTTCGCCGGCGGCGGCATCGGCGCCGGGCATCAGCACACCCTCGCCCGGAGCTACCGCCGCGTGGACCTCACCCTTGCCACCGCGCCACGTCACGGCTTCAGCCGGCGCCACGGCGTCGCTGTCGCCACACAGCGCTTCGCCTGCCGCGACCTCGCGCAATTGTGGCAGGACGACGGGCGCATAGGGCCCGTTGTCGGCGGTCAGCTCGGCATGTACAGCCCAACCGTCGATGAGGGCGAGCGGGGTTGCAGGACGCCGGTCCGCGACGACAACGTCCTGCGCCAATGTGGCGCCGAGCGCCGCAGTGGCACGCATTTCGCGCGCCGATGTCGGCGGCGCGCATTCGGCAATCCGCTGCATGAGAGCTTCGAGCGGCGTCAACCGCGCGATCCGCTGGCGATGCTGAAGGGGGGCAATCATAGCGGTTATGTGGCGCGGCCCGGAGGCCCGGGTCAAGCCCAGCAAGGGTTTCGTCGCCCTTTGGCGGGCGTCAGGCTCGTGCTGTCCACGGTGCATGGCCGAGGCCCGTCAAGCTGCCGTCGACCTTCAATTCCTTTGCGGGCTTTTGAGCCACGCAATGATCTGTGGCCATATCCGAGCATAGGCTTGGCGTCCCGTAAGTATGCCGAGGTGCTGCAAACCTACGCCGACCTCGCCCGGATACTCGATGACTCTCGCAGCCCCGGCCGGCATTTTATTGATGAACGGCGCAACCGAGGCCAAAGGCACCACCTCGTCAGCCGTATTGACGATTGCGAGGGTGGAAAGGCGCATGCTGGCAGGTCCCACGGTTCGGGCGAGGACCGACAGGGTTCCCAGATAGAACCGGTTTTCGCGATAAAGCCACCGAACAACCTCGCTCACCAGCTTGCCCGAGAGCGCGACCTCGTCGAGCGTCCAGCGCTGAATGCGCGCGTGCATTTCCATGGCGCTGGGATCAGACAAGCTGAGAGCCGCATCCATCCATCTCGACCACAGGAAAGCGCGAGGCGATGCCGCAGCGCTGACCTGCGACAGGAGCGATCCTGCAACGACATCCCTTTCTGACAAGTCCGTCGGCACCATGGAGACGATAGCATCGCGAAATCCGCTCGATGCCTCCTCGAAGCACAGCGGTGCCCCAAGCAGCACGAGGCCTTTGACCGATTGAGGCTCGAGGGCACAGTATATGGCCGCGAGCGTGCCGCCGAGCGAGTGTCCGATGAGGAAGGGGACAGCCCCCTCGGCATGTTCCGAAGCGGTTGCCACGCATGCGCCGATAGCGTCGCCGGCACAGGCATCAAGGTCGGGTCCATCGCCTTCTGGCGGCATCCATTCCAGCAGATAGACGCGAAAACCATGATCGAGGCAGTAGCGCACAGCGCTGACGGATGGAGTGAGGTCCCAGATGTACGGCCGCTTGATCGGCGCCGGCACCAGGATGAGCGTGGGCGCCGCTTCAGGCCCGCCATATGCGCGCAGGCGCCAATGCAGACCTGAGGAGACCAGCCGGAAGGCGCACTCTCGCGGTCCAAGCCCGAGCGCATCAAGTGCATTCCCCTGCGCCCGGCGCAACCTGTCCATCATGGCAAAGTGCGCCAGGCGCAGTGTGTCGACAAAAGCGGGCATTGGCGTCGTCGGCGCATTCATAAGTTGGCCTCCTCGCGAACCGTCCCGCGCATAACCTTTCACATTGCTGTTCATTGCCATGCCCGCAAGCGTGGCCCTTCAGGGTTTGTCGAAGACCATCACCTTGGATACGAAGGCATTGGCGTCGCGGACATGCGTCATTCCGCAAGCTGTCGCCATCGCACGAAAGTCCTCGCTGAGATAGCTGACGTAGTACGGCTCGTGATAGCTCTGTGGGAACAGCTCCAGCATGCCATCGTAATCCGGCTCATCGCCTCTCTGGAGCGAATCTACGAGAACAAGGCGTCCCCCGCGGGTCAACACGCGGGCAAGCTCGCGAAAGACAACGCGCCGTACCTTGGGCGGCAGCTCGTGGAACATGAAAATGCTCGTCACAGCATCCTGGCTCTGATCCTTGAGGGGAATGCATTCACCATTCGCGATGATGAATTTGATCCAGCACCAGCGCTTCAGATGGCGTCTTGCCTCTGCGATATAAGCCTCGGACATGTCGATGCCGAGGGCAGGTATCCGGGGCCAGGCTTGCTTGAAAAAGTCAAGGAAGCGTCCCGTACCGCAGCCGACATCAAGAAGCCTCAGGCGGCGCGGATCGCGTCCGGCGAAAACCTCATGAATTGGCCGCAACGCCTGTCGCCGAATGGCATTAGCCGTCCCGTTAAGCAGCACTTCGACCTGCGTATCGTACCGCTGCGCCGACTCCTGGGTCATCCAGCCGCCGGACTGGAAATGAAAATTTTGCAGGTAGTAGGCGGGCCGTTTGCCGCGCGTCGTCTCATTCAGCACCTCCTGATGATGGCCGTTCTCACGACGGCGGTGGATATTGGGCAAATCTTCGAAGAACAGGCGCGATCGATGGAGCAACCGGGGCAAGGAACCGTCGTGATCGACGGGCATCGGATAGATGCCATCCTCGACATTGGCGAGATCTTGCCGGAACAGCATGGCCATGTCCGCGTAAAGACGTCGGCGATCCGGCACCGGCGCATCGGTCGACGCCCGAGGGCGCGTGCTGCGGCCCGCGCGGCGGCCGGCCATCTCGGACAGTTGTCGCATGACCATGCCTTGCCCCACGTACCACGCAACCCGTGGTAGTTGACTGGCGCCATAGGCAAGACGCGTGGCAAGACGAGAGATAAAATCGGCCATTGCTGCTGCTCAGCGACGTCCCCCCTGAATATGGGCGGGAAACGGCAATCGGTCCACCGCGTCAAACACGGTTCAAGCGTCGCCCTTAAGGAGGCTCCGATGAAATTGCACTCCCACTCCCTGCTCCCACATGTCGGGTTGTTTCTCTTGGTTGCTGCTGTGAACTGTGCGTCGCCGGCCGGGGCGGCGCAGGTTGCGGCGAGCATCGAATTCGATGCCGTTCCGCGCCCCGCGGGTTTGCCGGAAGAGATGCAGCCCCTCCCGGGCGCTTCGCTGAAGTTCCTTGCGATCAAAGCGATCGATGGATCCAAAATCGATGCTGCCCTGTGGCAGCCGGACAACGTCCCGCCCAGCCGCGCCACCATGATCGTGCAGGTGCACGGCAGCGGCTCCAATCTCGCCGAACTGCCGTTGCGGGCCGTGGCCCGCGGGCTGTCGGCCAAGGGCTACGCGGCGCTGACCATCAGCACGAGGGGGCACGACGAATATTTGAACACGGACAATTTTCTTGACGTGCGCAAAGATATCGAGGCAGCGGTCGCGACCGCCAAGGCGCTCGGCTACACGTCGATCGTGCTGCACGGACATAGCCTCGGCACGATCCAGGTCGAATACTATGCGGCGACCAACTGGGACCCCGCGATCAAGGCCGCAATCCTGACGGGTCCATTCGCGAGGCTGCCGTGGAAGTCGCGCAATATCCTCATTCAGAATGAGGACACTTACGGAAAGCTCGGCGCGGCTGCGCGCAATGCGCTGACGGCCGGTAAAGCCGGCGATGTTCTGCCGATGAGAATGCCTTATCTCGGCGGCCGGCAGACGGCCGTCACGGCCCAGCATTTTCTCACCTATCGTGACGAACAGGCCAGCGCGGCCGATGGCACCTATTGGATTTCGCGCATTCCGCTTCCGATCATCCTGCTGCGCGACGAGGCGGACGGCGTCATACTGCCGTTTGAGCCCCATATGTTGCTGAGCGCCGCGCATGCAGAAGGATCTCTCGTGCAGAGCATCACCTATATGGTGGTCCCCGACCAACATCCGCCCAGCGCGGCCGGGCACGTTTTCACCGACAACACCCAGCCGCTGATCGATGCCGTGGCTGCCTGGCTTGCCGAACAGCATTTGTGATGCGGCGACAAAGACGAAGGCGGCGGCTCGGGAAGCCGCTCAAAGCCATGCTTGCCTCCCGTTGTGGCGACGTTGTACGGGTTCAGATATTTCAGACTCAGCGTGACGCCCCCACCTGCGCTCGCCGCGACACGAATGTTCCATTCGGCTGATGGAAGAGCAATTCATCCGCTTCCCCGTTCGGACCGAGGTGGAACTCCACCCGGAAGCCCTCAAGCTCGTCGATGACGAAGGTTCGGCTCTGGTAGGGACGGAGTTTGTAGGTTGGTTGGTTCCCAACTGTCAGCGTGAGTTGACCATCATTGTCCGGCCCGACAACAACAGTCGTAGCTCCCTGGCTGATGAACCTGCCGGTGCAGTGCTGACGGAAGGCGGGATTCGTGCAATCGCCGCCGGCAGGGCGGGTGCCGGCAAGGCGGGTAAAGACGATGTCTTTGACGAGCGGCTCGAACGGAATCGCCAGACTCGCAATGTTTCCTTCGCGGTCGGCGGAAAATGAGATGCTAAACTGGTTGGGCTGCGACGCGGCCCGAAGGCTCTCGGCGGGCGCCTCTGGCAGCTCGAACGTATCGTAATGTCGATGCGCGAGCGGCTCGGACATACCGCGATACGCCCAGTTCAATTTGCCTTCGGCATGGGTGATGGTGATCCGGCCGTAGCCGGGATGGTCGTAATCGCTGGCATAATCGGCGAGGTCGTGGCTGGGCCGGGTGTTTGGCCGCCGCGTCGCTTTCCGGGCCTGCCGGTCAACGTCAAGCTCCGCCAGGAACTTGCGGCGCTCACGACGCGCTCTCCGCGATAGCTGTGCGAGGCGAAGCCGAGGCCATAATGTGCATCGCTGTACTCGGCGAATTCTGATGCCGCGACATGCACGCGTGGCGTCTGAAGTTGCTGTATCAAGGCCGGTGACAGTAGCCGTTGTCCGGCAAACTCGCCCTTGTCGAGATGAAGGCGAAGCCAGTTGGCGAAGCTCGCAATTGAGGTGTTGACGCCGCCCGCGGCGGTCACGCGGATCGGCCAGCGTTTCGCGCGCCGGCGGGTGTCCCCGTCCATCGCGTAGGGCACGGCGGCATCGGCGGCCGCGGCGAGATCGTCCACCGTGAATGTTACATTCATGTGCAGCTTGTCGGTCAGTCGCGCGCGGGTAAATTCCGTTCAACTCTGACCGCTGACGCGTTCGGCCACGATGCTTGCGACGAAATAACCGAAATTCGGTAACTGCCCAGGTGGGATAGCCATCCTTTCGATGTTCTGCCGGTAAGATTTTTCTAGACAGCGGAATCGCGTTTCGATTCAAGGATTCATGAATGGCGATTCGC
>JAJPKK010000064.1 GCA_021323775.1 Hyphomicrobiales bacterium
CGCCACCTGCATCCGGTGAAATACGACAACCTCGAGCACTCGAGCTATCTGTTCGTGTTTGCATTGAACTGAGCAGGGCTCTGCTCCCTCTCCCCGCAAGCGGGTCGCAAGCGGGGAGAGGTGCAATCGCGGGCGACGCAAACGCCTTGCAAAGAAGCAGGGCGAAAAACGCCATCGCCCTGCGCCTGCGGTTCGCCCGAAGAAATCAAGGAGGCAAATAACCAAGATTTTAAGGGAGGAGACCATGCCTAACTGCATCGGCAACATCACATTCACCGCTTTGCTCGGCGTTTCACTCACCGCCCTCGCGGCCTCGGCCCAGGCGGCCGAATATAAGATGACGGTCAACCGCGACCGGCTCATCAACGCGCAAAACGAGCCGCAAAACTGGCTGATGATGAATGGCGACTACGGCTCGACCCGCTATTCCAAGCTCGCGCAGATCAACCGCGACAACGTCAAGAACCTGCGCATGGTGTGGGCGCTGGCGCTGCGCGGCATGCAGGACGTTGGCCAGAACGGCCCCGAAAACGAAGTCAATCCTCTCATCGACAATGGTTTCATGTACACCGTGGACGGCTGGGGCACGGTCTACAAGATCGATGCCCGCAGCGGAGACCACGGCGAGTTCGTGTGGATCGCTGACCCTGGCGTCAAGCATGAAGGCAACATCCCGCGCACCCGCGGCATCGCGCTGTGGGAAGACCTTGTGATCGCGAATCTGCCCGACGGCCGCGTGATCGCCATCAATCGCGACAGCGGCGAGATCGTCTGGGACAAGAAGGTCACTGCGGTCGACGAGTTCGGCAGCCGCGAGAAACTCTATGCGGCGCCGCTCGCGGTCGACGGCAAGGTCCTCGTTGCCAATGGCGCCGGCGATGCGACCCGCGGCTGGCTCGCAGCGCTCGATGCGCGCACCGGCAAGGAACTGTGGCGGTGGTACGCGATCCCCAAGCCCGGAGATCCGGGCAGCGAGACCTGGAAGGACAAGACCAGCGCCTGGAAGACCGGGGGCGGCGGGTTGTGGCAGACCGGCTCCTACGATCCCGCCACCCGGCTCACCATCTGGGGCACCGGCAATCCGGTGCCGCAATACGATCCGCAGGCGCGCCCGGGCGACAACCTCTATACCAACTCGGTGGTCGCGCTCGATATCGATACCGGCAAGCTCGTCTGGTACTACCAGTATCTGCCCAACGATTCCTGGGACTATGACGAGGTCGGCATCCACCTGTTGTATGATGCCAACATCAATGGCGAGATGCGCAAGGTTGTGGGCCATTTCGCCCGCAACGGCTTCTACTATGCGCTCGACCGCAACAACGGCAGCTTCGTCAAGGGCAGCCAATACGTCAACGACCTCAACTGGACCAAGGGTCTCGACCCCAAGACCGGCAAGCCGCTCGAATATGATCCGGCGCTCGACGTGCAGCGTTACGTGCAGGAGGCGCGCTCGCTGCGCGGCGACCCGATGAAACGCACGTGCCCGACGTGGCACGGCGGCGTCGCCTATCAGCCCACCGCCTATAATCCAGTGAAGCACATCGCCTATGGCGTCGGAGCGGAGGGCTGCTTCAGCCAGAATGGCGCCGCCGCCGCCTTCAAGGGCCCGAACGGCGGGCTCGACAGGGCGCGGAACGAGAAGCGGAGCTACACCAGCGATCTCTACTACGGCGCCATCAGCGCCTATGACACGGTCAGCAATAAGATCCTGGCAAAGACCGTGACCGACATCGAGATCCGCTCCGGCGTCACTGCGACCGCCGGCGGCCTTGTGTTGACCGGGCTCCAGGACGGGTGGGTCGTCGCCTATGACGACGAGAAGCTCCAGCAGCTATGGCGCTTCAATGTCGGCACGCCGCTCAAGGGCTCGCCCGTCACCTACGCGATCGGACCAAAGCAATACGTGGCGGTGCAGGGCAGCGGCCGCCACGTGCATCCGATCAAATACGACAATCTGGAGACGTCGAGCTATCTGTTCGTATTCGCGCTGGATTGATTCACGCCGCGTCGGCGCGGGCGAGCTTGCTCCGCATCAGCGCCCGCAGCGCATACAAATCTTTCGCGAACACCCGAATGCCCTCGGCGAGCTTTTCCGTCGCCATGGCGTCCTGATTGAGCCGGAACCGGAATGTGCTCTCATCAAGGATGAGCCGCGCCGGAGCGTCGCCGGGGTTTTTCGGATCGAGCCGGCGCGGCAGGTCCCCGTGATCCGCATCAAGTGCGTCGAGCAGCGGCGGCGCGATGGTGAGACGGTCGCAGCCCGCCAGCGCTTCGATCTCGGCAGTGTTGCGGAACGATGCGCCCATGACGGCGGTGCGGAAGCCGTGCGTCTTGTAGTAGGCATAGATGCTGCGCACCGACGCCACGCCGGGATCGGTTTCGCCCGCATAGGGGCCGCCGCCGGCCTTGAGGTGCCAGTCAAGGATGCGGCCGACGAAAGGCGAGATCAGGAATACGCCCGCGTCGGCGCAGGCCGCCGCCTGCACGAGCGAGAAGAGCAGCGTGAGATTGCAGTCAATCTTCTCGCGCTGGAGCACCTCCGCCGCGCGGATGCCCTCGAAGGTCGATGCGACCTTGACCAGGATGCGATCGCGGGGAACGCCGCGCGCCTCGCAGGCCGCAATGATGGCGCGCGCCTTGTCGATCGTCGCCCGGGCGTCGAAGGACAAATCGGCGTCGGCCTCGATTGAGACCCGGCCGGGCACGATCTTTGCGAGCTCGACGCCAAACGATATGGCGAGCCGGTCGCACACTGCGGCCGCCACCGCATCGCGGTCGCCGCCTTGGCCGCGGCCCCAGGCCACCGCGTCTTCGACGAGATGCGAATAGGCAGGATTCTCCACGGCCTTGAGCAGCAAGCTCGGGTTGGTGGTGCAGTCCTGCGGTTTGAGGCGGCGCACTGCGTCAATGTCGCCAGTGTCGGCGACAACGACCGTCATACCGCGCAGTTGCTCAAGCTTCGATGCCATGGGGTTCACCGTTCAACTCGCCCAGCTCCAATTACCGCGTCATCGGTCAATGCAGCGGTGAGATGATAAAGGCTGGTGGCCGGCGCGGGTTCCGCGATCGGCTGCCCGCAGGCGTCCATTCTTTCAATCCACAACCCGGGGCGCACTCCGGCAAGATGCCGCGCAAGCCCCGCCAGGGCCCCTGGGACACAGTCAGGCCGCCGGCGCGCCACTGCCTTGAGCCGCTCGGTTTGCGGCCACAGCCGAAAACCACCGTCGGAAACCTCACCGTTGCTCCACAGACCGTTCACCACCAGATTGCTCGACGGATCGACGCCATGCTGTTCGGCGAAACCAAAAAGGGCTTCGGCCGCCGATTGCAACGCTGACTGCAAGTCCGGGTCCACAGGCCAGCCCATCGCCGCCGCAGCCGCCTCGTAGCGGTCAAGCAGCCATACCCATTCGTAGTGATGACCCGGTTCGACGCGGAAGCGCCCTGCTTCCCGCAGGGGCGCCAGCGCTGCGTCAAAATATTCCGGCAATGCGTCGTCCCTCGCCTGGAAGAAGCGGGTGGCGAAGAGAGCGGCGAGGTCGCTTGCGCAGTTGAAACAGCGCTCGCTCCCGAACGCCTCGCTTGCCGCCAGCAGAGCCTCGAAAAGGTGCATATGGGGATTTTGCCGGCGCGCTTCAGCCAAACCCGAGATGGATGTCGGAATGCTTTCACAATAACCGCCGCCGGGGTGGACGAACTCTTTCGCGATATAGTCCAAGAGCGTCGCGGCGTCCGCGCCGACGCCTTCAGCGCCCATTACCTCGGCCGCCGCCGCAAATGCGAGCAGCACAAAGGCGTGGTCGTAGAGGTCGCGCGTTCGGTCGATCGGCCGGTTGTCGAGATCAAAGCGCCAGGCGAACCCTCCCTCGGCAAGCCGCGCCGGCCCCCTTAGAAAGTCAAGTCCAAGCGCAACCGCCTCCTTGGCCTGGACGACGCCGTATCGGGCTGCGATTGAAAATACATAGGTCTGCCGCGCCGCAACGCGCAGCCGCCGAAACGGCGCGTCGCACTTGAGCGAGGCGGGATCGAGATGTTCGTGGAAGGCGCCGCGCTGCCAATCGATGCCATGCGCGAGCCAGAGGGGCCAGGCATGGTCCGCGAGCCAGGGCAGGCCGTTGAAATTTGACGGCCTCATCCTGACGAGGCCGCCCTTTTGGGGGGCCGTGTCGAAGGATGGCTGCCGGCGCGGCCGTGCCGTGCGCCATCCTTCAAGACCGCCGCGCGCAAGCGCGCGGCCTCCTGAGGATGAGGGTGCCGGGCGAACAATGGAGAAACGCCAGAACCAAACATCACATCACTTTACCTTGGCGAGTACCTCCTCCCTACCCTCGACCGCTTGCGGTGGAGGGTAGGGAGGGGGCGCCACGTCGGCCTTTAATCGATCGATGATGAGCGTCGTTGAGGAATCCGGCAGCAGGTCGACCAGCACGACCCTTCCGCCATAGGACTCGACGATTTCGCGTCCGACGACCTGGTCGATCCGATAGTCAGCGCCCTTGACCAGAATATCCGGCTTGATGCGCGCAATGAGTTCGATCGGGGTGTCCTCTGCAAAGAGAACGACGGCGTCCACAAAGGCGAGCCCCGCGAGCACGACCGAGCGCGCGTCCTCTGGCTGCACCGGCCGGGTGGCGCCCTTGAGCCGCTTCACCGAAGCGTCGCTGTTGAGACCGACGATCAGCCGGTCGCAATGCGAGCGCGCCTCGCACAGGAGCTGCACGTGGCCCGGATGGATGAGATCAAAGCAGCCGTTGGTGAAGCCCACGGTGAGCCCCTCCCGGCGCCACGCCGCGACGCAGTCCGCGGCCGCGTCCATGTGTTTTATTTTTTCCCGGAACTCAAAGTGCGGGCGCGACAAGAGCTGCTCGCGCAGCTCGTTTGCCGTAACCTGCGACGTCCCCTTCTTGCCGACCACGATGCCGGCCGCCACGTTGGCAAGGCGGGCGGCATTGCGGGTTCCGGCATCGCTGACGAGCGCGAGAGCAAAGCTCGCCACCACCGTATCGCCGGGCCCGGACACGTCGACGACCCGCCTGGCAGTCGTATCGAACGATACAGCCTCGCCGTCGCGTGAGACGAGAAGCATCCCCCGCTCGCCCCGCGTGACAAGTACGCTCTCGCAGCTGGTCTGCTCTATCAGCGATCTGGCCGCCGCTTTTACGGCGGTCTCGTCGTTCGCGATCGGGCGGCCCAAGGCCTGCGCAAGCTCGCCGACATTGGGCTTGAGGGCCGTTGCGCCCCGGTAGCGGGCATAATCGATCCCTTTAGGATCGACGATGACGGGCTTCTCTGCCCGCCGCGCAGCCGAGATCACTTGCGCGATGACGTTTCGCGTCAATACGCCCTTTGCATAGTCGGAGAGGATGACCGCATCGACAGCCGCGATCCGGCTCTTCGCCGCCGCGATGATCGCCTCTTCGATCTTTTCGCTGACCGGCGTGGTTTCTTCGGTATCCGCCCGCAACAGATGCGTGTTATGCAGATGGGCCACGAACCGCGTTTTGACCGTGGTCACACGGCGCGGGACCTCGATCAGTCCATCGGTCGCGATCCCACAGCTTTCGAGGCCGGCGCGGATCGACCACGCAGCATCGTCACAGCCGACCACGGCTATGATGTCGCAGGCGGCGCCGAGACTGACGACGTTGCGCGCCACATTGCCGGCGCCGCCGATCACGTCCACGGGCCCCGTAGTCTCGATCACCGGCGCCGGCGCCTCGGGCGAAATGCGCGATACATGTCCGTAGACGAACCGGTCGAGCATGATGTCGCCGACCACGAGCACGCGCTTGCGGGCGAACCGATCGAGAACGGTCTCGAATGAAGTCATAAGTGCGCCCCTGCGAGCCCGCTTGACATTTGCCCGGGCACTTGCGTGTCACTTGCGTTTTTTGTCAAGCGGCGCTTGCACTTTCCTCTTAAGCCTTTGAATACATTTCTGTTATTAAACGTTAACCAGTTCTGGGCGACGCAAGCGGCTTGACATTTCATCAAGTTTGGCATGGTTCGGCTCGCATCGTCGTGCGAGTCCACAAAGGCAAGGCCAAGGCGCATGGGCGGATTTCGATATGGTTGAATCAAACACGTTGCGGCCACCCGGATGAGCGCTTCGCGCCCATCGCGACCTCTCCCCTGCGAGGAGCCGGACTCGCTCAATGTTGTTGGAATAAGCTCTAGGCAAAGCAGGCGCTGATGTTGCTCGTGACCGGCGGAGCAGGATTCATCGGGTCGAACGTAGTTGCCGGCCTGAACGCGGCGGGGCGCACCGATGTCGTCGTCAACGACCGGCTGCGATCGGACGGCAAGTGGCGCAATCTGCAGAAGCGTCAGCTCTCCGATTTCATTCCCCCGTCCGAGCTGTCCGACTGGCTGAAAGGACGCAAGCTCGATGCGGTGATTCACCTCGGGGCCATTTCGTCAACGACGGCGACCGATGGCGATCAGGTGATCGAGAACAATTTCCGGCTGTCGCTGCGCCTGCTCGACTGGTGCACGGCGACGCGCACGCCCTTCATCTATGCCTCGTCCGCCGCAACCTACGGCAACGGCGAGGCCGGCTTTGTCGATGACAATGCGCCCCCGGCGCTCGCCAGGCTCAAGCCGATGAACCTCTACGGCTGGAGCAAACACCTGTTCGATCTTGCGCTCATTGACCGCGCCGCCAAAAAGCAGCCGCTGCCGCCGCAATGGGCCGGGCTCAAATTCTTCAACGTCTTTGGCCCGAACGAATACCACAAGGGCGAGATGATGAGCGTGCTCTGCAAGGTGTTCGACCAGGCCAAGGCCGGCGCGCCGGTGCGGCTGTTCAAGTCCCATCGCCCCGGAATCGCAGACGGCGACCAGCGGCGCGATTTCATCTATGTGGACGATGTGATTGCGGTGGTGCAGTGGCTGCTCGCCACGCCGTCGGTCAACGGATTGTTTAATGTAGGGACGGGCAAAGCGCAGAGCTTTCGCGAGATGATCGAGGCGATGTTCGCGGCGCTCGGGCGACAGCCTAACATCGAATACATCGACATGCCGGCCTCGATCCGCGACAGCTATCAGTATTTCACCGAAGCCTCGATGGAGAACCTGCGCCGCGCTGGCTACAATGCAGGCTTCACGCCGTTGGCGACGGCGGTCAGGCGATATGTTGCGGATTTCCTCGATCGGCCGGACCGGTATCGTTAGACCAGGGCAAGAGCGACAAGGGCCGCAGGGAGCGCGGCGGAACAGTTCGATGTCAAATGGCTGAGGAGCAGAGAGCGCGGTCGCATGTGCTGGCGGCGCTCTATCGAATCTACGAACGTCGGCTGACGCGGCAGGTCCGGGAGCGGGCGGTGCCGCGGCATGTCGGCGTCATCCTGGACGGCAATCGCCGGCATGGCCGGGAGCATCAACTGACGGACTTTGAAGAGGTCTATGCCGTCGGCGCCGACAAGCTCGACGACCTGCTCACCTGGTGCGTCGAGCTTAAGATTCCGGCCGTCACGCTGTGGGTGCTTTCGACCGACAACCTTGCGCGCAAACCGCAGGAAGTGTCCGGCATCCTGACAGCGATCGAAAACAAATTGCTCCAACTCGCCAAGGCGCCGCAAATCCATCGCCAGCGCGTGCGCGTCAGAGCGATTGGCTGCCTCGACCTCTTGCCGGAAGCGACGCTTGCCGCCGTGCGCGCCGCCGAAGCCGCGACCAAGGATTATGACGGCATGCATCTCACCATCGCGGCCGCCTATGGGGGGCGCCGGGAGATCACCGACGCGGTGCAATCCTTTCTGCGCGAGCAGTTGCGACAGGGCAAGACGCTGAAGGAGGTTATCGACCTCGTGACGCCGGACGCCGTCGGGCGTCACATCTATTCGCCGGACCTGCCTGATCCGGATCTCATCATCCGCACCAGCGGCGAGATTCGGCTGTCCGGGTTTCTGCTGTGGCAGAGCACGACCTCCGAGTTCTACTTTTCCGAAGTGAACTGGCCGGCGTTCCGCAAGATCGACTTCCTGCGGGCGATCCGTTCATTCCAGGGCCGCACGCGGCGATATGGGCTGTGAGGACGAGCGCGCCAGCGCGCGTCAATCTGCCTTGTCCTCGATCTCCTGGCCGCACGCCCCCTGGCGGCGGCCACGTTTCGTGATCGGCCTTAAGGCGGCGACGGCGGTTCGACCTTCATGTACACCGCATGACAGCCATCGCAGGCGCCGCGCAGCTTTTTCGCCTGCTCTCTGAACTTATCTGCGGTACCGGCCTGAGTGGCGTCATAGGCGGTGGTCGCTGCGCCCTTGGCGATGCCGTAGAACGCATCGAAGTCCTGCCATATCGCAAGCGTCGCCGTGGTATTGATCGGCGACCCGTCAGCCGCTACGCCCGGTTTCGTCTGCGGCGGGAAGAGATGCGGGAAGGCGGTCAGCAACGTGCTGATGCGGTCGGCGCGCGCTTTGAGGTCGTCGATCTGCGGCGCATTGCCTTCCAATGCCAGCTCGATGACCATCATCTCGGATTCGATGCCGTCCATGACGAGTTGGCGAGCTGCAATGACGTCGTCGGAGCGGTCGATGCCGGTCAGGCCGGGAACGCGATCCTCGCTGCGTAGTTTTGTCGACGCCGCAACCATGACCGCGAGCGTCGTCAGAGCGACGACGGCGAGGCCGCCCGCAACGCGTCGCTTCGGCGATGGCGATATTCGAAGCATGGCACCCCTCCCTCCCGGTCATCATGCGGCTGCACAAGGGCCTGCGCCCCGCCGCTCGCGGTTTGATCCGAAGTCTGCATTTGGGGGCGCGGCGGGATATTACGTCAAGTATGACCGCGCGTGAAGGGCGTTAGGTTCCGGTAGCGAATGTGAATCTTTTCGACTTTTGGCGTTATCGCATGTCGCAAGCCCTTGATTTGGACTCAGATGGAGGATTTACGAGCCGCCGCCGCACATCGTCTGCCCGCAGGATGATCCTGCGCTGCACTGGCCGCACCATCCGCTGCAGAGGCGACCCTCACAGGCGCTGACTTAGGCGGCGGTGCTTCCTCCGCCGCAAGCAGCGGGGAAGACCGTTGCCAAGCTGCGCGAATCGACCCGCTCATTCTCGGCGAAGCCAAAGTTGGCGCCTATGGCGGGCGCCCCCAGTTCGCTCCTTCTTCGGGCGCTTTTCAGGTTGCATTCCGGCGTAAAGGCTCTATAACGCCGGGTTCCGCTCGATCCCGGCTGGGAGCTGAACGGACGGCCGTTGTCTTGAGAGTCGCAGGCCTTACACAGGGCCGGCGGTTTGAGCCGGCACCGGCTGGACCGCATGGTCCTTGCGTCCCGTGTTCCCGCCTTCTTTGAGCTTTCGAGCCTTTCCCGAAAGGCACGAAGGGCTTGGCGCCCGGATCGGCGCAAACTATGGAGAGGCATTCGCATGCCATTGTATGAGCATGTCTTTTTGGCGCGGCAAGATTTGTCGCAGCAGCAGGTCGATGAGCTGACGGCCCGTTACAGGGGCGTCATTGAGCAAATGGGCGGCAGCGTTCCGAAGGTCGAGTATTGGGGAGTGAAGTCCCTGGCCTACCGCATCCGCAAGAACCGCAAAGCGCATTTCACGCTGCTCAATGTGGACGCGCCGGCGGCGGCGATCACCGAGGTTGAACGGCAGGAGCACATCAGCGAAGATGTGCTGCGCGCCCTGACGGTGCGGGTCGAGGAACTCGAATCCGGCCCTTCGGCGATGATGCGAAAGGTCGATCGTGACCGTGACCGCGACGAACGCCGCGGCGAACGTCGGCGTGATCGCGACGGCGGGCGCGGCGCGCGCGAGGATCGCGGGAGCGAAGACGACAGCGAAATGACGGAGCATTGACGCCATGAGTTTCGAAGCTGGACACGGCGGCCGGGAATTCGGGGGCGGCGGGGCGCGGCGCCCGTTCTTTCGTCGGCGCAAGACATGTCCGTTCTCGGGCGCCAATGCGCCCAAGATCGACTACAAGGACGTGCGCCTGCTGCAGCGCTACATTTCCGAGCGCGGCAAGATCGTGCCGAGCCGCATCACCGCCGTATCGGCGCTCAAGCAGCGCGAGCTTGCGCGGGCCATCAAGCGCGCCCGCTTTCTCGGACTGCTGCCGTATGTGATCCAGTAGACAGATGACAGAAGGCAGATGACAGATCGATGAGATTTTTGTCGTTCCGTCGTCCGTCGTCCGTCATCTGACCTCCGGTTGGGGCGGGCGTGGACCCGCCTCTAACCGCTCCTGGAGCGGGACAGCTTGGCAATGACGCAGATCCTGTTGATAGGAGTTGGGGCCGGCACGGCGGCGGCGTTGATGTTTGCGGCGGTGACCTCCGGGGTCGGATTGTCTGTCGTCCTGTTCTATCTCGCGCCGCTGCCAATCATGATCGTCGCCGTGGGCTGGAGCCATTGGGCCGGCCTGACCGCCGCCGGCGCGGCGGCTGCCCTCATCGGCAGTGCATTCGGCATCTTCTTCTTTGCGACCTTTCTGGCCTCCGTCGGGGCGCCGGCATGGTGGCTGGGCTATCTTGCGCTCCTGGGCCGCCCGCTCGCCAACGGCGGGGCGCCGCAGATGGAATGGTACCCCCCGGGCCGTCTCGTGCTGTGGGCGGCAGCCATCGGCGCCGCCGCCGTCGTCGGGGCGCTGGCGACGTTCGGGAGCGACGAGGCCACCATAAGACACGGCCTGCGAGGCGCCCTCGAACAAATTCTGCGTTTGCAGACCGGAGCGCCTGAGGACGCGCCCTCGCAGCTTCCCGGCATCCCGGACGCCGATCGCGTCATCGCAATGCTTGTGTCGGTGCTGCCCGGAGCAGCGGCGGTGATCGCCGCAATCACCCTGACGGGCAATCTTTGGCTTGCCGGTCAGATCGTGAGGCTTTCGGGCCGGCTCCAGCGCCCGTGGCCAGATCTCAACGCACTTTCGTTTCCGCCGCTCGCCGCGGCGCTGTATGGAGCGCTGCTCGCCGCCGCGTTCCTGCCCGACGTCGCGGGGCTGGTTGCCAGCGTGTTTGCGGCGACGCTGACGGTGGCATTCGCGATGATCGGATTTGCCGTCCTGCATACGGCGACGCATCACAGGCGCGGTCGCGCCGTCGTGCTGTCGGGCGCCTACGCCTGCGTCGCTTTCCTGATCTGGCCGGTGATCGTCATGACTCTCGTCGGCGTCGCTGAGACGCTGTTCGGCCTGCGCGTACGCTTATCGAGGCGCGGCCCACCGGCGGCGGGCAAGACCTGAAGCGAGAGGACCGAAAGAGATTTCATCGATCAGCCCGCTTAAACGACACCTTGAAGGAGACCAAGATGGAAGTCATTTTGCTGGAACGCATTGCCAAGCTCGGCCAGATGGGAGAACTCGTGCGCGTGAAGGACGGCTTCGCCCGCAATTTCCTGCTGCCGCAAGGCAAGGCGCTGCGCGCCACCAAGGATAATCGCGCCAAGTTCGAGTCGATGAAGACCCAACTGGAGGCGCGCAATCTGGAGCTCAAGAGCGAGGCCGAGAAGGTCGGCGCCAAACTCGACGGGCAGAGCTTCGTCGTCATCCGCCAGGCGTCCGAAACCGGACAGCTCTACGGCTCAGTGTCGCCGCGCGACATCGTGGGCATCCTCACCGCCGGCGGATTTACGGTATCGCGCGGCCAGATCGCTCTCAACACGCCGATCAAGAGCATCGGCCTCCACCGCGTCCCGGTGGCTTTGCACCCCGAGATCGAGGTGTCGATCACCATCAATGTCGCCCGCAGCGCCGATGAGGCCGAGCGCATCGCCCGGGGCGAGGACGTGATTGCGCCGCGCGAGGAGCGGCCGGTGATCGTAACCGGCGAAGCTGCTGCCGAGGACTTCTTCGAGCACCCGGAGAGCATAAGGGACGAGGAAGAGCCAAAGGGAGAGGGAGAAGAGAAGCCGAAAGCGAAGGGCGACAAGTAGAGCCACTGCGTCCGTAAGGTTTTTGAGAGCGTCATTCCGGGGCGCGTGCGGCAGGCGCACCCGGAATCCATACCACGGCGCCGCGGTCCATGCCGATGTGGCGTTTTATAGCGCTGATCTTGGGTAAAACGCGGGATCGGATGCGGCGAGCCAGGAACTCATGGTTCGACAGGCTCGCCAGCCGATGTGCGATGACGCCCCGCAGCGACGGCTGACGCAGAGGAGTAAGCGGTTTTGCCTCCGCGCTTATTGCTCCGCGGGGGGTGAGGCGGCCGCCGGATGCAGCGAGACATTGCCCTCGCGCGGCGCGCCAGGCGCGGCTGGCTCGCCCGGTACATCGGCGTTTGTCTTCGTCTGTGCCGGCACGTCGGCAGCGGAAGGCTCGGCACTTTCGATCCGACTGCGGCGTTTACGACCCTTCGGCGCTGCCGCTTTGTCCGATTCCGCATTCGCACCCTCGAAGCCGCGCCCTGACAAAGCGCGGGAACGCAGCCGCGAAGGCGGAACATTGGCGTCGCGGGGCTCGCCATCGCGCGATTTAGCAGACGCGGGCATTGTCGGGATGCCGCCCGGCGGTCGCGGCGCTTCGCTGTCGCCGTGCGCCCTTCGGGTTTCGCCATCCCCTGACGCACTGCCGCGCCGACGGCGCGCGCCTGTGTCTTCGAAGACGCCCGTATCGGAGCGTGCATCCGCGGCGGTCGCATCGCGGTGGCTTCGATTTCGCCGTCCAATCTGGGGAGGTTCGGCGTCTGCAGCCGGCGCCGCGCCGCCGCCGCGATTGCGCGCCGCAGCCCCGGTGACCGCAAACGAGGACAGATAGGCGGCGAGTGCGCTCGCCGTCTCGGATTTGGTCGTATAGTGCTCGCGCAGAAAGTCAGCGAGCGCCCGCACGTCGCGGCTGCGGGCAATGCCAGCCGGCGAGCGATGGCACTCGGCGCAGTCTGAACGGAACAACTGCGCTGGCGTCTTGCCCGCGGTAAGGTCCTGCGCGGGCGCCGCCGCGCTTGCGCATGCCGCCGCGAATCCAAGAACGAAAACCGAGATCTGCTTCACTTCCCACACCCCCTCCTGGTGGACCCCGCACTTATTAACGCATTCCGGGGGCGATGCGAGATTATTTTCCATCGAGTGTGACCAGTTACCTGCGATTTGGCCGAATTTCCGTTCGTCCCGCCGCCACCTCCTCAGCTCTGTCATGCTCCCGGATTGCGGAACCGGCCGATCGTTGTTAACCTTATGTAATTCCGGGGTCCATACCCGCTGCGGCGGGAAAAGAGGCCACCTTCAGGGGCCCTGGCCGGCATAGCGCAGTCCGTCATAGTGCAATGGAATGCGTGTGTTGACCGGCCCGGCCGGAGCGTTGCGTCATGGACTGGCTTTTGCGTATGGCATTGGCGCATGTCACTTGCGGCAACCTGCACGTGACGACAGCCAGAGGTGCAATATTTACGTTCGGCGACGGCACCGGTCCGCCGATCGCAGTGCGCTTTGTCTCCGCACGCGCCCAACGGTCGGTGCTGCTCGATCCCGACCTCCGGCTTGGCGAAGCCTACATGGACGGCACCTTCGTGGTGGATCGCGGCTCGATCGCCGAGTTCCTCGATCTCGTGGCGAGGAAGTCCGCCTGGCCGTGGTGGGCCGCCCCGATTGCGCTCTTTCGTTTCGTGTGGCGGAGGATCGGGCAGTTCAACTGGCGCGGCCGGTCGCGGCGCAACGTCGCCCACCACTACGACCTTGACGGCCGGCTTTATTCGCTCTTCCTCGATTCCGACCGGCAATATAGCTGCGCCTATTTCGAAACTCCGGAGATGAGCCTCGACGACGCCCAGCTCGCCAAGAAGCGGCACCTGGCCGCAAAACTCATCCTCGAAGACGGACACCGGCTTCTTGATATCGGCTGCGGCTGGGGCGGGCTTGCGCTCTATGCAGCGGAGATGTGCGGCGCCCATGTCACCGGCATCACGCTGTCGCAGGAGCAGCTCGCAATCGCACGTCAGCGCGCCAGGGAGCGCAAGCTGGACGGCTCCGCCACGTTCCATGCGCTCGACTATCGCGACGTCACCGGCACCTTCGACCGCATCGTTTCGGTCGGCATGTTCGAGCATGTGGGCGTTGGCTTCTACGATGCGTTCTTTACGAAATGCTCCAGCATTCTCGCCGACGACGGCGTGATGGTCCTGCATTCGATCGGCCGCTCGAGCGGCCCTGGCTACACTAACGCCTGGATCGCCAAGTACATCTTCCCGGGGGGCTATATTCCGGCCTTGTCCGAGGTGCTGCCGGCGATCGAACGCGCTGGTCTTCTCATCACCGACATCGAGATCCTGCGCCTGCATTATGCGGAGACCCTCAAGGCCTGGCGCGACCGCTTCCTCGCCCACCGCGACGAGGTTGTACGCCTCTATGACGCCCGGTTTGTGCGCATGTGGGAATTCTACCTCGCCTGCTCCGAGGCCGCATTCCGGCGCCAGAATATGATGGTGCTCCAGATTCAGTTGGCAAAGCGGCAGGGCATCGTGCCGATCACACGCGACTATATTCAGCGCAGCGAAGCTCGCCTGCGCGGACGCGAAGCAGGGCGGCGCACGCCGCTGCGGCTCGCCGGCGAGTGAGACGCGGAGGATTCCAGTCAGGCGGCAGCGTATCTGGCGCCATCGGCCGGCATCGGCGCCGGGCTTGTCCCGGCCGCTTCGGTTGCTCTTGCTCCCGTTGCTCTTGCTCCCTGCGCAAACACTTGGGGTCGCCGGGACAAGCTGGCGACGACGGGGTTTAAGTGATTCGATGTGATCGAAACCCGCCGCGCTTGCTTCGCCGCTGGCGTGCCGATCGTCAAGTCCCCGCCTTTGCCGAACCGGCAATAAAAATTTTTACCTTGGTAATAGAGGGGAAAGAACGAACAACCCCGCCTATGCGGGCGCCGTCAATTGCGATTGGAAGGCATCTCAGCCTTATTGATCAGGCCGCTGCGCATCGGCGATGCTGATGCGACGCGTCACCTGATTCGCTTCAATTTCGCCCCGCTGCCACCGGCGGGTGGCGTGTCAACCAAAAACAGGCCATGGCGCTCGAATCGACCGCACGCAAGCCGGCGGCAAATCCGCCAACTCCGGAGGTGCAGGCGAAGGGGACACCGCCTTACCGCACCGCTCCGCACAACATCGAGCTGGAGCAGGCGCTGCTCGGCGCCATCCTGGTGAACAACGAGGCGTTCTACCGCGTCTCCGATTTTCTCGAGCCGCGGCATTTCTTCGAGCCTGTTCATCAGAAGCTGTACGAGATCGCGGCGAGCCTGGTGCGGGTCGGCAAGACCGCGACGCCGATCACGCTCAAGACGTTCCTGCCGTCGGACCTCGACATCGCCGGGCTCACCGCGAGCCAATATCTGGCCCGCCTTGCCGCCGAGGCGACGACCGTCATCAACGCATTGGATTATGGCCGCGCCATTTACGACCTTGCGATACGCCGCTCGCTGATCGGGATCGGCGAGGATATGGTCAACGCCGCCTACGATGCCGCCGCCGACGAGCGGCCGCAGAATCTGATCGAGCAGGCGGAGCGCAATCTTTATGAGCTGGCCGAGACCGGACGCTACGACGGCGGCTTCCAGCGCTTCTCCCAGGCGCTTACCACCGCCGTCGAGATGGCGGCGCATGCTTATCAGCGCGACGGAAGGCTGTCCGGTCTCGCGACCGGATTGAAGGATCTCGACCGCATGATGGGCGGCCTGCAGAAATCCGACCTGATCATCCTGGCCGGACGCCCCGGCATGGGCAAGTCATCGCTCGCCACCAACATCGGCTACAACGTAGCGAGAGTCTGGGAGGGCGGCGTGCGCGCCGACGGGCAGATCGAGTCGAGCAATGGCGGCATTGTCGGGTTCTTCTCGCTGGAAATGTCCGCCGAGCAGCTCGCCACCCGCATGATCTCGGAGCAGACGGAAATCCCTTCCTACCGCATCCGGCGCGGCGAGATTGCGCCCGCCGATTTCGACCGCATCGCCGAGGCCGCACGCGAGATGGAGCGGATTCCTTTCTATATCGACGAGACCGGCGGCCTCTCGGTCGGCCAACTGGCGGCGCGCGCGCGACGTCTCAAACGTCAGCGCGGCCTCGACCTTCTGGTGATCGACTATATCCAGCTCCTCCAGGGCTCGACCCGCCGCGCCCTGGAAGGCCGCGTGCAGGAGGTGACCGAGATCACCACCAGCCTCAAGGCTCTGGCCAAGGAATTGAACATCCCGATCCTGGCGCTGTCGCAGCTCTCGCGCGCCGTCGAGAATCGCGACGACAAGCGCCCGCAGCTCGCCGACCTGCGCGAGTCCGGCTCCATTGAACAGGACGCCGACGTGGTGCTGTTCGTGTTCCGCGAGGAATATTACTTGAAGAACAAGGAACCGCGTCCTGGCACCGAGGAATATTTCAAGTGGCAGACCGAAATGGAAGCCGTCCACGGTCGCGCCGAGATCATTATCGGCAAGCAACGCCACGGACCAACTGGCACCGTGCAATTACAGTTCAAGGCCGACGTGACGCGGTTCTTCGATCTGGCGGAGGAGGATCACGTGCCGGCGCGGATGTCGTAGGGGCCAGTATGCTAGCATATATCGCTGTATTGCGCGTGCGTCAGTTGTGTAATACAATGACATTATGAAGACACTGACAGTTCGATTGCCCGAGGCCTTGGTCGCCCAGATCGAAGCCGAGTCACGGCGGCGGAAACTGTCGAAATCAGACGTGGTGCGCGAGCGACTGGGCGGCCGAAGGAGGTCGCGTCGGCGGCAGCCGGCATTGCTCGACGCCATCGCGGACGTGGTGGGCTCGGTCGACGGGCTGCCGCGCGACTTGAGCGCGCGAACGAAGAAATACTTGAAGTCCACCGGCTATGGCCGCAAGCGCGCTCGTTGATGCCGGCTTTCTCGTTGCGCTTCTCAGCGTGCGGGATGCCAACCATCGCTGGGCGGCCGCACAGGCGCCTCGCTTGCCGCCACCCTGGATGACGTGTGAGGCGGTGCTGTCGGAGACCACCCATCTGCTCGGCGGGCGCGGAAGCGGAAGCCTTGCCTCATTGCTTCGCCGAGGCGCCCTTGTCTGCCGCTACCGTTTTGCCGATGACATGGATGCGGTGCTCAAACTGCTGGAGAAATATGCGGACGTGCCGATGAGTTTCGCGGATGCCTGCCTCGTGCGCATGACTGAGACGCTGAACGATCCCATGCTGCTGACCACCGACGCCGATTTCCGTATTTACCGCCGGCACGGCCGCCAGATCATCCCGTGCGTCCTGCCGCGCTGAAGCCGGAGCGCCATGGCTCCTGCCGCCCCTGACTGCCTGACCGCACGCGAAGGCGCGTGCGGTCACTCCGTTCCGGGCTACCCGTCTGCGCACCGCCTCAGTAGGCGATCGCGTAGCAATCGCGCCGCCGGTCCGCTCCGGCGATGCGGTTGCCGGTGGCTGGATCGATCAGCACCGCGGTCGCGCATCCGTTCATGCCGAAGGCGCGGATGCGGGCCACGTCGTGGCCGCGCGCTCTGAGATCATTGTAGACCGTATCCGGAATATTGGCCTCAAGATTAAGGTGGTTGAAGCCCGTATTATGCGGCCAGAACGAGCCATAGAAATGCAGCGTCTGAACCCGCGGCCATTCGAACGCCTCATGCAGGTTCGGATACCAGTCGGGCCAGAACTCCACGACATCGAGAAACGCCTGAAGGATGGTCTGGTCCTGGTTGTCGCCGCCGGGCGAGCCGATCGCCATGAAGGGCTGACCGTCGCGCAGCACGATGCTGGGCGTCAGCGTATAGCGCGGCCGCGCCCGCGGGCGAAGCTGGGCGGCGCGGGTCTTATCGAGCCAGAACTGCTCGCCGCGCACGCTCATGCCGATCCCGGTGTTGCCGAGAATCACGGCGCCGCCGATCCAGCCGCCGCTTGGCGTTGAGTCGAAGATATTGCCGTCGCGGTCGATGATGGCGATGTGGGTGGTGTCTTTCGAGGCGCCCGAAACCGGCTCCGCGTCGGGCAGCGGGCCGGTGGACTTGCCGGCATCCCTGATGTTTGCGACCCAGTAGGGCCATTCCTTCACTTGACCGTCGAAGGGCAGCGGATTGCCCGCCACGAAAGCGCGCGATGCATGCGCGGGATCGATCAGCCTGGCGCGCTCCTTCGCATAGGCCTTCGACAGCAGGCCCTCGGCCGGCACGCGCACGAAGGTCGGGTCGCCGTAATACGTATCGCGATCCGCGTAAGCGAGCTTGAGCGCCTCGACGACGGTGTGAAGATATGCGGGGCTGTTGCGCCCCATCGACCGCAGATCGAAATTCTCCAGGATGTTGAGCGCCTCGAGGAGCACCGGTCCCTGGCCGTTGAAGCCGTGCTTGTAGACGTCGTAGCCCCGATAGGTCGTCACGCTCGGCTGCTCGACCCGGGCGAAGAACTCGGCAAAATCGGCGCGCTCGAAAGGGGCTCCGTGCTTCTGGAGAAAGCCGACCATCTCATCGGCGATGTCGCCTTTATAGAAGCGGTCGCGCGCCGCCACGATGCCGGCGCTGCGGCCCTCGTTTTTGTGGGCGCGCTCGGCCTCCACCATTCGAGTGAGCGTGCGCGCCAGGGTCGGAAACCTGATCGTGTCGCCGGGCCGGTAAGCCGAGCCGTCGGGCTTGACCCAATAATGGCGGTTGTCCGGCCAATCCTGGATGAATGCGGCGTTCCGCGCGATCGCCGCGACGGTGCGAGGCCGCAGCGGAAAGCCCTGTTCCGCATATTCGATCGCGCGCGCCGCCACCGTCTCGAAGCTCATCGTCCCCCACTGGTCAAGCACGGTGAGTGCGGCGTGAAGCGCGCCGGGCACTACTGCCGGATCGAGCCCGTTGCCGGCGAGGGTCTTGTTCCGCGCCGTATACCAGTCGATGGTGGCGCCCTGCGGCGCCCATCCCTGCCCTACGACGGCGGTCACTTTGCCGGCGCCGCGCGGATAGACGAGGACGAGGGCTTCGCCGCCAAGGCTATAGAGGTCCTGCTCCACCACGCCGCCCACGAGCAGCGCCGCCACGCCGGCATCGAAGGCGTTGCCGCCCTTCGCCAAAATCTCGAACGCTGCCGCCGTGGTCAGCGGGTGGCCGGCAGATACGCCGCCGTTGCGCCCCATGACCGGCGGCCGCTCGGCGGCGCGGGCGGCGCCTCCGGCCAAGAACACGGACGGGGCCAGCAGGAGAAGCGCGATGAGGCCAAGGACCCTGCGCCGGAGAATTGATTGTCCCGGCCAAAGGGAAAAAGTGAGCGTTCGCGGCAAGCGGCACATGCGGTTCCTCCCAATCTGTCGTTTGCCCGATCATACGTGCGACCGCGCTGCCGCGGAAGGCCGCTGCCCGCATGCTGGTCGCCAATGACCAGAACCCGACTCACGAGGTCCCGCCTGTTGCGCATGCCGCCTGATCCATCCATATGATGAGCCTGCGGGGGGCAGTTCGCCGGCGAAATTGAAAATTCGGAGAGGTCCCTTTGACCTTCGGCATACTGAAAGCGAGATTCCGCCGGGCGTCGCCCGCCTCTACAAGGCCATCCGCCGCCGGAGGCTCCGTCTCGCCCGCTTCGAACCAGGCCAGGGTCATCGGTAGCGTGGCGGCGAAGCGCTCACAGCATTTGCCAGAGCCAACCAGGAAGTCTGGGCACGAGCCGCAGGCGGCCGCCTCGCATCAGCAAGCTCAGCCGCCCGCGGCTAAGCCTCAGCACGATCGGGCAGCGGCTGCCGAGCCGCCGGCTTCCTTTCCGGAGTTGCCCAAACCCGGCCAGATCGAAGCCTCAGGACCGCCGGCGCTCGAAACCGGGGGCATCCTTACGATCGATCTTGCCGCCATCGTCAAGAACTGGAAGGCGATCGCGAACCGGGTGGTTCCGGCGGATTGCGCGGCTGTCGTCAAGGCCGACGCCTATGGCTGCGGCATTGACAAGGTGGCGATGGCGCTGGCCAGGGCCGGATGCACGACGTTCTTTGTCGCCCACCTGACCGAAGCGCGCCGCGTGCGCGCTGCCGTGGCCGCGGTGGCGCCGGATGCCGCGATCTATGTGCTCAATGGCCTCCCTCCCGGAACCGCACCGATATTTGCGGAGATCAACGCCCGGCCGGTGATCGGCAGTCTCGCCGAATTTGTCGAGTGGGACGCCTTCCGCACCGCGACCTCTTGGGGCGGCGGCGCCGCGCTTCATTTTGACACCGGCATGAACCGGCTCGGCTTCGCGCTCGAAGAGGCGCCGCATTTCACCGCGCGGGCGAAAATGCCGAACCACGGCATTTCGCTCGTGATGAGCCATCTGGCCTGCGCCGACACGCCGAGCCACCCTCTCAATGCAAAGCAGATCGAGGCATTTCGCGATTTGCGCTTCATGTTCCGCGGCACCCCGACGTCGCTTGCCAATTCATCCGGCATTTTTCTCGGGCCCGCGACCCATTGCGACCTGGTGCGCCCCGGCGCCGCGCTGTTCGGCGTAAACCCGACGCCGGCGACCGTGAACCTGATGGAGCCTGTCATCACCCTCAAGGCGCGCATCGTCCAGGTGCGCGATGTGGCGCGCGGCGAGGCCGTGGGTTACGGGGCCGCCTGGACCGCCCCTCGGACATCTCGGATTGCCATCGTCTCTGTCGGCTATGGGGACGGCTATCCGCGCGCCGCCGACGGCGCCAGACCGGGGAGCAAAGGGAGCAGCGCACTTGCCGAACGTATCGCCAAATCCGCTGCATTTGCGCTCATCGCCGGCCAACGCTGCCCGATGGCGGGCCGCGTCTCCATGGACCTGATGGCGTTTGATGTCACGCGCCTGTCGGATGAGGAGGTGCGGCGCGGGGCTTACGCTGTCCTGATCGGAGATGACATCACGGTCGACGACCTGGCCTTATGGAGCGGCACCATCGGATATGAGGTGCTGACCTCACTGGGCCGCCGCTATCGGCGAGAGTGGAAGTGGTGAGCGGTTCAATTTCACCGGGACGCGCTGTAAATTCAAGTCCGGTGAGGCGGAAATGCATCATAAAAGGCATCGAAGCGATCACGGCCGCGAGTGATTGCGGCGCCGCTGCTCGACGCGTGCTGACCCGCTCGGAATTCAAAAGAGTTTTCCACCGGGCCTGGCCCGACCTGCAGCGCATGAAACGTCCGCTGCCCGTGGCGCGGTCCTACCGGGTGAGTTTCTTCCCTAGTTGAGCGCTTCCGAAATTCGAAGCATATGGAGCCCGCCCGGAAGGCCGCGTTTACCGGCCCAACTTGAGGTCTTCAATTGATAGGTTTCATGGAATCGCTGAACTAGGCCAAAAATTTGTTCGGCGCGCAACGCCGGCCCTCATCCGCGGGAAAAACCTCGCGATGATTGGAACCAGCGACGCGCATCGAGATTGAATACGCGTGATTGAGCCGAAGCTCTTTTCAAGGAGGTCGTTGGGCACGCTGCCCGCGCCGATACTGCGCCGCGATGGACGACCACACGCAGCCAATGCGCTTGCTTCCGGGATGAGCGAAGGCGCCGCGCCACGGGTTTCTGCCCGATGATCGGAAAACAAAGAGAGCAGACGCAAAATGTCACAACGCAGCGAGCTTCGTCAGCAATACGAAATTATCGGCTCCTTGCAGCCGGCGATTCATACGCCGCAAAATTGGAACTACGAGATTCCCAGCGCACTCTACCGCGCCTATATGCACCCGCCGCACGATGTGGGCGGCCAGCGCGATGTTCCGGTCCACTACGAAGAAAAAGAAGAAGAACAATGGGAACTCAACACTTATGTGACATGCGAAGTGCTTGCCTGGCGAGGCGTATGGAACGCGGAGGAAAGGCGCCGCCGGGCCGATAACGATCTGGGTTATACCCTCTATCTCGGCATGCCGTACTACGGCCGCTGGATTTGGGCGGCGGCGCGGATGCTCGTAGACAAAAATCACATTTCGCTCACCGAGTTGCTGGAAAAGATTGCGGAGGTGAAGTCCCGCTATGAAGCGCACTAAAGCGCCGCATGCGCGCAAGTCCGCCGGCAATGCGCCCGCCCGCTTCAAAGTGGGCGATCGCGTCCGCGTGAAAGATCTGCCCAACATGTTCTACTCGCGCACGCAGATGTATGCGCGCGGTGTCTCAGGGACGATCGCCGCCTGCACATACCAGGACCTCATTCCCGAGGATGAAGCCTTTAACCAGGAAGGCCGGCTCGAACAATATTACATCGTCCGGTTCCGTCAGAAGGATCTTTGGGAAGAGTATCCGTCCGAGAAGGATACGTTGCAGACCGAGTTCCCGGATCGCTGGCTTGAGCCCGCTTGAGAATGATCTGAGGTGGAAAGGTAGAAGGATCGCAGATGCAGACAACGCACCAACATGCCGGCGGCGGCCACGAGCACAAGGCGGCGCCGACCGTGGAAGAAATAACGGATTTCGAGGTTCTCGAAATTGCGGTGCGGGAGCTTGCGATCGAGCACGGTCTTTTCACCGCAGAAGATCATCGCAGGTTCACCGAATGGGCCGAGTCCATCGGACCGGCCGCGGGCTCGCGGCTGGTCGCGAAGGCATGGACCGACCCGGCTTTCAAGGCGCGTCTCCTGGCGGACGGCACCGCCGCTTGCAAGGAGATCGGCATCGACTGGGCGGAACCCACCGGGTTCGGCACCCCGAGCGACTACATGAATTTTCGCGTGCTCGAAGATACGCCGACACTGCACCACGTGATCGTTTGCACGCTCTGCTCGTGCTATCCCCGGCCCCTGCTCGGCATGTCGCCCGAATGGTACCGCTCGACCAACTACCGGCGCAGGCTGGTTCGGTGGCCGCGTGAGGTGCTCGCCGAATTCGGATTGATCCTGCCGCCGGAGGTGGAGATCAGGGTCGAGGACTCCAACCAGAAATGCCGCTTCATTGTTCTTCCGGTGCGGCCTTCAGGGACCGAGAACTGGACCGAGGAGCAACTCGCGGCGATCGTCACCCGCGACTGCATGATTGGCGTCGCCTTGCCGCGGCCCGGTCGGACGGCCGACGTTCATCCTGTCCACAAGGCGCGCCATCCTGTCCACAGTTCGCCCAGTATGAGGGCCGCCGAATGAGCGTCACAAGCAATGTGGATCTTCGCCCAATCGCACTGCTGGAGGCAATACGGAGTGAGGGGAAGTCCTGGGATGTCATCGCGCCGCAATATGGCGTGACCAATCCGGATCCGCCGTGGAAAACCAGTCTTGTCGCGATGTGCGAGTGTCTCGCGATCAGCGGGGCGGTGCCGACGCTGGACCGGCGCCGAGCCGAGGATGAGCTTGCATAGGCCGTTTATAACGACGTTCCTGCGCCGGAACGTCAGCTGCTGGCGCTCGTCCACACCATGCTCAGGCGCGGGCTGGTGATGGAGGGCGATCTCGCCGACCGCATGCGCTCGGTGCGATCGCGGCTTGAAGCGGCTTGAGCGGCAGCATGACGGCAGGATGGGGTTGATTGCAGCTCAACCCCATCCTGCCGAACTACCTCTCCAGCTCGGTGAGAGCAGCGTAGACCATATTTCGCAAGAGCGTCGAATAGTAGAACAGCCGGCTTGGCGCCTGCATCATGAACACGACCGTCAAACGCTGCTTCGGGTCGTTCCAGAACGAGGTGCCGGCGGCGCCGGCCCAGTAATAATCGCCGGGGGAGCCTGCGTAGGTCGCGACGCCTGCCTGCCGCCGCACCGCAAAACCGAGGCCGAAGCCGTAGCCGGGTCCCGGCAAATAGGTTGTCGGTCCGGGGCCGATCTGCCCCAGATGGTCGGAGGTCATGAACGCGACTGTTGCCGGGCTCAAGATGCGATGCCCGTCGAGCGCGCCGCCGTTCTGCAGCATCTGCAGGAACTTCGCGTAGTCGAACGCGGTCGAAACCATGCCTTGGCCGCCCGCTTCCCATTTCGCGGGAAGCCGCGGGTTGCTGACCGGCTCGGCGCCCACGACCTTGTTGTCGGTCGCCAGTGGCTCGGCGATCAAATTCTGCTTTGCCGAGGGAACGGAAAAACCGGTGTCGCTCATGCCAAGCGGGTCAAGAATGTTCTCCTTCTCAAACTGGTACAGCGATTTGCCCGACGCGACCTCGATCACCCGGCCCAGCACATCGGTTGAATGGCTGTAGTTCCAGCTTGAGCCGGGCTGGACCGCGAGCGGCAGCCTGGCGATGGCTTCGGCGAAACCGGCATTGGTCACATCGGCGCCGAAAAGATTGGCCTCCTGATACATTTTCGCGACGGGCGTTCCGGGCAGGAAACCGTAAGTCAGGCCTGAAGTGTGGCGCATCAAATCCTGCACCGTGATGGGCCGCGCCGCCGGCACGAGATCCACCCCCGCGGCGCCCGGCTTCTGCACCGCGACCTTCATGTCGGCAAAGGCTGGAATGTATTTCTGGATTGGATCGCTCAGAAACAGCCTGCCCTGCTCGATCAAAATCATGGCCGCGACCGAAGTGATCGGCTTGCTCATGGAGTAGATGCGGAAAATCGCCTCTTTCGGCATCGGCCTCTTCGTGGCCGGGTCAAGCCAGCCAAAAGATTCGTAGAATGCTATCTTGCCGTTGCGCACGATCAGCAGCGCAGCGCCCGGAATGGTCCCTTTGGCGATATCGGCGTTGAGCGTGCCGGCAATCCGATCCAGCCGTTCGCCGGAAAGGCCCACATCTTCGGGCTTGGCGTAACTGAGCGATTGTGCGCGGGATAAAGCCGGGAAGAGAAGCAGTACGAAAAGCACCGCCAATAGAGTTCGCTTCGTGGCAGACATGGAACCCCTCCCTCTTCGTTTACTCGGGCGTGATGTTGCCGGGCACGAATAAAGCGGCGTGCTGCAACGTAGCCGCTGTATGGGCGACCCTTGCGTCGCCCAATGGCGCGCACCAACGTTGCCGCAGACTCCTCCCCTCCCCCACAAGGGGTGAGGAAGTCGCGAGTGGTTCGGCCGCCGCTTAAGCTGGCGCGCCTATCAGGGCCGCCCCTACATCACTTCTTGGCTTGCCCCGCCGCCTCGTCAGCCTCCTGCCGCCGCGCGCCTCGCAGCACGCTGGCGAGCGCGTAGTTGCCTTCGTGGCACGCATATTCGTAGATCGGCTTGGTGGTTGCCGGCCAGGCGTACTCGCCGGTCCAGGGCCGGTCCCACGTGTCCGGATCTTCAATCGTGAAGCGATAGAGCAGCGTCTTGTCGTCAAGGCGCGTCAGGCGCTCGACGACGTGGAGGTTCTCGGTCGAGCCGCGAAACCGGGTTTTGTCGGTGAAATTGGTGGTGTCGATCACGAGCGTGTCGCCTTCCCAATGTCCGACCGAATCACCCATCCAGCGGCGGATATTTTTCGGCAGATGCTCGGCGTTCATCCGCACGATGCGGGCGTCGTGCACCATCTCGCTGAGAATCATGATCTGGTCCTTGGTCTGCACAATCTGATGCAGATCGTTGTAGAAATAATCCGGCAGGGCCGGCGGGCCGGACGTGGAGCCGAATCCGAGCAGGCAGCGCTCGGAGAGCGGCCGCTGCTCCGGGTTGTCGTGGGCGCCGGGCGGCTGGGCTGTGCCGTCCTGCCGTTCCGCCGCAGTCGATGTCGGGGTCGCGCGCGCCGCTGCGATCCGCTTGCGTGCCGCCTCATTGTAGGGAGGCAGATGGCCGTTCGGCGGATCGACGACGATGGATGTCCTGATCTGTCCGGCGACCTCGGTATAAGCCGCGCCCTGGTTGAGCCAGAACCGGTTATAGCCGCCGACGGCGCCGCCTCCGGCCTTCTCCAAAGCCTCGAAGAACGACTTCGGCGCGCTCGTGTCGCCGCCCACGGGCGGCGCTGGGCGATCCGGGTCAGAAGGCAGGTCGTCTTTGGCCCTGCGCGCGATTTCGGCCCTCTGCAGGGCGATGGCTTGTTCCCTGGTGAGGAAAGCCGGATCGCCCGGCAGCCGTTCGAGCGGCGTCATCGTCGCGAGATCGTAGGTGCCCTGCAGGTCCGGATGTCCATCCGGCATGCGCGGCAGATCAGACCTCGCGGCGCTCGTCGCTGTCTTATTCATTTGCTCCGGCGCCTGGCCCGCCGTGGGGAGAGTCGTCAGAGAGATGAACCCGAGCACCATTCCGACGGCGCTCGTCCCAGAGATGAATCGGTTCGGCATTTCCTCACCTCCTCGATCATTCCTTAAGCGGATGTTTTCGGTACTGGCCGTACAGCAGCTCCTCGACAAACTCCACGCATTTGAAATCGAGGAGCTGCGCATTCTTCTCCTGACGGCGGTAGAGCGGCATGCTGATCTTCCAGGGCCGTGTGAACACGACCGGGTCCTCAATGGTCGCTTCGTAAGACATTACATCCGGGCTCAAGCGCGTGTAGCGCTCCATCACGTGCAGCTTGTCGCTATGGAAATTACCAGCGCGGTCAAACCAGGTCCGGTCGTTCTGGTCGGTGACGTCGATCACCAGGGCATCGCCTTCCCAGTGTCCGACGGACTGGCCCATCCACGAGTCGGCCGGAGCGGGCCCGGGGTCTTTCAGGAAGATGTTTCTCACCGCGCTCGCGTACTCGTAGACGAACGTGAGCGCGCTTGCGCTTTGCAGAATCTGGAATGGGTAGGGCATGTAGGTCGCGCGCGGCACGCCGGGGAGATAGCATTTGATCTCCGGATCGAGGTTCAACCAGTCCTGCTGGTTCTGCTTCTTTTTCGCCAGCGCCTCAGGCTTATAGGGAATTTCCCCGCCCTCCACGACGCCAAGGCTGGGCGGCACCGCGCCGACAGCGCCCAGCGCCAACGTTTGCGCCGCGGGCACGGGACCGTAGGGTCCGGGGCGAAGCGCCATCGCTGGGCGCGCCACGTGCGCCTCAAGATCATAATTGGCTTCGTTCAGCGCCTGCCAGATTCCATTGAGGTCGGGCTTGCCGTCTGCGCCGCGCGGCGCGCGACTGTCCTGTGCGGCGAGCGGCACGACGCCCGCGAGCATTACTGCTGCGGCGGCGGATATGTTTCTTGTTATGCCAAGGATTCTTTTCATCGATCGGATCCCGGACAACGGTCGGAAATGTGACCTCGCGAAACCACATGCCCGATTGTATCAAAGAGTTACACGCAAGAAGGAGAAAACCGGCCGGAAAACCTCTGCCTGTAACCCGCTTCGGACAGCGTAACAAAGCGAGGACAAAAAGGCAGCTCCATTGCTCGGCCGCGCAGGCCGTGCAGCCCGGATTGAGCGACAGCGAAAATCCCGGCTGCGGGCTGCGATGCAGAGGCAGCCGCGATGGCCGAATTGAACCCGGCCATCGCGATTTCCATCGGCGGTCGCTTCAATCCAGCGGTTCGACCTTGACTATCGAGGCGCCGTGATTGCTGCCGACCCACAGCATGGTTTTTTGCCCCTCCTCCTGCACGAAGACGCGCCGGATATTGGTCGGACGCGGCAGCAAATATTCGGTGAACTGGCCGCTCCTGGCATCAAGCCGCGCCACGCGATCGTTCAGCATCGAGCCGGTCCATACTTGCGAGGCGTCCCTGTTGGGCACCACGTCGTAAGGAGCGCCCCACTTGGTCGGCAGCGGATATTCCTTGATCGCAGCCGTCTTCGGATCGAACAGGCCGATCGCGTTGCCGCCATATTCCGCGAACCACAGGCGATTTTGCCCATCCACGCGGCCGCGCCGCGGCCGCGAATTCTTGATCGGGGTGTCGTAGATGGTGACGGCCCCGGTCTTGGCGTCGCGCAGCCCGATGCTCGTACCGCCGAATTCCAGTTGGTACACATTGTTCTCAAGATCCGTCGGCATCCCATAGGCCGAGATCTGCTTGCCGCGCGGATCCTTCGAAGGCCCCAGGTTTTCGTACTGGCCGGTCTTCACATCCAGGCGATAGACGTAGTGCGTATCCTGGTTGTTGCTCCACACCTTGCCGTCGACATCGGCGTGCTGCGGCGACACCATCGAAGCTTGCGCCGAGGTTGACTGCCACTCCTTCGGATAGGGGTACATGGTGACTTCGTGGGTGATGCGATCGATGCGGGCGACGCCCGCCTGATACATCAACGCGAGCCAAACATTCTTCTCGCCCGCCTCCAGCTCGATTTCGAGGCTGCCCTTCGGCTGCTCGGGCTTGAGCACCGGGATTGGGATGTCGGTCGCCTTGCCGGTCTTTGGATCAAGCACGCCGGCAAACTGATTGCTGAAGTCCGAATACCAGACCATGCCGTCACGGTCGACAATCACGTCATGGGGCTGCGCCTCTTTGCGCGGCAGGTCATATTCCGTGTAGATCACTCTGGTCGACGCGCCCTTGGGGCGCGGCAGCGTCTGCAGCTCATAGGACAGCGCTTCGGACGCGTTCAGGTCGACGCTTGCGAGCCAAGCCGACGTCGCTTCAAATTGCGAGGGAGGCATCGGGGAGCGGTCGCCGCGCGGCCCGGGCAGGAGTTTTTGCGGATGGACCGGCGTGCTGCCCGGCGCGTAAGTACCCATGCGCCTGAAGATTTGCTTGAACTCGTCGGCGTCGTGGGCCGAGGCAAAGACGCGCTGGAGCGTATGGCAGCTCACGCAATTGGTCAGGTTGGCCTTAAGATTATCGGGGCCCGGCGCGCTGATGAGCCATTCGGCGTTGGAGAGCTGGTTCGCCAGGTTCTTCGTCTTGATGAGCTTGATGTCCGCCTTGGCGCCGCCCGCCGCGATGTCCACTTCCCTGGGGCCGCTGAGATCATAACCCGCCGCGCGGACGGCGATCGCATAATGACCCGCATCGAGCCGGTCAGCCGGGAAGCCATACTGCCCCTTGGCGTCGGTGACGACCGTCACCGCAACGGTCGAGCCTTGCTTCTTGGCGCTGACCAGCACGCCTTCCATCGGCCCTTCCTCGGCCGAGGTCACCTGTCCGGTCAGCGCCACGGCCGATTGCGCGAGCGCATCAGTGGGTAAGGCGTGGATGAGAAGGCCGAACGCGCTAGCGCTCGACAAAAGCAAGAGATGTTTCAGTCGCATGGTCTCTCTCCCTAGAGTACTGTCAGGAACGCTTGTCTCCGTCATTCCAGGTCCCGGGCGGAGCCAGGGAGCCCGGAGTCCACAAGACTCGGTCTGCGGCTATGGATTCCGGGGTCGCCGCTTCGCGGCGCTCCGGAATGACGCCGGTCCGTGTGTGAAGCTAGAGTCACGGTGACAGACCGTTTCTTTAGCGGTTGTACTTCTTGAAATAGCGCAGGTCGGGCGGCGCCTGGTCTTTTCTGGTAGGCATCAGCAAGCCCTCGGCGCTGAGCATGTAGTCCTCATCGGCGATGGTGACATGATTATTGGACTCGCCGCAATTCTCTTCGCTCCATGTGGGGTAAAGCTCAGGGCTGCGCCGGTAGTTCTTCATCACCGTCCATGGACGCGTCAGCGCGTGGTCAATCACCGTGACCTCGTCATGGGCAACGTTGCGGTCATTTTTGTCGATGTAGATCCTCTCCTTGACGATCGTCTGATTGTCGGAATGCAGCGGAAGGCCGCTGGCGTCGAAAGAGCGGGGCCCCCGGAAGCCGCGCGTCTCTACTTCGAGAACATCGTAGCGGCCATCCCCGTCGGTATCGATCCAGTGGCCGATGGAAAGACCTAAAAGGGTCGGCGTGATCTCTGCGGGCCACGGGCGGCCGTCCGTGAAGATCCGCCGGTTGTCGTAGATGTGGTCGACAAGAATGTGCGTCGTTCCCGGCGTAACGACGAATTCGATTTCGCCATATCCATTGGTGACGCGCGGCATCCCGGGCGAGAAGCACCGATAGGTCTTGGTGGTGCCTTGGCCGCCTGCGGCCTGCTCCTTGACGTTGGCCTCAAAGATGGCCTGATACTCGGGGGTCAGCGGCGCTTCTTGTCCGCGGCCGGCAGGTTTGCTGATGTCGAATCTTCCGGGGCCGCCGATCGGGCGCCACTGCCCGCTGAAATCCGGATACAGGGCGTCATCCCATGCCCTGCTGTCGCCGGTGGCGGTGCACAGCGCAGCGACGAAGGCGGCTGCCGCGATCGAACTTCGGTAGAACATGCGTCTCCTCCTTCTGGCCGCGCCTCATGGTCGGCTCCTTGCTTGTGGCAAGAATAATCGTAGCCGGACGGCCGAGCAACGCGCCCGCAGGGCCCGTCGGCGCCGCCGGTTCGAGTCGACCGGACGGGGTTAAAATATCGAGGGCGTTGAGAACCGTTACGAGGTCGTCGAAAGGCTTGAAGGACATTGAAAGACATTGAAAGACGTTGAAAGACATTCAAAAGCTGATTATTTTTTGGCGGTGGCGAAACCCCGGAAGTTAACATGCCTCAAACCGTTGTTGCGAACGTGGAATGGGACCCCGAAGCCAAAGTTTGGGTTGCGGAGAGCAATGACGTTCCGGGCCCCGCCACTGGAGCAGATACGCTTGAAGAGCTGGTCGAGAGGTTAAAGGTCGCAATCCCCGAGATGCTGACAGAGAATGGCATTGCCTTCGAGCCCGGATTGCGTTTCAAGATCGACGCGGAGAGGTCTGAAAGCATCGCGGCCTGATGGCAGAGAACTACACGCCTCGCGTAAAGTCGATCCTTCGCGAAGCCGGCTGCGCCTTCGTTCGGCAAGGGAAAGGCGACCACGAAATCTGGCATAGTCCCATCAATGGCCGCCGCTTCATGGTCGATAACAAGATCAAAGCCGGAAGTGGGCCAACATCACGCTTAAGAATGCCGGCATCCTCAAGGCACTATGAGGAGGCGAGAAGGCGCTAAGCCTTCGCCTCGCGTGCCAGAGATGCGCCTTAAAGCAGAAGGGACGGCTGAAATGCCTCGCCAAGCGACATCCTCGAACGAGCCAAATCTCCTCCTGGCAGCCGGACTGCCGGCCGACGCGGTATCCGCATGGAACCAAGCGGCGCCGAAGCTGACCGGGGCCTACGCGCAGGATCGCGACCACTTCTCGCGGTACTGGCTGCAGTCAGCTCATTTGCTCGGTCTGCTGCCGCCTCTCGGCCGGCGCACCGAGCGGGAGCAAGCGGCCGCCGCAAGCATCGTCGAAACGGCGCGCCGGACGCGCACGCAATTCCTCCGCGCGCACGTGGAGAGCCTCTATGGCGCCTTGACGTCGGACAGGTCTCGGCATGTCCGGGTCGAAACCCTGGTCATGGCCGCCGCAGACGCCGCCCCCGGCCTGGCGCCGGGCAAGGAGGAGCTCGCGGCCGAGACCGGACGCCTCCAGCGCGATCGCAGCGGCGCCGAGATTGACCAGGGCCTGTTCATCGCGGCGGTTCTGGCGGACGAAAGGGCCGGCCGGCACCTCTGCCATTCCATGCTGCTGCCGCGGCCGGAGTCGCTTGATCTCATCGATCGGTTTCGCCGCGAGGGCGTCATCGCGCTCAAAGGCGCGTCGGTGCGGCGCAGCGGGCGGGCCTGTGTGGTCAATTATGTCCATCCGCGCTTTCTCAACGCCGAAGACGAAACCACGCTGGACGGGATGGAGATCTGCGTCGACCTCGCCCTGCTTGACGAGGCCTCGGACGTCGTCGTGCTGCGCGGCGGAGAGGTTGACACTCCCAAATACCGCGGACGGCGGATTTTCGGCGCGGGCATCAACCTGACGCATCTTTACCACGGCCGCATCCCCTTCATCTGGTACCTCCAGCGCGACCTTGGCTACGTCAACAAGATCTATCGAGGACTTTGCCTGGAAGGCGAGCCGCCCCCCGATGAATGCGGCGGCGCGCCGATCGAGAAGCTTTGGATCGCCGCCGTGGAGAGCTTCGCCATCGGCGGCCACTGCCAGGTCCTGCTCGTCTGCGATTACGTGATTGCCGAACGCGACGCCTACCTCACGCTGCCGGCCCGCAAGGAAGGAATCATTCCGGGCGCCGCCAATCTGAGATTGCCGCGGTTCACCGGCGATCGTATTGCCCGGCAGGCGATCCTCTACGACCGCCGGATAGATTGCGCGAGCCCCGACGGCCGGCTGATATGCGATTCAATTGCTGACACGGGCACGATGGACGCAGCAGTCGAAGATGTGGTGAGCCGGTTGACCGGTTCCGGCGTCGTTAGCGCCGCCGGCAACCGGCGGGCAATTCGCATTGGGCAGGAGCCGCTCGACCTCTTTCGGAATTATATGGCCGTCTATGCGCGCGAGCAGGCCTATTGCCACTTCAGCCCGGCGCTGATCGCCAATCTTGAGCGATACTGGAACGCGCACAATCGCACCCCGGCGTAGTGTCGCATAATCGCACTCCGGCGCGGTGAAGTGCGCCGGTCAACTGCATGCGGAACACAAGTTGTCCCTCGCATTTCGACTGGGGCAGTCGTCCGTGAAAAAATGGCTCTTTTTAATTTCGAGTGGGGCAGGACGTGAAAAGCGGCCAACCGGCGATCACTCGCGGCCTTTCCGTTTTCCAAGGCCGCGCACCGGCCTCATGCTTCTTCGCCCCCTCAAGATTCAAAAGAGTTTTCCACCGGGCCTGGCCCGACCTGCAGCGCATGAAACTTCTGCTACACGTGGCGCGGTCCTACCGGGTCAGTTTCCTCCTAGACCCTTTGCTCTTGTGGTCGAGACGCTGCGTCATCCGGACACGGACGATTCGGATGACTGAGATCCTTGACGTGCAAGGCATATGTGCTCGGCCGTGCGCTTCATGTTGTCCGGTTCGTCATGCCCGCATAGTTCCGGCTGCGGCGGCATCGGCGAACAGGTGCAACGCGCCGATCGGGCGCAGGCGCGCGGCCGGCAAGGCGGGTTCGCCGCGCTGAAACCGGCCGAAGATCTCCCGCTTTTCTTTCCCCGCGACGAGGAACGCCACATGCCGGCTGCTCTCGAGGGCGGGATAGGTGAGCGTGATGCGGGCGGGCTTGGGTCCGACGACTGCCGCCACCCATCGTTCACGTTCCTCCAGTACGCCGGTACCCGGGAACAGCGATGCCGTATGCCCGTCTGGGCCCAGTCCAAGGAGATTCACATCGAATAGCGGTCGTGCCGGATCAAGGCGTTCCGCGCCATAGAAGGATTTGAGTTCGCGTTCGTAGTCCGCTGCCGCCGCTTCCGGCGTTATCCCCTCGGTCGGGACTGGATGGACGTTGGCTGTGGGAATCGGCGCCTGTGACAACATCGCGCCGCGCACCATGCGATAATTGCTCGCCGCATCATCGTGAGGCACGAAGCGCTCGTCGCCCCAAAACAAGTGGGTGCGGCGCCACGGGAAGACGTCGCGATACGGCGGTCCCGCGAGAAGTTCGTAAAGCCGGCGCGGCGTTCCGCCGCCTGAGAGCGCGAGGGCCAAAGTACCTTCGCGCGCCGTCGATATTGCGAGCAGCCAATCGGCGACTCGCCGCGCCAGCGCCTCGGCATCCGCGAGGATTTCCAATTGGGCGCCAGACCCGATCACGTTGCGCTCTTCAGCTTGCGGCAGCGGAGGATCAGGTTGTTGGTCGAACTGTCGTGGTCGAGCCTGGGCGCGACCTTGCTCTCGAGCTCGGGGATGATGCGCTGCGCCAGCACCTTGCCGAGTTCGACGCCCCACTGATCGAAGGAATCGATGTTCCAGATCGCGCCCTGGGTGAACACGCTGTGCTCGTAGAGGGCGACGAGCTTTCCCAGCGCCGCCGGAGTCAATCGATCCATCAGAATGGTGTTCGACGGTCGATTGCCTTCGCACACGCGGTGCGGAACAAGCCAGTCCGGCGTGCCTTCGGCCTCGACCTGCTCGCGCGTTTTGCCAAAGGCGAGCGCCTCGCTCTGCGCAATGACATTCGCCAGGAGCAGATCGTGATGCCGGCCGAGCGGGTTGAGCGTCTGGCCGAAGGCGATGAAATCGCACGGAATGAGCCGGGTGCCCTGATGAATCAACTGATAGAAGGAATGCTGGCCGTTGGTTCCCGGCTCGCCCCAATAGATCGGACCGGTCACGGTCTCGACTGGCCCCCCATCGAGCGTCACATGTTTGCCGTTGCTCTCCATCGTCAACTGCTGGAGATAGGCCGGGAAACGCTTCAGGTACTGGTCGTAGGGCAGCACCGCTACGGTTTGCGCGCCGAAGAAGTTGTTGTACCAGACGGCGAAAAGGCCCATCAGCACCGGCAGGTTGGAGCCAAACGGAGCGGTCCGGAAATGCTCGTCGATCGCATGGAAGCCTGCCAGCATATCGCGGAAATGATCGGGGCCGACGGCCAGCATGGTTGATAGGCCGATCGCCGAGTCCATCGAATAGCGGCCGCCGACCCAGTCCCAGAACTCGAACATGTTGGCGGTGTCGATGCCGAATTCGGCGACTTTTTCCGCATTGGTGGAGACCGCAACGAAATGCCTCGCGACAGCCTGTGCGTCGCCGCCAAGGCGTTGCAGCAACCAGTCGCGCGCGCTGTGTGCGTTGGTCATCGTCTCAAGCGTCGTGAAGGTCTTGGAGGAGACGATGAACAGAGTTTCCGCAGCATCGAGATCGCGCGTCGCCTCAACAAAATCCGTGCCATCGATGTTCGAGACGAAGCGAAACGTCATGGCGCGCTCGCTGTAGTGCCTGAGCGCCTCGTACGCCATCACGGGCCCGAGATCAGAGCCGCCGATGCCGATGTTGACGACGTTGCGGATGGGCTTGCCGCTGTGACCCTTCCATCGGCCGCTGCGGACGCGATTGGCAAAGTCAGTCATCTTGTCCAGCACCGCGTGGACCTCCGGCACGACGTTCCTGCCGTCGACGATGATGGATGCGCCCTTCGGCGCACGCAGCGCCACATGCAGAACCGCGCGATTCTCCGTCACGTTGATTTTCTCGCCGTGAAACATCGCATCGATCCTGCCGCGCAGCCCGGCTTGCTCGGCGAGTTCGATCAGCAGCTTGAGGGTCTCGTCGTTGATGCGGTTTTTCGAGTAATCGAGGTAGACGCCGACCGCTTCCGCGGTCATCCGCTCGCCGCGCGCCGCGTCCTCGGCAAACAGGCTCCGCAGGTGCACGCGCTGCATCATCTCATGATGGTCCTGAAGTTCGCGCCATACCTCACGCTTCCCCCTTGATTGCGCGGGAGCCGTTCCAGATCGTGCAACCATCTGCGCTGTCCTCATCGGTCACTTGACGGCGGCGCTTTGGCCGCGTTGCGGCGGGTGGGGTTTTTCTCCTTGCCGCAGTCGAATTGCCACAGCCGGAACCCGCCGCGGAACGCATTCGCATTGTCGCCCGCACGAGTATGCGGCGGAAGCGCCGCGAGCTTCTTGACATTGCCGCCGCCGATCACGGTTTCGTCAGGCTCTAGCGCGGCGACGAGCCGCGCCACCACGTCGGCCACATATTTTCGCCACTTCGTCTTGCCGTGCCGTTTCAGGCCGGCGCGGCCGACATAGTCCTCATAGGTGCCCTTCTTGTAGGGCAGGTGAGCGAGTTCCATGGGCTCGACGATGCCGTCAACGATCAGGGTTGATCCAAGTCCGGTTCCGAGCCCGAGAAAGAGCATCTTGCCGCCCCGGTAACTCCCCAGGGCTTGCATGGCGGCATCATTGACGACTTTCACCGGGCAACCGAATGCGCGCGCAAAATCGAAGCCGACCCATCCGCGCCCGAGGTTGCGCGGCTCCCCGACCGGTCTGCCGTGAAGCACCGGGCCTGGATAGCCGATCGACACCACGTCGTAGTGCCAATCCGCCGTGAGTTTCTTCACGCCCGCGACCATGTCTTTGGGCGTCATTTTCCGCCCCGACGGAAACGAGCGGCGCACCTTGTGCCCGCTGGCAAGGATCTTGACCGAGTTTCCGCCGACATCGACAACCAGCACTCTCTTCGCCACGGGCTTTACAGCGACTGCAGCCCCGCTTGATACCCTCCCTCGCTTGCCGGGAACGGCAGCGAGGCGTCTTGTTGCATGCTCAGCCATAAACGGCGGTCCAGCGTCCACGGCGGCCAGCTCCTCTCGCATGGATGGCGCATTTCGACCAAATGGCACCGTCGAATCACTCTAAGACTTAACGACGACTTGGCGCCTTTGTCTTGGAGTGCCGGATGAGGGCTCGTAGCGGCGACAGGGCCAGTGGCGGCACGCAGGGCCCGAGAAGCCCTTGCCGAATGATTTCATCTTAAACTACAGCATTTCCCGGTGAATTTGAATCGAAAGGATTCACAAAGCGTTACGGATGAGCGAGTCTGTCGGCATTGATTCTCCTTGGCTGGGGGTGAGGGCATGCCGAAATCCTATTCTGCTGATCTGCGCAAGCGCGTGATCGAAGCGGTTGCATCCGGGACGACTCGACACGAAGCGGCGGAGCTTTTCGGGATTGCAGTGAGCACAGTGGTTAAATGGTGGCAGCACTGGCGTGAAACAGGCAGCGCGGCGTGGGCGGGACAGCTATAGACCACACTTCGCGGCTCCTCCATCGGCGCGCACTGCTGCCGGTGTCAAAAAATTGCCGTTACCGCACGCGTAAATTCGCTGGCAGCATCCGCCCGCGTTACGTTCAGGCTTTGGCGACTTTGCAGGCGGCAGAGGTCTTAGCGCAGCGCATTGGACCTGATACAATGCCGGCGAGGAGCCTTTACTTCTGCCAGGTTCCTTCGTCCCAGCCGAGGGCATTGTTTTCGTCCATAAGCGCGATCCCCAGCGAAGCACACGGGCGAGGCCCTCACTCGCGCCGCGCCAGCGATAAGGTGCGAGGCGCCGCGACCTGAATGCGCTCTCGCAAGAGACTTACCTCACGGTGCATGATGGCTAAAACCACCGTTCCCCAATCCACGAAGCGGCTTACGAAGCCACGGTTGAAGCCCTCCGGCTCAGCTAAGTCTAATAGGCGAATGGGAAATGGCGCGGGCGTCACCTCGCGGTCGGCGCAGATGCTTGCAGCGATGCTCGCATTCCGGGACAGCGATTTTTCGGTGCGGTTGCCCTCGGATTGGGACGGCATAGAGGGGCAACTCGCGGTGGCCTTCAATCAGGTCATTTCGCAAGAGGACCGACTCTCGCACGAAGTGGAGCGGGTGAGCCGGAGCGTCGGTCGCGAAGGGCGGCTCAAGCAACGCATGTGACCCGCGTGGCGCGCGAGGTCGGCACCGATGGAGGACGCGATGGTTTGCTGTCGTCGGTGGTTGACGACGCCATGCGGGGCGAGCCATCGATCATCACGCGGTACGGCAGACCCGAGGCCGTCGGGCTGGGATTTGAGGAATGGGACCGTCTGGCGCGCGTTCCGTGGTTCGGTCGGCTCCTGATGTCGGCCCCGATTGCAGCAAAGGACCTGCCGCCCCGAAATCGCAAGCCGATCCGCGGCCTAAAGCTCTAAAACCCCGCATCCTCCTCGGCGAATTTCTGCGCCTCGCCGTCTCCGCTGCCCCCGCACTTGCGGAAGGGACTTGCCTCCCGGAGCTCCCGTCCGACCGCCTCCACATAGGCGCGCTCGCGCTTGAGATAGTCCTCAATCGCCCGCCGGAAGGCAGGATCCGCAATGTAGTGCGCCGAATAAGTGGTGTTCGGAAGATAGCCGCGCGCGAGCTTATGCTCGCCCTGGGCGCCGGCCTCGACGCGCGCCAGCCGGTGAGCGATGGCATATTCGATCGCCTGGTAATAGCAGATCTCGAAATGCAGGAACGGATGATGCTCGATCGCGCCCCAATGGCGGCCGAACAGCGTGCCGTCGCCGACGAAGTTGATCGCCCCGGCGATGAAGCGGCCGGCCCGCTTCGCCATGATCAGCACGGTCTCGTCCGCCATGGCCTGCCCGATGAGGGAAAAGAATTCGCGGGTCAGGTAGGGACGCCCCCACTTGCGCGAGCCGGTCTCCATGTAGAATGCGAAGAAGGCGTCCCACGCGGCTTCGGTAAGGTCCGTCCCGCTGAGCCACGTCACGTCGACGCCGGCCGCAAGCGCGTCGCGGCGTTCGCGCCTGATGGTCTTGCGCTTGCGCGACGACAGCGCGGCGAGGAAATCGTCGAAGGTCGCAAAGCCGGCATTGTCCCAATGGAATTGCTGGTCGGTGCGCATGAGGAAGCCGCGTTCGCCGAGCGCACGCCATTCCGCCTCGGTCATGAAGGTGACGTGAGCCGAGGAGGCGCCGCGCAGCCTTGCGAGCTCGATGAGCCCGGCGGCCAGTGCAGATCGTGTGGCGTCGACATCGGCGGCCGGCGCGACCAGGAGGCGGCGGCCGGTCGCGGGCGTGAACGGCACTGCGACCTGAAGCTTCGGATAGTAGCTGCCGCCCGCATGCTCGTAGGCTTCCGCCCAGCCGCGATCGAACACGTATTCGCCGCGCGAATGGGATTTGAGGTAGCACGGCGCGACCCCGATGATGCCGCCATCGGCGGCCTCGGCAACAAGATGCTGCGGCTGCCAGCCGGTGCGCGCTGTCGCCGACTTCGACGCTTCGAGGGCGGAGAGGAAGGCGTGCCGGGTGAACGGATTGGCGCCGATGCCGCCCGCGCACGCGTCCCATGAAGCCGCTGGAATGTCGCCGATCGAGGGGAGCACGCGAATGCGCAAGGCCTGGCCGGTGGCGGTTTCCGGGATTTGCGCGTCCTTGCCGGCGTCCTTTGGGCTGGTCTTGCGGAACATCGTGGTTGGCTTAGTCATTCCCGGGTAAAGTCATGGGGATAGAAGCGCGTTCACCAGATTTCCGGCCGGCATCGCGAAGCTCGCGAAACTGGGATAGTGTAAGCGAGCCTGGCCGCAGTTCAAATCAATATCCGTCTGATCTCAAACCGGTGATCGCGCTTCAGCATTGCGCTGCCAGCAAGTCAGGAATATCGCTTTGAATCTGCGATGTTCCTTTTCCGACGCATAACTCTCACTGTTGTCATCGCCCGCGAAAAGCGGGCGATCCGGTAACCACGAGCCGCCGTTTTGGACTCACCGCATCCAGGCGAAGGGATCGCTCGCCATCTCGATGGCCGAGGTCGGTCGAAGGGACGACTTCAGGGCCGGTGGCGCTTTGATTCCCATCCTGTCGTCCGGCTTCCCGGCGACCGGAAATGCATAGGTCAGGATGGTTTTCGCCACCAACCGGTCCGAGCCCGGCGTCAGTCCGTAACCGAGCCCGAAGTCGACATCGACGTCGCCGACCTTGAAGTCGACCACCCCGAAGAGCTGATGCGATTGCTGCTCGAAGGGTAGAAAGCTGCCCGGCCGGCCGAGATCGGTGTAGTACTCCACCGCGAAAGCGAGGTCTTTGCTGAAGGTGCGGGCAAGCCGCGCCGCCGGCACGAAATCGATGTCGCCGAAACGCCCGAATCCGAGATCGACGATCGGATTGACGATAAATTCCCACTGCGGGTTGCGCCAGCCGACGATCGGCCGGATCTCCATGGCGAACAGCGTCTGCGAGAACGGGTGCGACGTGTAGTCGTATTCGAAATTGAGGCCGTAGAAGAAGCTCTTCTTGTCGGCGTTGGGCGTCACGAACAGCGTTCGGAGCTTGAAGCAGTTGGACAGGAAGCGGCCTTCTGCATCGATGGCCCATGGAATGTAAAGGCCAAGCTCAAACCACTCGGTGATGCCCCAGGCGAATTCCGGCGTGGCATTGAGGGCGTGATTCGGGACCAGCCCGCCGGGAAAATCTGGCTCCTTGCGCCCGATGAAAGCGTAGTTGAAATGATGCTGAATGGTGAATTGCCCGACATCGGCGATTTCGGCGTTGTAGACCTGGATCTCGTCGACGGCGCAGGCTTCGCCTGCATAAAGGGTCAGGGCGGACAAAGTGATGAACGCCAACAGCCCGGACCCGCGCCCGAGCTTCAACCGCACCGCCATCGCCACCCCTCCGAACAACTTTCCGGCGCACGGGCACCTTTGGAATAATTCTAAGCTATAACTAGAACAGTTCCAAGTCCTGCGGTGCGAGAGCCGACCAATGACGCGCCGAAAAAGATGCCGCCGCGCGACTGTCTCGCAATTATGGTATAAATCGTGTTATACAATTTATGGAAGCATCAGATAAGTTCCATCTGCACGCCGGCATTGATGCCGAGGAGCGAGGTGACGAGATGATCGCCGGCGAACTGCAATTGCTCGCACAGCGCAAAGGAAAATCCGAAACCGCGGATCAGGCCGAACGCAAAGGCATAGATCCAGCGCAGGCCGACATTGCTGCCGACGATGTTTTCGAGCGCCATGAACAGGATGGTGACGGCGATCAGCGTCTCGATCAGCGGCGCGAACCACAGCCAATCGGGCGCAAAGCCGAATGCCGAAGCGATGAGCGTGATCGAGTGCGCCACCGTGAACGATGTGACGATGATGATGATGATGAGCGGGTGCAGCCGCCGGAACGGTATCACCAGGCGGGCGAGGAACAGGAGGTGGTCAGCGCCCGTCGAGAATGTGCCAGAAGCCATCGAGCACCGGGCGAGCCGTGGAACTCAAACGCGCGGACGGTTAGAACACCGGCAACAACAACTGCTTCACTTCATCCGCCAACCAGAAGACACCAGAAGACACCCGAAAGTGGGCAAAACTCCAGATGGTCCCTATAATTCTAAGTCCGTGAGTTGGAAAGCATTCACCCCCGCAGAAAGCACTGATAAATCGACGAATCTTTGAAAAATCAGTCAGCTGCCGGAGCAGTTACAATTCGGCGCCTCCAAGCGTTCTCTTTCTTGCTTGTGGGCCAAGGAGATCGCGAAAAATCAGCAACGCCAACTCACGGATTTAGGGTTATTGTTCGGAATGTCCTTAGGATAGCCACAACAATAACTGCTTCACTTCTTCACTTCACGGCTTCGTCTTGAGCACCAAAACAACCTAAAGTTGACAAAACCCAGATGGGGCATATAATAATGGGTCAGTTATCATGGTTATCAGGAGATAAGTAAGAGCACCGGAATAGCCTCAGATTTTCGAAATTCCCTGTTATTTTCCCTGTTCTCAGGGAATTTTGGACCGCCG
>JAJPKK010000293.1 GCA_021323775.1 Hyphomicrobiales bacterium
AACTACGACACCGGCGGCGAAACTCTCCTGCGAAGCACCGGATGCGGGTAATCTGCACGTCCGGGTCTGTGGGGGGCGAGGGTGGTAACATCCTCGCCTACCCGGCCGTCCTCCAGCGGCGAGGCCGATGGCCCGGCGTTTCGTCGCCTCAATCCCAGGCCGTCAATTCATTCGGAAGCCGAACCAGCTCGAACTGCACGGCTGCGTCCGCCGCAATCTCCACGTTTCTTGAGGCAGGCTTGAAGCCGGACTTCCAGACCGCGAGCTGGTAGGTGCCTCGTGGCGCTTCAATGTGCGCCAGTCCTGCTTTGTCGGTGGCGGCCCGATAAGGGCCAAGCGCGACCTCGGTCTTCTCCACCGGCGCCGCCACATCGCTCTCTATGACCGTGATCGCGACGCGGTGTTCAGGCGGCTTGACAGCGGTAAAGCTGAATTGCGCCGATGAACCCAGATGCGGCAGCGCCACATCCGTGGCGGGGAATGCAACGCTCCAGCCCTGCAGCCCTTCTCTGATCGGACCGGCGAGCATGACCTCCGTCCAGTAAAGCGCATCGCTGCCGGGCCACGGCGTCTCGCCGAGGATGCCTTCGCCGACGATGGCGCCGGTGTCATCGCAGACCTCGATCCTTGCGCCGCCGAGCGCGCAGGCGCCGGAACTCTTGGCTCCGACCGTAACCGAAAAGCGGCGCGCGATTTGCACCGGCGTGGGGACAGCCCACACCGCAAGGCTCGTCTGGTGCGGCCTCGTCTGCGCCGAGACTGCCAGAACAGCTTCCCCATACGCGATGCCGCCGATGTTCTGCGAAGGAAAGCGGACGGTCCAACTGAATGCGCCGACGCGAACAGGCGCTGTCAGCGTGAATGGCGCGGTTTCATTGACACTGTCGCGAAACGCAATCAGCTCTGCCGTCGCGACGATTTCCTCGCCGGCGACGATCTCGATGCGGCCGCCGGTCAGGTTGCAGGCGGCGCCCGACACTCTGACTTGCAGCACAACGGCCGCGCCCACCGGGACCTCCGGTGGAACGGGCTCGGCAAGTTCCAGACTCAATGCGGCCGGAGCCGCCGCCTGACGATCTGCACTCATGACGCCTGCGCAGCAGCGTGGAAGCCGGCGATGCGGCCGAACGTTGCGGCCCGGCAGATGCCGTGCTGGCCGAAGCCGCCCGCGGAATCGCCGCACGCGTAAAGGCCCGGTATGACCTTGCCGTGCAGGTCGATGACCTGAGCGCTCGTGTTGATCCGAACGCCCGTGTAGGAGTCGTGAAGCGCGGGCGTATGCCAGGCCGCGTAGAAGGGCGGCCTGGCGATCTTGTGCATCGGCCGCGGCTTCTTGAAATCGGCATCGACCCCGGCGTCCACGAAGGAATTGTACCGCTCGACCGACTTGCGCAGCGCGGCGCCAGACATCGGCCGCCACTGGTACTCGTTGACGATCTTCGCCGCCAATTCCTCGATCGTGTCGGCGGTGAAGAAATAGCCGTTAGGATCGACGTGGGGCGGCTTCACGTCCCACTCTTCGCGGGCAACGGCGTCCGCATCGAAGATGGCCCAAATCGGGCCGCCGCCATTGAACTTCCTGGGATCTCCGGTCCACGCCAGCGCCGCCGCATAGTATTCATAGTCCCGGGTCGTGGCAGTCTCGTCATAGAAGCGAAGGCCGTTCTCCTTCACCAGGATCACATTCTGGTAGTCCTTCACGACGAGGCCGAGCGCACGGGCGCGGAAGAAATGCGGGCTGGTGGGATAAAGCTCGGTGATGGCGCCGTTGCTCTTCTTGCCCATGCGTCCCTTGGTGATCAGGTTGTCGTCCTGGGTCGTCTGACAGGCTGTTGCTCCGAGCGCTGCGCCGATTTCCATCGCGGCGATCTCGCCGTCGCCGGTGCGCTCTGTCCACTCGCTGTTTTCGGCCTGGTATTCTTCGGTCAGCCGGACGTCGAACATGGTGCGAAACACGGGGTTTCCGGCGCTGCCGCCCGTTGCGATGATGACGCCCTTGCGCGCCTTGATGTTCATGGTGCGGGTCTTGGGCTTGAACCAGTCGTCGACCTCGACGGTCGCGATGCCGGTGACGCGGCCGGCGAGCGGGCTCTCCCGGTGAATCTTCGTCATCTGCTGCTGCAGCAGTATTTCGATTCCCATCTGCCGCGCAGTCTTCTCCAGCGGCCTGACGAAACCCGAGCCGCGCGCCGGCGTGGTGGGCTCATTGGGCCAGCGCACCACGTTGAGCCTGGTGCGGTTGCGATCGAGGCGATCAGGAACGCCGCGGTATGAGTCCCATTTGATCCCGTTCTTCTCCAGCCAGTCGAACAATTCGAGAGTGTTGTCGGCCCAGGTGCGCACCAGGGCGCGATCGCTGAAGCGGCCCATCGGCTTCTCCGGGCGCGACCAGTCCGCAAATTCCCGATCGGGCGAGTCCTCCACGCCTTTCGCCTTCTGCAAGCGATTGCCGCCCCCGATATAGAGCCCGCCGAAGCTCATCATGGCGCGCCCGCCGATGTCGAAGTTCTTCTCCACGATCAGCACCGAGGCGCCCTTTTCACGCGCCGCGATCGCGGCGACGAGCCCGCCGGCGCCCGCGCCGATCACGACAACATCCGTTTCGCGATCCCAGGCAGCGGCCTCCGCGGCCTGCGCCGCCGGCGCATCTGCGATGGCGACGGCGGCAGCGCCCGAAGCCAGGAAGCTGCGCCGGTCAATGGCCGAGCCGGGGCGATCTTCTGTATCTTTGCCGGGGTGGGATTCGGTGGGCCCTTTCGACATTGCGACCTCCCCGCTGTTTCGTTCAAAATCGATCAACTGTAGCCCGGATTGACCGCCGGCGAAATCCGTCGCCTCGCGATCGCTACAGCCTGCAGTCAAGCGACTGAGGCGCCCCTGGGAGGGAAGATGGCACGCGTAAATCTTGTTGATTTACCCCAACTTGGGTTGCCTCGGGATCGCCGCCATCGCGCCGGGTGGCGGACATCGCATGCCGCATGCGCCGCCGCGTGGTTTGGCGTCGCGTTCTCCGGGGCCGCATCAGCTCAGGACGCCGCCCGCCTCGCGGCCGGTGAGGCAGCGTGGGACAAGGCCGGCTGCCTGCAATGCCACGGCTCGACCGGCGAGGGCGGCGTCGGCGGCGAATTTCCCGCCGGTCCGAGCCTGCGCAAGACGGGGCTCGATCGCGCGGCCCTTGTCGAGGCGATCAGTTGCGGGCTTCCGGGCACGCAAATGCCCGGCTGGCTCGACGGCGCCTACACTCAACGCTCTTGCTACGGATTTCCTCCTGGGCCGCCGCCGGAAGGAGCGACCCTTACGCCGGTCCTCAGCGCCGACGAGGTTGAGGCGCTTGTCGATTATCTGCTGGCGAAGATCGTGGGGCGGTAGCGTGCGTTTCGAACCAGGGCGCCGGGCGCGGGATTGACCTGCGCCCGGCGATGGCGGCTGGCTCTCCCTTGCCTTCGCTATTTTCCTAACGCCTCCGCCCGCATCACCTGCAAGCGCGCCGAGCTCTCGAATTGATTGACCATCGGCAGGCCCGTGTTGGGGTCGAGCATGGCCTGACCAGGCTTGTAGTAGTGGCGGCTTTCGACCGTAATCGCGAGGCCGTCAGCGGCCTTTTCGCATCGCTCCTTGACGAAGGCGCCAAGGATCGGAGTTTCACCTTCCGCCGCGGGCATGTTGGCGCAGGCCCATCCATCGGTTCCGAAGCGCGCCTTGAATGCGATGGCGACCGCATAGGCCTGGGCCCGCAAGTCTTCGTCCGCATGCGGATCGGTGAATATCCGGTAGCCCTGCACGAGGCCCGAGCGGTCGATGAGGAGGGACAGGGTCACCGGCTGGCCAAGCACCACCATGGCATTGTTGCGGGCGATGGCGTCCGGATCGCGCGCCGCGCGCGCGATAAACTCCAGCTCGTCGTCATAGCGAAAGGCGATTTCGCGCAGGCCCGAGGCTTCCGGGCGGCACCGCTCGAAGCGCTCGAACGTGCCGATGGCGAGCCCCGGCGGGCCGCCGTTGGTCCCGCACGCGGGATCAACGAATTCCTCCTCCGGAAGATCGCTCACCGGGGTCGGGAGTTGCACATCCCAGATTCGCGGTGGGGGCTGCTGGGCCGATGCGGGGTTAGGGAGCGCGCCCGCAAGAATGAGAGCAAGTGCGCGGACCGCGTGGGCAAGATCGCCCGCAAATCGGGCGCAAGCATGCCCGCCGCGGCGGGCGATTTTGCCGGCCCTGCGCATCCGGCAGTTGGCTCGCTTCCATGATCGCACCGGGCCATCGGGTTCAAACTCTCGGACCTCATCCTGAGAAGGCCGCGCTCTAGCGCGGCGGTCGCGAAGGATGGCGCGGGGCAGGGCCTGGCCTGTGGCCGTCCTTCGAGACGCGCGCTCCTTCGACAAGCTCAGGAGCGCGCCCTTCAGGACGATGCTGATCGATAACAGCGATATCATTCGCACCATGGAAACGCTGTACTACAGCCCGAACACCATCAGGATCACGTTCTGTCCCAGCTCGGCCGCTTCCGGAAACGAGCCTTCGTCGCGGCCGAGCCGGCCGCCGGTGATCAGCGCGACATACTGCTTGCCGTTGACCGCAAAGGTCATCGGCGAGCCGGCGAACGCCGTGCCGGTTTCGAAATGCCACAGCTCCTGCATCGTGTCCTTATCGAAGGCCGATATCTTGCCCATGATATCGCCCATGAAGATGAGGCCGCCGTCGGTCCCGAGCACGCCCGAATAGGCCGGATAATACGACTCAAGCTTCTTCACCGTATTGCCTGTGCGCACATCGATGCCGCCGAGCAGGCCGTGGCTCACGCGGCAGTTGGGATTGCGCACGCTCCGCTCGATCGGTTCGACGGCATTCTCTTTGGTGGCGACGCCGCAGTAGATTTCCCTGAACCCGGTGCCGATGAGCTGCTTTGCGGGATCGGCGGGCCGCGAGTTGAAATAGTTGGCTTCGCCGATCATGGCGTTGAAATAGGTGATGCCGCGCGAAGGATCATAAGCGTTCGGCATCAGGGTCGGCATGCCGTAGTGGGCGGGGCGCACGTCGATCGCCTTCTTGCCGTATCTGACTGCCTTGCCGGCGTAGTCCTGAATGGTCTTGGACGGATCGTAGTCGAGCGGCCGGCCGGTCTTGGGATCGAGGCCCGCGGTCCAGTTCACGGTGGTGAACGGCTGGCCGCGCAGGAACTGCCCATTGGTGCGGTCGAGCTCGTAGTAGAAGCCATTGCGGTTGGTCTGGCCGATCACCTTGCGCAGCTCGCCGCCGATATTAACATCGTAGAGCTGGGTGATCGCCACCGAATCATAATCCCACGACTCATTGGGAATGGTCTGGAAGTACCATTTCAGCTTGCCGGTATCGACGTCGAGCGCGATGATAGAGTTGGTGTAGAGATTGTCGCCCGGACGCCCCTGCGGATCGAACATATGGACCGGGTTGGCGGTGCCGTAATAGGCGAGGTTGGTTTCGGGATCGAACGAAGGCTCCGTCCACACGCCGCCGCCGCCGGTCGGAATGGTCCGCGGATCGGCCCAGGTCTCCGACCCCGGCTGGCCCGGATCGGGGACGACCAGGAACCGCCACAACAGTTTGCCGGTGTCGGCCGTATACGCGGCCACGTAGCCGCGCCCGTTTTCGCCGCGGTTGCTCTGCCCGATCAGGATCATGTTCTTGACCGCGAGCGGCGCCCCCGAGTGTCCCTGGTTGGGGGCGACTTCCGGGGCGGTGGTGTTCACGTCAAAGACGACCTGGCCGGAATCCTTGTCGAGGGCGATCAGGCGCGGGACTGAAGTGTCGTTGCCGGTGTTCAGGTACACGTTGTTGCCGTACAGCGTCACGCTGTGGGCGCTTTTTCCCCCGCCCTGAACCTTGGCGTCGTATTTCCAGACCACCGTGGGCTTTTCATTGCGGACGTCGAGCTTCCAGTACTGGTGCCACTGGTTGCCCACATACATGAATCCGTCCTCAACCAGCGGCGTGAAATACTCGGTGGCCTTGTTGGGGCGGCTCGGGTCGCCCAGCGAGAACATGAACTTGACTTTGAGATTGGCGACATTGCCGCGGTTGATCTCCTTCAGCGCCGAATGATTCCAGTTGCTGTAGTTTCCCATCCGCATCAGCCAGTTTTGCGGCTCGGACGACGCATTGAGGAGACGCTGATAGGTCACCTCAGCAGCCGATGCCGGGACGACGGAGAGGCCAAGGCAAGAGCCGAGAGCAGTTGCCGCGAGGAAACCGGCGAGACCGGCGTGATGACGGCGAGCCCGCCTCAGATCGAGGGGCTCGGCGTAATGGCGTCGGCGATCGCGCAGCGCGCAGCAAGGTCCCTGCATCGTCATTTGCGTCCTCCCAGATGTTGTTTGGCTTGCGGGACCATAACATTCGGCTGGCGCGAGGTCACCGCCTTCCCGCATCAAACGATTAGGACATATTCGTGGGGTTGGGGGCTGCCGGTCCGTCAAGCGGGGACCCCAACAATGCAGTTCATCGTCGTCGAGGGTTTCGCAGTCACGACGCCAGGGCCATGTACCGGCGCCTCCGCGACAAAGTCCGAATGATGCGCGGGGACCTTGAGTTCATCGCCAGCCGGGTCAGCGCCGAGCTCAGCCGCTGCTTTCAGTTGATGGAGGCCGACAACAACACGCTGCTTCAACGCTGGATCGGCGAATGGTCCGACCTCATGTCGTTCGAGATCGTGCCCATTGTCCCCGGGAAGGAGGCGGCAGAAGCCTCACCTCACCCATCCCTACGGATGAACGTCCTGAGTGAACCAGTCGGTCGGCAATTCGTGCCCCACGCCGCTCTCCCTCGCCTTGCGGTACACCACCGCGCCGGCTGCCGCGAACTGGTAACCCAGTCCCAGATTGTTGATGAAGCAGGTCACCTCGTGGTCTGCGCGGCGACCTGGGGCCTTGCCGGCGATTACCTCCGCAAGAGTGGGCGTACTCGCGAAGTCGATTCCTTCGCCCAGGCTCCAGCCCTTGTTTTCCGCGGTTTCCGGGACCGCGAGGTTGTTCGCGACCACATGCAGCGGCTTGTCGTCATGGGTATGGATCACGAGACGGTCGGCTCGCTTCACCGCCGCCCTGTCAATTTCGGGCACCTTGATGGAGCTCACATGGATCCCGGGCCTCATCCATCGTTCAAAGAAGACGCTGTCGACCGAATTGGTGGCGCACATCGCAATGTCAACTGCGCCGACCGCGTCCTCCGGGCTGCGGACCGGCTTGACCTCAATGCCGAGCACGGCGCTCGTGTCGCGCGCAAACGCCTCGCAATGATCGTGGCGCGGACTGAAGCAGCGGATGGTCTTGATCTTGCGCACAGCGCAAACGGCCGTGAGTTGCGCACCCGCCTGCCAACCCGAGCCGAGAATTCCAACTGACGCTGCGTCCTCGCGCGCCAGATACTTGACGGCAAGGCCGTTGGCGGCGCCGACGCGAATCCGCTGCATGACGCCATCGGGCAGAATCGCCAGCGGCTCACCGCTGTGCGACGAGAACAGCAACACCAATCCGACGTATCGGCCATTTGGAGCCGCCGGCACCTTGACACGGCGCATGTTGCTCCCCTCCACCGGCCACGTCACAATGTCGGAATCGATCCGCACCGCGCCGATACCCAATTTCGGAATCACGCCGTCCATTGATTTCAGGCTATAGGCGGCGCCGCGCCGCGGCGACGGCACCAGGCAATCGGAGCGGCGGCGGTTCACGCCGCGCCCTTCGCTCAACTCGACATACACGTCTTCGAGCACGTCGATGCAGTCCCGCATCGTCAGCAGCTGCTCGACATCCTGGTTGGAGAGAATCAGAGTCATTGCGAGGCCGGCCTTCGATGGTTCGGGTTCTTTTTCATTGATATCACATTGATATCACTAATATAAGGCCTCTTTTGAATCTTGAGTGGGTGCAGGAGCCTGAGGGCGCGCGGCCTTGGAGAGGGCCTTGATCGCTTGGATGCAGTCTTGCGGGCGGCGGCAGCCGGTCAAGGGCGATTGGCGCGCGTTTAATCGCGCGCCAATCGCCG
>JAJPKK010000283.1 GCA_021323775.1 Hyphomicrobiales bacterium
AGGATCGAGCGCCGAGCCGTGCGGGAAGATGAACATGCCGTTGCCGAACGTCTTCAGGAGTTTGCCGTTGGCGTCGAATTTGAGGATCGGCGGCTCCGGCCGGCCGGCGCAGGAATTCGCGAAGCAGCGATGGATGACAAAGATGGCGCCGTCGGCCGCGGCCTCGATGGAGGTTACGGCCGCCCATTTCATGCCCGGCGGAAGCTCGCCCCAGTCGCGGGTGGTCCGATAGGGCTGGGGCAGATCATTGCGCGGCGGGTTCGATGTCTGCGCGATCGCCGGAGCCACGCAGGCGGCGGCCAGAATGGCAAGGATGAGTGTCGATCGCGTCATGCGGGCTCTCCCTGGGATGTTCATTTGTCGGAGTCGAGTATAGCATGGACGTATTCCACGCGGGGCATAGGTGCCCGCCGCTGCACTGTTCTCTCGCCGGCGCCAGGCTGGAATCTCGCGTAGCCCGGGTTGAGCGCAAGCGAAACCCGGGAACGGCAATGCCGCACGGGGCAGGCCGGCCCGGGATTTCGCTTAAGTTCATCATCGGACCGGCCCAACGGGTCCGGCCTCTGGCCGGCCCGATGGCAAGCTCCGGCCGGACCCGGCGGCTCAATCCGGGCTAAGGGGATGCGGAACGGGGCTAGAATCCCACGCCAAAAAGCGGAGGCACGTCGCGAGAGCATGATCCCGAGCAGGCGTTCTTGTTTTCCAGCGAGGCCTGTTCGAAGGCGCTGCGGCTCGCAGGCTGCCGTTTCGCTGCTATCCGCGCTCTTGCGTGCATCTTTGTATCAGTTGGCTTAGCGTCGCCTGCGCTTATATCGTGGGCGTCGCGCCGCTTCATATCGTGCTTATCGTCGAGCATCCCAAAATCAGGCGAGCCCGGTTTTCCGATGCTGTTCTCTCGTTCGCCCGATGAAGAGAGGACTTGGATCACTTGCCTGTTGTCCCGATCGGGCATCTCGGTGCCGACGCTCTGATCCGGATGTTCGGCCGCGGTTCTGGCGCTGGCCGGATCCACGGTGACGGCGAAGGCGCTCGTGATTTTCGCCGCCTCGGTATTCGCCCCCGCCGCTTTCGGAGCGCCGCCGGTTGCGGGCTCCGGAGCCTGGCCCGCGCCCTCAAGCCTGGCTGGCGCCGGCTGGACGGCGGCGATCCTCGCCGATCCGTGCGGTGCAGCGCCGAGGAGTTGCCCGGCAGGTGTTTTTGAAATGTGCGCGAATATCATGTAGCCGCCGGCCAGCACGACCGCGAGGCCGACGGCGGCGACAGCATCGGAAACGATGCTGCGCATCAGATAGGAGGCGGTCTGTTTTAATTTCCAGCGCAGCCGCTCGCGTTCGAACCGCAGCAGGCGGTCATAGGTTGCGCGCCGCTCTGCATCGCGAAGGATCTCATAGGCTTCCGCAATCTGCCTGAACCGCATCGCCGCATACGGATCACCTGCATGGAGATCAGGGTGATGCGCCTTGGCGGCTTTGCGAAATGCTGCTCTGAGCGCCTCGGCATCATCATCCGGGCGGGCGCCGATGAGATCGTAAAGAGTTTTCATAATCTTTAAGCTCTCGGGCAAATCTCCCGACAAGTCATGAGTTCATCAGCACGGGCAAGTAATGGAAGCTCTGGCAGGCGGTGCAGCGAACGGCGGCCCAGTCAAGCCTCAAGGCTATGCCGGAGAACGCCGCACGCATCGTTGCCTCCCCCGCGCCCACCTGGCATTGCCGCCGTCGATTCGATCAGAGGCCGCGGTGACAGCCGGCGGCTTCAGTCGCCCCCGGGACGACTCCAAGTTGGTTCAAAATTAGCGATTTTCTGGCCTCGCTGTCAATCAAATGCGCCAAAAGGGACGATATGTTCAGACATGCGGGAAATCTGTGATCGGTCGCGCGCGGCGCAAAATTGGCAGACCTGTTGCAAATATAATACACCCCGCCGCAGACGCGATCCCTCACTGTACGGATCGGTTGAGGGCGGTGAAACCCACGTGAATTCGCCGCCAGCCGGGCCTGATACGCTTCGTTATCGCTTAATTCTTCCTCAGAACATCTTTCTCAGAATAGGGCGCGATCCGCACCTTAGCGTGGCATGGCACCTTCAGTGCGCTATTGACCCGACGCCATTGCGTTATTAACATGGCGGAACATTGTCGGGTGCGTGGGGCAGATACGGCTTACCGCAGCGTTGCACCTTGAGTGCGTTGTTGGCGCGGCGTGATTGCGTGCTGATCACGGCGTGATATTGGCGTGTGTATTGGGGAGGGGCAATGTTCAGCGCAACAGGGGCGGAGTGCGTCCTCGGTCTTGGGTCGAAGGCGTCAGCGCGCGGCGCAAACGCGAAGGGCCCGATTCTGGGGGCCGGCGCAGTCGTGCTGACGCTGTTTTCAGGGTCAGTCGCGCAAGCGCAGTGCGTTGGTAACGAAACGTTTAGCCAGAACACTAAGCTGAACCAAACGGTGGCTATGGCTGTTGCGGGCGTATCGGCATCCGTGAACACGCTCGTGACTTCGATCAATACCGTGAACACCGCGTTCCTGACGCAATCGAGCGCGTTCATCGGGAGTCCGGCTAATCCTCAGCCGGACCAGGAGGGCGGCGGCGTGTGGGCCCGCGGCGTTGGGGGCCATCTCACCACCAGCACAAGCTCGACAACCGGCAGCACTGTGAGCTTTGGCGGACCTGTTCCAGGCGGCATCACTTGCAATACGCGGACGCTGGAAGATTTCTCCGGCGTGCAGATCGGCGCCGACTTTGCCAGGTTGAACCTGAACGGATGGAATTTGCACGTCGGTTCGACGATCGGCTACTTGGGCGCGAGGACGCAAGATGGCACTCCGCCCGGTCTCAATCCCGGCCCGTCGACCTTTCGCGATAACCTCCAGATTCCCTTTGCTGGCGTCTATGCCGCCGCAAGCTATGGAGGTTTTCTCGTCGATGGACAAATTCGCGGAGATTTCTTTCAAAACGACGTCTCCGACGAGAACCACGGCCTGTCGGATCAGCATTTCAACGCACGCGGCATCAGTCTGACCGGCAATGTCGCTTACAATCAAAATCTCGGCAATGGATGGTTCGTCGAGCCGTCAGCGGGGATCATCTGGTCAAAAGCGAACGTCGATCAACTGAATGTCCCGGGGACCATGGTGCTCACCGGCGGGGCGGGGCCCAGCGGGGTCCTCATCCCACCTTGGCTCCTGGCAGTCAATGACATCGAAAGCATCCTCGGTCGGCTGAGCGTGCGGGTCGGCGCGACCCTTACGTCTGGCAATGTGGTGTGGCAGCCGTTCGCCTCCGCCAGCGTTTTTCACGACTTCGAAGGCGGCGCCGTTGGGAGCTTGACGACCAATTTCGCCACGCTTGGTCCGCCCTATTCATCGCTCCCCATTCTCCATTCGGACGTCTCGACAAGCAGCCTCGGAACGTATGGCCAGTTTGGTTTGGGCGTCGCGGCGCGAGTCGTCGATACTGGTTGGATCGGCTATTTGCGCGGCGACTACCGGACCGGAGACAACATCCAGGGCTGGAGCGTGAACGGCGGCCTTCGCTACCAGTTTGCCCCCGACGCCACGTCCGGCGGGCGAGGGCCTGTCATCGCAAAAGCGCCGGCCTACAAGGCCCCGCCGGCCCAGGCGTACAACTGGAACGGCTTCTACGTCGGCGCCTATCTCGGCGCCGATTGGGGACGCACGAATTGGACCTTCGGCGACGACGGTGAAACGGATGACCCGCGCTTTGCCGGTTTCCTCGGCGGCGGCGAAATCGGGTATAATTACCAAACTGGCAAATGGGTGTTCGGCCTTGAAGGCGACGCCGGCTGGACCAATGCTCGCGGCGCTCAGCCTTGCCCGACCGGTTTCTTCTACAACTGCGAAATCAGCACCAATTGGCTGTCCACGGCGACCGCTCGGATCGGATACGCCTATTGGGACCGGCTCCTGACCTATGTGAAGGCCGGAGCGGCGATCGCGCGGGATCAGGCTCAGTCAGTGTGTGACCCCGGCTCGCGGCCGACGATCGCGTTTGTCGTCCTCGATGGATGCCCTTCGGCGGCCGATTCCAAAACCCGCGCCGGCTGGACGGTCGGCTGGGGCACCGAGTTCGGCCTGACGCAGAACCTCTCCGTAAAAAGCGAAATGCTGTACTTCGATCTCGGCAGCGACCGATACAACATCGCCGGCGTTCCGGTCGACATACAGAGGAACGGCTTCATCTCGACGGTCGGACTGCACTATCGATTCGGCGGATAACCGCCGCCGCGGCGCAGGCTGAAGACGGTGGGGCGCAATAAGCGCAACGCCCGGCGCTGCCGACCGTATTGCGGCGCCTCATCTTAAACATGCGCGTTGCAGTCCGCCTGCTGAAGATCGCCCGCCTTCCTGTCGGAACGGCGCCATCGCTGCGCCTGAAGGCGCGGTCGAGCTTACGTCCGTGCAGGACATCAAAGTGGCCAAGTGATATTTTAGCGCACATGAACAGAATCTTCATTCCGTCTGAGTCCGTGCGCAAGATTTCGCCAGGAGCGGTGCTGGCGTCCGGCCTGGTGCCGTCGTTCGCCGTATCGCTGGCCGCGCTCGGGATCGACTGAGGGCTCCCATTCGCATTTCCACGCTGGCGAGGCCGGTTTCGCTTCCGCTCGACCCACCCCACGGAGGAAACAGCATGGCGAAAAACGCCACCGTTTCGGAGGAACTGGCAAACAAATTTGCCGCCGAGAAGGACACGCCTTACCTGCGCTGGGTGCGGAGCGAAGGCCTGGATATCATCAGCGCGCATTACGTGCCCAACCTCCGCACCGTGGCGCTGAAGCCGTGGCCGCGGCGCGGCGGCGCAGGGGTCTTCATCAACCACGAAGCCTCGCGCACGTCGAATGACTGCTATGTGTGCGAAATTCCGCCGGGCGGAAAGCTGGCCCCGCAGCGCCAGCTTTACGAAGAGATGATCCTCGCGCTCGACGGCCGCGGCTCGACCACGGTCTGGAACGACGCCGGCAACCGCATCAGCTTCGAGTGGAAGGCGGGCGCCATGTTTGCGATCCCGCTCAACTGCTGGCATCAGCACTTCAACGGTTCGGGCACGCAGCCGGCGCGCTTCGTCGCGGTCACCAATTGCCCGTCCGTGCTCAACCTCTATGACGACCTCGCATTCGTTTTCAACACGCCCTACGATTTCAGGAACAGATTCGCCGGCGAACCGGACTATTTCAGCGCCAAGGGCGAGCAGAAGGGGTTTCTGCTGACGACGAATTTCGTTCCGGATGCCGTCAATCTGCCGCTGATCAGCGCCAGGGAGCGCGGCGCCGGCGGCGGCCACATCCGCTTCAATATGGCAAGAGGCACCATTGCGAGCCATATTTCGCAATTCCCGGTGGGCACCTACAAGAAGGCGCATGCGCACGGGCCCGGCGCCCATGTCATCGTACTCAGCGGCGAGGGCTACTCCCTGATGTGGCCCGACGGCGACCGGCCGCACCGCTACGACTGGCAGGTCGGAACCATGATCGTGCCGCCTAACGCGTGGTTCCACCAGCATTTCAATACCGGCCCGACGCCGGCGCGCTATCTCGCCTTCAAGCACGCGTCGCCGCGCAATGCGCAGGGCGTGCCGATGTCATGGATCAGCCGGCGTCTCGGGGGAATGCAGATTGACTATGCGGACGAGGATCCTGAGATTCGCCGGATGTTCGCCGAGGCCTTGTCAAAGCACGGACTGAAGCCGCGCATGGACGATGTCTACGCGGCGGAGATCGCGACCCTGCCGCCAAAGGCGGCGTGAGATTAGCGCGGTGATCGTTCTCGGACTTCGATCGATTGCTATCACTGGTAGCCCGGGTTGAGCGCCAGCGAAACCCGGGAACGGCCGCGCCACAGGGATTGGGCGATCCCGGATTTCGCTTCGCTTGATCCGGGCTGCGGTCGTGCGGCGGGCGACTTTGCCCCGCCCTACGCGCCGCGGCGACTTGGATTGACGGGACCATAGTTGTCGGCGCCCGCGCGATAAGGCAAATTGTGCTCGGACACCCGGAATAAGGGCGACCATTGGAGGAAACCATGAAGTTCTTCTACGCCGGACTGCTGGTCACCGCCGCGATGGCGCTCGTGACCCCCGGTCAAGCCGACGACAGCGACAAGTTCGTTGTGCGCGGCGACGCCACTAAGGTCATCATGGAGCAGAACCAGATCAACGTCGCGACCGCCGAGGCCATCAGCAAGGCTTGCGTCGAGGAAGCCGTCAAGCAAGGCGTCAGGGTGAGCATCGTGATCTACGACCAGTTCGGCGAACCGGTCTACATGTACCGCATGGACGGCCAGCCGAAGGTCGCCATCGAGACCGCGATGATGAAGGCCCGCACGGTCGTCAATACGCGCCAGCCCAGCAAGGCGACCATGAACCAGGTGCTGTCCGGCCGCTCGTCGGAGCTGCGACAATATTCGTTCGGCAATTTCGCCAATTCGGGCGGCTTGCCGATCGTCATCAACGGCAATCAGATGATCGGCGCCATCGGCGTCGGCGGCTCAGCGCCCAATCCGCCGGCATGGAGCGACGAGATCTGCGCCTGGCGCGCCATGACCAAGGTGCTCGGTCCCCAGCCTCCGCTGCTGCCCGACATCCAGCGCACGGCGGCGCCGGCGCCGTGATGAACTTGCAGCGTGGGCCAACCACCGGGGGCCGGCCCGACGATAAAATCAGCGAAACCCAGCACAGCCGTTCGGCGCCGCGCGCCTTGATGGGTTTCGCTTCGCTCAACCCGTCCTGCGCGGCCGCAACTGAAGTCGAAGGAGCGTCCGGTCATGTCGCGAAAATTGGATGCAATGAAATTGTCTGCCGTCATGTTCGTCCTGGCGACCGCCGGATTTGCCAACCCATCGGCAGCGCAGGAAGCTCAGAAGCTGTTCATCGAAGGCGACATCGTGCGCGGCAACACGCCTGCCGGGATCACCGGCCCCGTCTGCGTGCTTGCCAATCAGTTCAAGCGCAAGGAGAACGTGGTCTTCCGCATTCGCGTGCGCAACGTCGCAGGGGAGCCGCTTGACGACAAGAGCATCAAGGCCATTACGGTCGAGTTGTCCGACGGCCAGAAATTCCAGGCCGCCTACCGCAGCCGTCCGCCCGCCAATATACGCGCGGCGTTCGGTCTCTCCGAACCGACCGATTATTTCTGGTCGGCGGCCTGGCTCATTCCTGCGGACTATCCCACGGGCTCTTTAAGCTACCGGGTGGTCGCCACTGACATCCAGGGCAACACGCAGAGCTGGACGCCGTTCAAGGATCCGCGATCGCTGCCGATGGTGATGCCGGGCGAAGTGGAATACGTGAAGTGAGCCCGACGCGTTTAGCACCAACGGCAGTTTAACCGATCCGTGCGGGGCGGGCGGTACGAAAAACCTGGGACCATAGTAGGCGGCCACAATGGTCGCCCTCATGAGCGCCGGGAAGAAACTCGCCCGGTAGGGCCGGGCCACGGGTAGCAGAAGTTGGCTCTTCTGAATTTCGAGTGGGGCAGGACGTGAAAAGCGGCCAACCCGCGATCACTCGCGGCCTTGATCGC
>JAJPKK010000323.1 GCA_021323775.1 Hyphomicrobiales bacterium
ACCTTCTTTCGGCGAAAAAATCGCGCAACAGCGCCGCTGCTTCGGTTTCGCAAATGCCCCCATAGACCTCAGGGCGGTGATGGCAGGAAGGCGATGAGAAAAACCGCACGCCGTTGTCGACGGCGCCGCCTTTGGGATCGGCGGCGCCGTAGTAGAGGCGGCGGATGCGGGCGAACGACAATGCGCCTGCGCACATGGCGCAAGGCTCCAGCGTGACATAGATATCGCATTGGGTGAGGCGCTCGGTGCCGAGCGCCGCCGCGGCGTTTCTCACAGCCAGCATCTCGGCATGCGCTGTCGGATCATGGTCGGCGAGCGTGCGGTTGTGGCCGCGCGCGATCACGGCGCCGTCGCGCACAACCACGCAACCGATTGGCGCCTCGCCCTCGGCGGCGGCAGCGCGGGCCTCCGCCAGCGCCAGATCCATGAAATTCGCCACGCTCGTTATCGCCCGTGATCTCTGCTATCAGCCGGCAGGCTTATCGATGAACGCACCCATGGTCCGCAAGAACAATGACCGCCGCAGCGGCCCCAGCCCGGATCGCCTGCGGCCAAGCGACGCCGCCCACCCTCCCCCGCATGCGGCGGAGGGCGGGGAGGGGGTCGAACTCTCCCCGCAAGCGGGCAGAGGCGAAGACCGCATCGCGAAGGTGATGGCGCGGGCGGGGCTGTGCTCGCGACGGCGAGCCGAGGAATGGATCGCGGCGGGCCGCGTCGCCGTCAATGGCGGAACCATCAGGTCGCCTGCCGTGAACGTGGGTGTGCGCGATCGCATCACGGTTGACGGCAAGCCGTTGCCGCGCCGCGAGCGCACGCGATTGTTCCTTTATCACAAGCCGGCCGGCTTCGTGAGCACCAACGCCGATCCGCAGGGCCGCCCGACGGTGTTCGATGCTCTGCCGGAGAGCCTGCCGCGGCTCATGAGCGTCGGGCGGCTCGATATCGGCACCGAGGGCCTTTTGCTGCTCACCAACGATGGCGGGCTCGCCCGGGTGCTGGAACTGCCGGAGACCGGCTGGATCAGGCGTTATCGGGTCCGCGCCCATGGCCGGGTCAGCCAGGCCGATTTGGACCGGCTGCGGGACGGCATCACCATCGACGGCGTCCACTACGGCCCGATCGAGGCGACACTCGAGCGCGAGCAGGGCGCGAATGTCTGGCTCGCCTTCGCGATCCGCGAAGGCAAGAACCGCGAGGTGCGCAACGTGCTTGCCCACCTTGGGCTTGCCGTAAATCGGCTGATCCGGACCGAATTCGGGCCGTTCGGGCTGGGCGCGCTTGCGGAAGGCGCCATCGAGGAAGTCGCGACAAGAAATCTCCGCGAACAGCTCGGCGCCGAGATCATTGCTCGGGCCGGCTGCGATTTCAGCGCGCCGATCGCTGCGCTCCCCCTCCCCAACCCTTCCCCGCTTGGGGGGGAGGGAAGGGTGGGGGCAAGGGCGGAGGGCAAGGGAGTGGGTTTGAGTCGAGAAGAGCGGCGTGAACTGCGCCGTATGCTGCGCGATCGCGATCGCGACCGGCATGGGAATGGCCGCGGCGGGCAAGCCCCCGCTCGACGCGACGGCGACGGCCGCGGGCCGTTGCGCGGCGCCCAGCGCGACGCCCGCACCGAAAAGCCTGGCCGCCCGCGCCGCGGCCACGCCTGGCGCCAAAACGATGCGCCCCTGCGCCGAACCTACCGCGGCTCCCGGCGCGATGACCTCAAGATTGCGGGCGAGGCGAGGCCTGACAAGCGCTCCGGCCTTTTGACTGACCGGCGGGGTCGCCGCATCCTGGTGGAGCGGTTCGGCGCGAAAGAGGACAAACCGCAGCCCGCAGAAACGCCGGCCCGAGGGCGTCCGCGGCACAAGCGACCCCCACCTGATCGTGCGTCCGGTCCGCGGCCGTCGCGACCGCGATTTTCCGATGAGCGACCTGGCAAGACTCGCTCCTCCGCTTTGGGGGACGGGCCAGGCGCGGGAGCGCGCCGCGGGGCACGGGTGGCGCCAGCAGGCCCGGCTCCCGACCCCTTCCTCCAAGGGGGAGGGGAGCCGCGGAAATCTGGTTTCCGAAGCAGCGGCCGTCGTTCGGGCGGACCCAAGAAATCCAGGCCGCATCCGCCGGGACCGCGCACATCGAGGCCGCGACCATCAGGCCCGCACCGGCCGCCGCGGGCGCGCTGAATGCGCGTCGTCGGCGGCAGGCTGGGCGGGCGCACGCTGGCGGCGCCCAAGTCGCAAAACATACGGCCCACCAGCGACCGCCTGCGCGAGTCGCTCTTCAACATCCTTGCGCATGGTTACGACGACGCGGTCACGGGCGCACGCGTGCTCGACCTTTTTGCCGGCACGGGCGCGCTTGGCCTGGAGGCGATATCCCGCGGCGCAGCCTTTGTTCTCTTCATCGATAACGGCGCCGAAGCACGGGCGTTGATCCGGCAAAACGTGGAGGCGCTCGGCCTTGGCGGCGTCACGCGCATTTTCCGCCGTGATGCGACGCGGCTCGGCGCAGCGCATCCGAACGAGCCGTTCGGGCTCGTATTTCTCGATCCGCCCTACCGCAAGGGGCTGGCAGAGCGCGCCCTGGCGTCGCTGCGCGACGGCGGCTGGCTCGCGCCCCACGCGCTGGTCGTCGTCGAGGAGGCCGCGGACGCGGGCTTTGTCGCGCCGGATGGCTTCGTTGAGCTGGAGCGGCGGCGCTATGACGATACGGAGTTTACGTTCCTGCGGGGGCGCGTGGCGGGCCATATGGAAACGGTACAGGGTGGGCAAAGCCAACGGGTCCGGCCTTCGGCCGGCCCGACGACAGGCTCAGCGCGCCCGCCCGCCCTCGAAAGGCCGAGCGCTGGGGGCACGGCGCACCGAAGTCGGCTTGCCCGACTTCGGCAGTCAATCGCGCCGAAATCGGCAACAGCCGATTTCGTTGCGCCTTTGCCCACGCTACAAGTGATTCCGGTCATCGGAACCGCTATAGTTACCGGTGACACCTCACTGCAGAACGTCCGTGGGGAAGGGCAGTTATTGGCTTATGCGGGCGAGTCTCGCATACAACCCAACGGCCGGGACCAAGGGCCACGGCTGACGTTCGCAATATTCCATTCACTGGCCTTGCATTGCCACTCGCTCATAATGCGGATCCCGGCGACATGCTCCTGGATGTGACCGGCTTCGAGAGCGGCAAGCGCGACGATTTTAATAAATCGACATTTTTCCGGTCTTCACCGACGGAAAATCAATAATGTCATCGTCAGAAGCTCCGATGGTCGCAATCAGCAGTTCTCGCGGCCGTGGCATTTGTCCAGCCTCTACGGAGGACCGCCCCGAGAAGCTTCTCGGCGCATCGGCGAGCATGCAGCCGAGCGCCCGCCATGTAACACTAAACTAAACGCCGGAACGAGCCGATGCGTCCGGCGTTAGCCCGCAGCATGAGGCGTCCACCCCGGCGCCTCAAAACACATTCCGAGGCTGACCGATGTCGATCATAGGGTGGCTGATACTTGGGCTAATCGCAGGCTTCATCGCGAGCAAAATTGTCAACGCACAGGGCCAAGGGATCGTGCTTGACATCGTGCTTGGTATCGTCGGGGCTCTCGTTGGAGGCTTCATTTTCGATGCAGCAGGCGGGGCAGGCGTGACCGGCTTTAATCTCTGGAGTCTTCTCGTCGCTATCATTGGCTCCATCATCGTGCTGATTCTCTATCACGCGTTGACCGGGCGTCGCGCCTTCTGAACGCGCTCAAACCTCGTGGCCGGTCGGCCGCGAAGGAGACGACCTGAGGTTCCAGCGTCCCAAAGGCGCCGGGCTGGTGAGCTGGATTTTCTTTGGACGCCTGATGCGCACGCTGGCGACGGTGTCGAGCCACACTTGCGCGGCGGCCTGAAGGGAGGCGAGGTCGACCGGCTCCAGCCCCTGCAGGAAACTCTTTTGACGTAGCCCACCCCTGATTCCACGCGCCCCTTCTCATTGCCGCGACCGACATTGCAAGGAGCGGTCGTAAAGCCGTGGTGACGGCGAATTCGAGAAAGGGACTCGGCTCCCAATTATCGGCGAGGATGAAAATTCGTCGCTCGATTGCATCGGCTCGACCCGAAGGCAAGATTGGCATTTCAAAGGTAGCGAGCGCCTGCGGCACACAGCGCCGGTTTACCCAAGCCCGCCTTTCGGGGGGTTACGTTGAACCTTTCGGCGGGGAACGGCGTCACCACGCCGGAAATGCTGTTCCCGCGCCGCTCTCGTGAGCAATCTCCGGACGGCGGAGACGCTTGGCTTGAGCATCCCGCCAAGCATTGATCTCGCCATCGCCGTGCGGACAAGCCGGATTTCTGAGTCGCGGTGAAGCCTTGGGCAGGGCCACAACTCCGGCCAAATGCGGCCGCAAGCCGGAACGCCGCCGATTAGCCGTATGGCGGTGCGCTAGAAGTCCGGCCTGTCTGCGTGCGGCAGCGGCACCACTTCGTAATGCAGGAAATCGGCATTGTTGTCGGCGCAGATGTCCTCTTCCCATTCGCGGTCGATGCGCCGGAATCGCTGCTTCGCATTCCACGCTGTCGTGAACGCGCCCGGATCCTCGACGTGGATCGAGATGTCGATCGCCTTGCCGCCGTCCGTCAGCTTGTAGCGCTCGATCACGTGCAGCTGTTCGGTGTGAGGCGTCAGGTACGGATCGACAAATGTTTTGGTCGTCAGCCCGATCGTGTCCACTACCAGCGTATCGCCCCCTTCGTAGTGACCGACCGAGTCGCCGTACCAAGTCGGCTTGGGATTCGCCGCATGCGGCACGTCGAGCCAGATGCGCCGCACTTCCGGGCCGCCCTCGTTGATCATCGTGACGTGGGTCGGCGTCTGGAGGATGTGGATCGGCTGGACGAGCGTGTAGACCACCCAGCTTGGAACGCCGGACGGGTAACAGCGTTCGCGGGCACGGAACGGGACTTTTCCAGCCAGCACCCAGTCGTTGGCCTTCTTCAGCTGCTCGACGGCCCAGGCCTTGAGAATCGGGTTTGTGAGGTCGGCCACCCGGTAGGTGGGCTGCGAATTGGTTAGTCGCGCTTGGCGGTTGTCCACGTAGGGGTAGCGCTTGTCAAAAGTCACCGGGCCAGGACCGCTCTCGGGCGGCAGCAGATTGTCGCTGACCATGAGCCAGGCGGATTTGCTGTCAAGGGAGAAGTCCGGGATCTTTTCCTTCTGCTGGGCCAGGGCCGAACCGAGCCACGTCGCTGCTGCCGCGAGGGCGAGCGCCGCGCCGACGGCGAGACTTATCTTCTGCTCCGCGGGGAGCTTTTGGGCATTCGCGGAATTCGTTCCGGACATGGCGGCCTCCTTGGCGCAGAGCAGGGCAGCATGACGCCCCGATTGCCAGCTTGTTGAGTACGAGCATCGCAAGGAATCGGCGACGTGGAAAGAGCCCGCTTATGATTATGCCGGCGCCACGGGTTTTTGCCCCTTTCACCGGACAACGCCAGGGTCCGGCTCGGATTGCAAGCGATCGGCCGCCAACACGAACGGCCCTTCCGGGACGCCCGGAAAACCGCTACGCTGCACCTCAAATTTCGGTGTTCATCTGGGGAATCCCAGATGAAACTCGCTAGGCGGTGGCTGATATGAAACTCGCTAGATGGCTTATGGGCATTTCTTGCGCCGTCGGTATCGTTTCGGCCGACTCCAAGGTCTTCTCCCAACCCGCGAACCAGGTCGCGCAGCATCCCGAATCGCAGTGGTCCACCATTCAGCTCTACTGCTTCGGTTGCCACAACGAGGGCGTTCGCGCCGGCAACCTTTTTTTGGACCAGCTTAGCGCCGAGTCCGTGCCCGAACACCCCGAGATCTTCGAGAAAGTTGTGCGCAAATTGCGCGGGCGCCAGATGCCGCCGCCCGGCATGCTCCAGCCCTCGCAGCAGGAAGTCGACGCGCTGATTGCCTGGCTCGAGAGCACGCTCGACGAAAGCAGCAAGGCGCACCTTGCGGGCCACGTTCCCGTCCAGCGCTTGAACCGTACCGAGTATGCCAATGCCGTGCAGGACCTTCTGGCTGTGGAGATCGATCCCACGCAGTACCTGCCGGCCGATATCGCGGTCGAAGGCTTCAACAACATCGCTGCGGCGTTGACCGTGTCACCCGCCTTC
>JAJPKK010000142.1 GCA_021323775.1 Hyphomicrobiales bacterium
ACCAGAAGACAACCGAAAGTGGACAAAACTCCAGATGGCCCTATAATAGATGTGGTTTCCACTATCAGGGGAGACGATATCACAGCACGCAATAACGGCAGATTTGCCGATTTTCAAAATTCGCAAATTCCCCGTTATTTTCCCTGTTCTGAGGGAATTTGGAACCCGCCAGTCTTCGCTGATCGGCGGTAAAGGTGTCGGTTTGCGATCGATAAGCCGCGGCTGTGGTATGGTGGTCCGACCATTCGCGGGAGGAATATACATGTCCGCGTCAGACAAGCCTGACAACCGCATCGAAACATCCCTCACCCGCCGCCGCGTTGTGACCGCCGGCATCGGCGCGCTCGCTGGGCCCGCAGTGCTGCGCGTCATCCCGGCGAATGCGCAAAGCCGCGTCATCAAGATCGGCCATGTCAGCCCGCGCACCGGCCCCCTCGCCGGGTTCGGCGAGGCGGATGGCTTCATCCTCGACCAGGTGCGCGCGCTGCTCCGCGCAGGGCTTAAGAGCGGCGGCAAAACCTATCCGGTTGAGATCGTCAGCAAGGACAGCCAGTCGAGCGGCAACCGCGCTGCCGAGGTCGCGTCCGAGCTGATCCTTGGCGACAAGGTCGATCTCATCGTCGCGTCGGCGACGCCCGACACCACCAATCCGGTGGCCGACCAGGCTGAAGTCAACGAAGTGCCGTGCGTCACCACCAACTGCCCCTGGCAGCCCTATTTCTTTGGCCGCAACGGCGATCCGAAGAAAGGCTTCACCTGGACCTATCACTTCTTCTGGGGCCTGGAGGATGTGATCGGCGCGTTTCTGGCGCTGTGGGATTCGGCGCCCACGAACAAAGTGGTCGGCGGGCTTTTCCCCAACGATGCCGACGGCAACGCCTGGGGCGACGGCAAGCTCGGGCTGCCGCCGGCGCTCGCGGCGGCCGGCTACAAGCTCACCGATCCGGGCCGCTATCAGCTCATGAATAACGACTTCACGTCGCAGATTTCCGCCTTCAAGGCGGTTGGCGCCGAGATCGTCACCGGCAATATGATCCCGCCGGATTTCGCCACCTTCTGGTCGCAGGCGGCGCAGCAGGGGTTTCGGCCCAAGATCGTCACCATCGGCAAGGCGCTGCTGTTCCCGTCGGTGATCGAGTCGCTGGGCGCGCGCGGCAACGGCCTTACCAGCGAAGTGTGGTGGACGCCGCACCATCCGTTCCGTTCGGGGCTCACGGGACAGAGCGCGCGCGAACTCACCGACGCCTATACGAGCGCGACGAAGCGGCCATGGACGCAGCCGATCGGCTTCCAGCACGCGCTGTTCGAGGTCGCAATCGACGTGCTCAAGCGCGCCAGGACGCTCGATCCAAAGGCGATCCTCGATTCGATCGTGGCGACGGATTACCGCTCCATCGTCGGCCCGGTGAAGTGGACTGGCGCGCCGGTGAAAAACGTCACCAAGACGCCGCTTGTGGCCGGCCAGTGGCAGCGCACCGGCAACAGGTTCGAGTTGGTAATAACGACGAACAAGACCGCGCCGGAGATTCCGGTGGGCGGGAAGTTGAATTTGCTCGGCTGACGGGCTGTTCTGCGGACGTGCGGCGCGGCCTATGCGCCTTAAGGTCTCGCGCAAGCCGCGCCCAGTTCTCGAGATCCCGGGTTGGGGATGCCCTGCCGACGGCCCCGGGTTTCGCTGGCGCTCAACCCGGGCTGCAGCCTGAAGAAGGCGGGCGAGACGCCCGCACCGGCCACTTGCGCAAGCTCAATCGGCGGCTATATCGGAGCCGAATCAACACCATCGCGGGAGTGAGCGGCATGAGCACCGAACCCGAAACCGTTGCCCAGACCCACCCGTTTCAGGCGGAGGTCGCCGAACTGCTGCGGCTCATGGTGCACTCGGTCTATTCCGAGGCCGACGTATTCCTGCGGGAACTCATCTCCAACGCATCCGACGCCTGCGACAAGCTGCGTTATGAAGCAATCGCCAAGCCCGAACTGCTGGGCGACGGCCGCGCGCTGACGATCCGCATCAAGCCTGACACGGCAGCCGGCACCCTCACGGTCGAGGACACCGGCATCGGCATGGATCGCCAGGAGTTGATCGACAATCTCGGAACGGTGGCCCGCTCCGGCACGCGCGCCTTCATCGAGCGTCTCACGCAGGCACAGGACGGCGCCGGACTGATCGGCCAGTTCGGCGTCGGTTTCTATTCGGCCTTCATGGTGGCCGACCGGATCGAAGTGACAAGCCGCCGGGCCGGGGCCGCGGAGGCTTGGGTCTGGACTTCATCGGGAGGCGCCGGCTTTACGATCGCGCCTGCGAGCGAAGCGCAAGCGGCGCGCGTTGCGCGCGGCACCGAGATCGTCCTTCACCTCAAGCCCGACGCCAAGCGCTATCTCGAGACTTACGAGATCGAACGGGTCGTTCACACCTACTCGGACCATATCCTGTTTCCGATCGAACTCGTCGGCGAGAAAGGCGAGCCGCGGCAGATCAATGCCGCCAGCGCATTGTGGCAGCGCTCCAAATCGGAACTCAAAGCGGAAGATTATACGCAGGCCTACAGATCGATTACCGGCATGTTCGACGAGCCCGCCATGACGCTCCACTATCGCGCCGAGGGCCGCCAATCTTACGCGGTGCTGCTGTTTGCGCCCTCGATCGCGCCCTTTGACCTGTTCGATCGCAGCCGCAAAGGTCACGTCAAGCTCTACGTGCGGCGCGTCTTTATCACCGACAATGCGGAGCTGCTGCCCACCTATCTGCGCTTCGTGCGCGGCGTCGTCGACAGCGAGGATCTGCCGCTCAATATCTCGCGCGAGATGCTGCAGAACAATCCGCAGGTGGCGCAGATGAGGAAGGCGCTCACCGGTCGCGTGATCACTGAACTGGAGCAACTCGCCGCCAAGGAGGGGTCGGGCGGCGATGATGCAAAGCCTTATGCGAAGATCTGGGAAGCGTTCGGTCCGGTCATCAAGGAAGGCATTTACGAGGACTTTGAGCGGCGCTCCCAGCTCCTGGCGCTGTCGCGTTTCACCACCACGGCCGGCAACGGACGCTCGTTGAAACAGTATGTCGCGGATTTGAAACCCAACCAGACCGAAATCTACTATCTCGTCGGCGACAGCCTCGAGCGCCTGAAATCGAATCCCAAGCTTGAAGCAGCGCGCGCGCGAGGGATTGAGGTTCTGCTGCTGACCGACCCGGTCGATGCGTTCTGGTCTGCGGCGCCGCTCGATTTCGAGGGCAAGCCGCTCAAATCGTTGAGCCAGGGCGAAGTCGATTTCAGTCTGGTGCCGCTCATCGACAAGGAGACGAAGCCGGAGGAAGCTGACAAAGCGGCCGTCGACGATGCGACAATCGTAGCGACCGTGAAGCTCGCGCTTGGCGAGCGCGTCTCCGACGTACGCGCTTCCCGGCGATTGACCGACAGCGCCGCGTGTTTAGTCGCGGGTGGAAAGGGACCCGATCGCGAGTTGGAGCGGCTCCTTGCACGACATAATCGCAGCCCCGGGACCAAGCCGATCCTGGAGCTCAACATGCGTCACATCCTGGTGAAGGCGCTGGCGCGCGCCAAGCATGAGGAGCGGGAGGACGATATTGCGGATCTTTCCGCGTTGCTGCTTGAGGAAGCGCAAATTCTTGATGGCGAAGCGCCAGACGACCCGGCCGCATTCACCGCGCGATTAAACCGCCTCATCACCCGCGGGCTGCCGGCGGCGTGAGGCTGCTTGGACCGCGGGCATCTCGCCCGCCGCGAAGGCGCGTCCGCCACTAAAAGGATAAGCAAGTTGCAGCAAGTTGCAGCCCGCATTGAGCGAAGCAAAATGCGGGACGGGCAGCTCCCGGATGTCGCTTCACTCCATTCGGGCTGCACAGCTCCGAGGAGCCACGCACGCAGAAGGCCCGCAGACGTAAAAGGCCGCCCGTGGCGGGCGGCCCGAAGTTCATATCAGAGGCCCGCGTTTTGCAACAGAGCCCGTCTCGCGATCAGCCGGTGTAGGCTGCGCGGCGTTGTTCTTCGTGCTCGCGTGCCGTTGTCGGGCGCGCGGGAAGCTGAAGGACGGTCGCCTCCTGACCTTCGCGGAGCGCAGTCAGAAGCACGATTTGTCCGTCGGGGAACTCCAACGCATCGTGATGCACGTGCGGCGTTTCTTTATCGATCTGGCGGAAGATGGCCGTGGTGTGCTTGAGGCTCTTCACGCTTTGGCCGAAGAATCTCGGCGATTCAATCGCAACCTCTCCGGCAAACGCAATTTCGGTGCCGGGAAGAAGGCACACGGCCATGTTACGATCTTCCGGAGCACAGAAGCCCCGGGTTCCGGTACCAAAGTTTCTCGTCGTCAGCTTGTCTCCGACCGCCGCAGGGCGTGACGCGACGCCTTGTAGGCTGTAGTCACACATGGCAAGGAACTCCTGTTTTCTAAGCCCCTATAGCCCCAGTTGTGCTCGCCCCCCTTTCTTGTGTCCTCGAGTCTTGTTGCCTCGATCCCAGATGCTCAACTTTTGACCAAGCCACTGGTTCAAGTTCGTTCAGGTCTTGCTCTGGCTCAAGTCCTGATCAACAAGTCTTGATTCCACAAGCCTTGGCACTTCCAATCTTAGCACCTGCCTCGCTCGCAAGCACTGGATTTGGATGAGGCAGGATGATCGCTACATTTGGCAAAACTGAGACTGCCACGGAATCTGCCGCGCGGCAATGGGACATCTTGTGCTGCGCGAGAGCGCCTTCCGCCCGGATCCAATCCCCTCGCCAATGTCATGCCTCGCTTGTCGCGAGCATCCACGTCACGAGCGACAACAAACCTTGCGATTCGACATCCGATCTGCAAAGAGGTGTCGCATGACTGCGCCGACCGGACCGCTCAGAGACATCAAAGTATTCGATCTCACCCGCGTGCTTGCAGGGCCGACCTGCGTGCAGATGCTTGCCGATCTCGGTGCGGACGTCATCAAGATCGAGAAGCCTGGCTGCGGCGACGACACGCGCGGATTCGCGCCGCCATTTATGCCAGGAACAAAGGAGAGCGCCTACTTCGTCGGCGTCAACCGCAACAAGCGCTCGCTCACCCTCGACATTGCGAAGCCGGAAGGCCAGGAGATTGCTCTGCGGCTGATCGCCAGGAGCGATATCCTTGTCGAAAACTTCAAGGTCGGGGCGCTGGCGAAATATGGTCTCGGTTATGAGCAGCTACGCAAGAGGTTTCCCGCGCTGATCTATTGTTCGATCACCGGGTTCGGGCAGACCGGACCTTATGCGCAGCGCCCCGGCTATGACAGCTTGATCCAGGCGATGGGCGGGGTCATGAGTCTGACCGGCGAACCGGACGGCCTGCCCCAGAAGGTCGGAGTTCCTCTCGCAGATTTGTTCGCGGGGCTCTATGGCTGCATCGGCATATTGGCGGCGTTGCGCCATCGGGACCTCACCGGGCAAGGACAGCAAATCGACATCGGGATGCTCGACGCACACGTCGCGTTCCTCGCGAACCAGGGCATGAATTATCTTGCAACCGGCGAGAACCCGCCCCGCCTCGGCAATGCGCATCCAAACATTGTGCCCTATCAGGTGTTCGCGACCAGCGACGGCTACGTCGTGCTGTCGATCGCCAATGACCCGACCTTCAAGCGGTTTTGCGAGAGCTTCGGGCTCGGCCACCTGCTTGCAGACAAGCGCTTCGCCACCAATGCGGCGCGGGTCGAAAATCGCCAGCTTGTGATCGATACGCTCGCGCCGGTGATGAAGACCAGGACGACCGCCGAATGGGTCGACCGGCTCGAAGCCTTGAAGATCGCCTGCGGGCCGATCAACACGGTACGCGACGTCTTTGCCGATCCGCAGGCGCGCGCCCGCGGCGTAGTCGTGCACATGCCTCACGCCGCAACCGCGAAGGGCGTTGATGTCATCGCCAATCCGGTGCGTCTCTCTGAGACGCCGCCCGATTACCGGTTGCCGCCGCCGCTGCTCGGCCAGCATACCGATGAAGTGTTGTCCGAGCGCCTCGGCTTCGATAAGGCGAAATTGGCCGCGCTGCGGGAAGCAGGCGTTATTTGACCTTGGCCGGGACCGGGCCCTTCGCGGTCCCCGTCGCAGGCTCACGAGCCGACCGACAGGTCTTCAAGCCTCGCCATGTAACGCACTTTAAGATCCGCTTCGCCGAACATTTCCTGCACGACCTGGAATTCCACCCCCCATTTCGGCTCGGAGAAGTCCGGCTCATAGGCCACGACTTCGGCAATGCCCGACTGGATGATTGCTTTGGCGCACTCCACGCACGGAAACCACGGCACATACATGACGCAGCCCTTAAGGGATACGCCGATCCGGGCGGCGTTGTAGATCGCATTGCGCTCGGCGTGAGAACTCCGCAGGTACTTGGCCCCGGTCTCGCGGCAATGCCTCGCATCGACGTCGTCGCGCACGCCGCGCGGGAGCCCGTTGAAGCCGGTCGATCTGATCTCCTTGTCCGGACCAACAATGACGGCGCCCACCCGGCGACCCTTTTCCTTGCTCCAGCGGGCGATCTGATGCGCCAGCAGCATGAACCTCTCATCCCAGGCGCTCGAAAACATTGCCAACCCAAGTCCTTCGTTCGACTCGTTCCATTAAAACACGTTCCGGCCAAGAGGCCAGCGATTCGTCCCAGCCTGCCTCGCTGGGAGTGCGGGAGTCGCGGTTGCGCTCCCTGGAGAAGGAAGGATGGGAAGCCGTCGATGGCGGCCCATCGCTCCAACGCTCGACAACAATGCGGATGAGTTACTGCCCACCCCCGGGGAGGAGACTCCCTCCGTCATTTCGCCCCTCATACAACTCCGCGCGGCTGCCGTTCTTCCGGGTATAACGAGACTGCGCCATCTTCAATCCGCGCCTCGACTGGCTGCGGCTCAATAATGAGCGCCATGGCCGGCGGCGCGGATTTGCGCCATTCGAGGACGACGACATTCTGCTGTGTCTGCTCGGCGTTTCCGCCGCCTTTCCGCACGACCATGCGGCCGAGCGCTGGCATCAGCTTCGTTCCGCCGCCACGATGTGAATGCGAGTTGCCGGCTGCCATCGATCAGGTGGTGGCGGTGGGATCAAATCGCCCTGTCATGCGGGCTGATTCGAAAAAACCTGGAACGCTGGGCGCAACGCGTGGAGCATTGCGTCTTCAAAACATTCCGGGCGCGTCGGATCACGGGTTTGCGCAGCGCCGGTTCGGCCGGCGACTCTTCGTGTCCATGCATCGCCTGCCAGCCGTCGCCCGTGATGTCCCCTGCACACCGACCGTCTCAACGTCACGGCCTTTAACAACGCCGCCGGTGCTATCGTGACCAATATGGGCCCGCGGAATGACGATGCCGAGCTGATCGCTGGCAAGGTCATGAAGCGCCACGGCCAAATGGCGGGGCTCGATTTCGCCCGGCTCCAGCGCCCTGGCGATGAGGCCCGCGACCGCGTCTAGCCCGCCGCGGAGGTTAAGAACAGCCGGGTTTGAGGAGCGCGCAGGCGGAGCTGGGCTCGAAGCGGACCGAGGTTAATTAACCGCTGCGCCCGCGCGGCCACGCTTGTCCTCGGCCACCTCGATTCCTGCGACGTGCTCGCAAAAAATCGGGGCCGCGCGGACCCGCCCGGCGACGATGCCGGCCTCTAATTCGAAGACCGTCCAGACACGCTCGGCGTCGATGCGACGGCGCGCTATCTCGGAGCAGCCCCTTCGCCAGCAGCCGAACCCGTTTCTGCGGTCCACGCTTTGTAATCGTCTTCAGAAACCTCGGGGAGCTTCTTGACGAAGGCGGCAATGGCCCAGATTTCCCGGTCAGGCGCTTCGACCAGGCCGAATCCCGGCATGCCGGTCATGTTGATGCCATTTCGGACGACCCAGAAAATCTGCCCCGGCGTGAGATCCTTGGCGACGTCCTTCAGATCAGGAGGGTCGGGGCGCAGACCCTCGGAGAATTTCGCCCACATGACCCCAGGAGCGCCGTGGCAGTTCGCGCAGCCGCGCGACGCAAAGGCGCGCGCGCCGGACTGGATAATCGCCGCGTCCTCGATCGGGATCGGCGGCTGCTCCGCCGCGTACCGATTGATCGACGCGGTTCGGATGTACGTCAATGCCCAATCGACGACACTGGAGTTCGGCTCGGTCGCGGCTACATTGTAGAAGCCGCCGAAGAAGAACGCGGCCGCGGCGACCACAACTATGATTGCCAGCGCGCCGATAAAGCTCAGGAATTTCATGGCAAACCTCCGGCGTTCCGGAGCGGCTCCGGTTCTTAACGAACCGGAAGGGCCGCGGGCTGGCTGGTTGCATTCTGATGCGGCAAAGCTGTGGCTGGTTGCCGGCCGAGGGGGCGCGATCACGCCGCAACCGTTAAGGGCTGGAACTTTCAGCACAAAAGAACACCGCCGGGATGCGTGGAGTTCCCTGCCGGGGCGAACTTACCTGAAAGGCATTTGCCAGAGATCCCAAAACCACCTCACCCGCTGCGGTGCGCGCCCGCAGACGCGATCGCGGCATGGTTGCAGCCCTGCAAGTCCTCAAAACGGGGGCGCCAGCAATGAAAAGAGAGCCCCGGATGCGAGCATCCGGGGCTCCGGTCAGAATCTGCCGCTCACCCGGCCCGGTTCAGTAGCAGACATTCACCCAACGAACCACTGGGCCGTAGGGCGTGGCAACGACCTGGCGCTGCATGCAGGTGTTCGCCACGATCGCGCTGCCGACAATGCCGGCCGCCACGCCGACGCCAAAGCCGCCCCATCCCCAGCCGTGGCCCCAGTGGTGGCCGTAGCCCCAGGCCGACGCCGACGTGGGCGAAAGCGCAACCGTGCCGAGGGCGGCGGTCGCAGCGAGAACAAGAGCCATCTTGCGGAACATGAGGTTTCTCCTCGTTGTGCGGGATTGCCGTTTGGATGTGTTTCTCATCCTGCGAATTGGTCGCTCAGCGCCGTCGCGGGGTTCATCTGCTTCACGCGGCTAACTCTGTGATTAATCACACCAACGCAGGCGCGTACGAGGTCGGCCACGCATCGTGCCGGTGCGCGGCCTTCACGCGATCCGCTCGTTGCCCCTGATCTGGGTGCGATGCATGACCCTTCGCGTCTCGGGATCAAACGCATCGCGGCGGTGCAAGACGGCAAGATTGTTCCACATCAGCACATCGCCGGCCCGCCACCGATGGCACATCGTAAACCGCGTCTGGGTCGCATGCGCCCACAACGCGTCGAGCAGCGCCTCGCTGTCGGCGATGCTCATCCCGGTGACGTAGCCGTTCGGCCGACGGCCGAGAAATAACGCCTTGCGACCCGTCGCACGATCAGTGCGCACCAGCGGATGCCGCGCCCCAACGGTCTCGCGCACGTCGGTGACCTCTCTGTAGCCTCTGCGCAGCATGCCGGCGCTGTTGCGTGAGGCGTCATGCACCGCGACTCTCCCTTCGGCTGCGTCTTTCAATGCCTCCGGCAACGCCTCATAGGCAGCGAACATATCGGCGAAATAGGTGTTGCCGCCTTCGGGCGGCACTTCAAGCGCGTGGAGGATCGCGGCCTTTGGCGGCACTTCCATGTAAGTCATGTCGGCGTGCCAGACCGCCTCGCCATCCCCAAGACCGCCGATCGGCCGGCCGTTCTCGACCACATTGGAGATCACGTTGATTTCCGGATAGGCCTTGTTGAATGGCTCGCCATAGGGGTTGGGGCCGGGCGGGTCGAGTTCGCCGAAGCGTCTGCTGAAGGCGAGAAGCTCGGGATCGGACAGAGTCTGCGCACGGATCACCACCACAAGCCGCGTGCGCCATGCCGCCTCGATGGCATCGACGTCGCCCTGAGGAAGGGGCTTTGAGAGGTCGACGCCTGTCACCTCAGCGCCCAGCGGCGCATCGAGGTTCGATATCATGGCCGCCATCAGCAGCTCCGGTCTTGGAGGTCACAAGGCAGTTATCCTAAGAACTGCGCTCGCTGATGCAACTCGACTCGGTCCGAGGCAACCACGCGTGGGGCGCCCTTCAAAGATGTACCGCTCGCGGCCATTGAGTTAAGACTAAGTCCGGCAATCGATTGGGCGACTTCAGGAGCTGCACTGACGGGGCGGCGCCTGCGGTTTGACGGCATCTTGGCATCGCAGCATCGGCAGTTGCGATTGACGATATACGGTAAATGGGATTATCCGTAGGCAATCTTCCGCGATCAACGCGGATGTCATGCAGAGGGGGAACGTCCATGAAAAGACTAGCTTTGGCATTGCTAGCCCTGCCGCTCGCGCAGAGCGGGGCTTCCGCTCAGAACGCGGGCAGTCCCGCGGCGGGAAAGGCTTATTGGGAGCGGGTTGCGCCTCGCAACGTCGACTGCCGGAACTGCCACGGCGGCGCGGGCGAAGGCGGTTTCGGTCCCGACCTCGCCGGGCGCGGATTGAGCGCCGCCCAGGTATTGCGGGCGGTTCGCCAGCCCTGGGGCATCATGCCTGCCTTTGCCGAAAGCCAGCTCAGCGAGCAGGACGCCGCCGACCTGGCGGCATATTTTGCCTCGCTGCCGAAGCCCCCGGAGCCCGGCAAATGGAGGTTCGAGGTTCCGCCCGGCGCGCCGCCCGGGCAGGCGACCCTGATCAATATGGGCTGCGGCCAGTGCCACACCCCGAATTTTCAGGGGCCCCGCAATAACATGGGCGGGTACGGCATGAATTTCGATTATTTCGCGAACCTCGTCTACAATCATACGACGGCGATGCCGGCATATCGGGCTGAAATCGGAAACAACGCCACGAACCTCGATATGGGCAACTACTCCAGGTCGCGCCTCACGGTGGGGCAATTGCGCCAGATCTACTTCTGGGCGCGTGACGAAATCGGCTTCCGTCCACAGCTCGCGGCTACGCTTGGCAAGGGGGAGACCGGCCCCAGCGGCGTGACCTATCCTCTCACCGTCACGAACAACGGCGTTCAGGGCAGAGGCATGATCGCAGAAGGCTTGACGGTCAGTCTTACCATACCTGCGGGTCACAACGTCGTCGCCGCCACTGGGCAAGGCTATCAGGGCGTCGTTAACAACGTCGCCACATGGAAGCTCCCGCGTAGCGCCCCGAAGGATCAAGAGCGTTTGACCATAACCCTGTCTCAGCCCGTAACCGCCGCCGCCAATCTCCGCGGCGAGGTCCGCTGGGCGAAGCCCGCGCCAAAGACGGGAACCGACATCCCGGTCAACATCGCCCCAGCGCCGCTATAACGCGCAGATTCGCCGGCGCGCATCACGTTCCGCCCGACCCTCCTCCGCTCGCGGGGGAGGGTCTTCTATTTCATCTTGCCCCGCGCGCGGGCATGCGACTAATCCTACTGCGTCAGAAGTCGTTGTGGAGCGCCGTCGGATCGCCCGTTTGCCGATGTACGTACCGCCGCCACTCGCGGCTTTGATCGCTTGGATGCTCTTTGTCGGGCGGCGGCAGCCGGTCAAGGGTCTCGACCGCGTAAGCGGCGATTGGCGCGCGATTAAACGCGCGCTAATCGCCCTTGACCCCGCAAGACTGCACCCAAGCGATCAAGGCCGTTTCCAAGGCCGCCGACCGGACCTTTCTGACGCAGCCAGCAGGGCTCTGGCGATAGCGCAAACTCCGATCGGTTCGACAGAACCAATCAGAGCTTGGTAATCATCTTACTTTTGGCACTCGCACCTGCGCGCCCAGCGCGTCGAAGAGTAAAGCAATTCATCGAACAGACATCGAATGCGGCTACACTGACTTGCGCCGTTGCACACAAGCGAATTTGACCAGGCTCAGGATGATCGGGGAACTGGTGGTCGGCGCCGGCGCGGTCGCGGCGGCGGGGTTTGCCTATGTTCGGCAGCAACGCGTCCGGCTCTATCGGGATCTCGAAGCCCATCTGGCGCGCATTGTGGATGGGCCAGTGCCGGACCTTGGCGACCTGGCGCACCGCGAACCGCCTCGGTTTGTCGATCGTTTCGCGGTCATGCCGGATTTGCTGCCGGCTCGGGCCTTTGCAGCCCTCAAGGCGGAAGCCGAGGGTCTGGTCGCACCGGAGCGAAGCTTCGTGCCGGCGCATAAAAAGGGCGGCACAGTCGCATACGAAACCCTGATCGCATCGGCGCCCGCTGTCGTTTCCTTTTATCACTCGGCCGATTTTCAGGATTTCATTTCCCGCCTCATTGGATCGCCTGTCCGGGCGACGCCGATCAATGACCAAAACTCGCTTTCGGTGCTGTTCTACAACAAGCCGGGCGACCATATCGGTTGGCACTACGACCACAACTTCTACCGCGGACGGCATTTCACTATCCTCATCACCATCGTCAATGAGGGGCATTCCGCGGACGGATTGAGCCACGCAGAATTAAAGGCGCGCATCGGCGGCCAGGAAATCGCCGTGCGCACGCGGCCGAATACCGTTGTGGTGTTTGAAGGCGCGCGGGTTCGCCACAAGGTAACGCCGGTCGAGTCCGGCGAGCGGCGGCTGATCCTGAGCATGACCTATTGCACCGACCCGAAAGCCTGGTGGTGGCAGGGCATATCGCGTCGCCTCAAGGACACTGCTTATTTCGGCGTGCGCGCGCTTTGGACTTGACGCTTTCCTCCGGGGCGCTGGCGTCCCGCCCGCTCTTCGGAAGCGAGCGGAACGCCCGCGGTGCAGCAAGCAGCCCGACCGCGTCGACCAGGTCGCCGGCAAAAACCGGCATCAGGATATCCGCGACGGTTGCGCCGATCATCGCCGCTGCGATGCCGGCGACAAGCCACGGCTGGCGCTGCCAATGCCGTACTATCCGGGAAATCAAGGGCTGTGGCGCGAAGGGTCAGCGATGCCAAGCCCCCAAGATCAAGGCCCCCGGTCAAGAGATCGCGTTGACAAGCGCGACCCCCGCGCATTAAGTCTTCGGCGCTAAGCCCAGATGGCGGAATTGGTAGACGCGCTGGTTTCAGGTACCAGTGGTGAAAGCCGTGGAGGTTCGAGTCCTCTTCTGGGCACCACCTAAAAATTACGGTCGTTAGGCCAAGAGTCCTGCGGCGAACCGGGACCTGTTTTGGTGTGGCCCCGACTCCCGAGGCGCGGGGGCACGATTGTCGGGGTCACGCTCGCGTGCCACAAGCCCTTGTCTACTACCATACCTTGCAGGTTCGGAGAAATCTATGGGCGCTATAGAGGAAATCGTGGGGTCCCGACCTTTGCGCGAGTGGGGTCGACAGGTTGGAACCATTGCTCGCCAGGCGGCGAGCAAGCCACATTGTCTCGCCTGCCAAAACCGGCGCGTAAGCGCCGGTCTTGTGAGCGCGTTTTCCACATCGCGTTGGGACCGAGGCTTGTATGGGGCGCCGAATCACCTCAGCCTCAGAGACTAAAATTGGTCTCCTCCGTTCCGTAGGCCCTGGACTTAGCCCCGGCTGCTTTTCCTCCCCGGCTGGCGCTATGCTTTTGCGGCTGGTCCCCGAGCGGCCCTTGTCCCCGGCAATGTTGTCGCGTGCTTCGATTTTCGACCGGCTATCGCTCACACGCAAAGCGGAGAAATCGCCAGGCAGCCGGAGCTATGGCCGCAGGCAATACGCCTCAGGGCATGTCCGACCCCAATTTGTCCGGCGCGAGCATTGGCTCATCGCGGCAGTTTGAATATCATGGCGCCAAGGTGCGAAGGAGGGACAGCCATGCCGGCCATCGGATCCTCACGGAGGGGTTTTATCAAAACAATGGGCGCCGTCGCCGCTGCCGTGACCTGTGGCCGCGCCGAGGCTGCCAAAGCCGAGGATTACAAGCCCCAGGATCAGAAGAAGCTGACACAGGCCGCCGCTCGGTACCAAGACCACCCGCAACGGGACGAAAGCTGCGGCAGTTGTCCGTACTTCATCTTTCCCAAGAGTTGCGTTGTGGTCGAAGGCGAGATCAGCGCGACCGGCTGGTGCCCAATGTATACGATCTTTTCTCCGCTTGATCGGGGTGCGCATGCCTGATGAGCGTCGCGGCGCTCATCAGGCAAGCTTGAACGCTGCGTAACGCAAGGCTCGTTACGGCGTCAGCGGCTCAATATGGACAATCTTGCCGGTCTGCTGGCCTTCGGTCCACATGCTGGAGAGCACGTTGGGATCCGAGCTCTTCTGCACGTCGATATGACGCGTATTGATGGAAGTCGGCAGGAGATAAGAGCTCCATTCGCCGGTTTCGACGTTGAGCCGCTGAACGAGATCGGTGCTCATATCGGCGCCCCAAGCATATCCGAAGTCGTCGAACTGAACGTCGTATGCGCCCGCATAATCGACCGGCAGCTCCCACTGCGTGATCTTGCCGGTCTTGGGGTCATACATTGCGTAACGATTGGCATGGAATTGCGAGAACCACAGGCGATTCTGTGAGTCGATATGTCCTCGCCTCGCGCCGCCCACGCCCAGCGGAAGATCGATATAGGTTGTCTCCCCCGTCCCGGCGTTGGTGCGCCAGATCTGCCTTTGGTCCGGATTGTTGTCTAGGCCGTAGACGTTGTTGTCGAGATCAGTGACTAACCCGTAAGCGGCAATGTCGCGCTTTCCGGCCGGCGGCAGGATTTCGTTGAATTTTTCGGTGGCGAGGTCGAATTGATACAGTTTGTTGGGGTGGCCAGGATCGGGGCCGCCATTGGTCTTGGTCCACAATTTGCCGTCAACGTTCGAATGCAGGGCGTCGATCATGGTGAACCGCGTGTCGCCCTTGTCCCAATCGGGCGCGAGGTAGACCGAGACCTTTTCCGTCTTCGGGTCAAGCTTGGCGATCTGCGCCTGCCCCATCATGGCTTCCCAGATGTTTCCATCCTTATCCATCGTGATCATGAGGCCGCCCGTCGGAAAGCCGGGCTTGGACAAGGGCACCGGGTAGCGCGTGACCTTGCCGGTCTTGGGGTCCAGTTTCGAGATGACATGGTGCTGGAAATCGGAGAACCAGACGTTGCCCGCTTTGTCGAGCAGCGTGTCATGGGGCGCGGCGGAATCGGGAAGATCATAGGTCGTGACGATGGCCTGAGTTGATTTGCCGGTCGGCCGCGGCTGCGTTTTCAGTTTATACGGCCACGTTTCTCCGGAACTCAGATTGATCGAAGCAATGTAGGCGGCGAGCTCCGCCTGCCCCCTGGTCGGCGGACGGCTCAATTCCTCGGATGCGCTCTGATGGAAAAAAGGAAAATTGGGAGAAGCATTGGCGCTGTGCGCGGCCATGCGTTGCACCGTGAACGCCATTTCCGACGCATCCTTCCTGGAAAAGAGCGGACGCTGCAGGCCATGGCAATCGAGACACCTCAGCAATGCCAATTTCTGCCTGGCTGTGCCCGGCGCGCTTTGCAGCCACTCGCCGTTGGACATTTGAAGCGCGAGAACGTCCGGCGCAGCCTTCTGGAGTCCAAGGTCGAGCTGCGCGGGGCCGCCCGATTCTATCGTTGCCGTTGTCGGCTTGAGCGTGTACCCGATGGCACGGATGGTGATGTCATAAGTACCGGGGGTGAGCCGCTCCTGCGGAAAGCTGTACCGCCCTTGAGCGTTGGTGCTGACCGAAACCATGATGGTCGAGCCGCGGCGCTTCGCGCTTACCACAACGCCTTCCATTTTTCCTTCTTCGGGTGAGGATACGGTGCCAGCCAGCGCCGCCGGGCCGTGGTTTTGAGCCATCGCCGGATGGCTCGCTGAGATCGGCAAAGCCAGTAGGCCCATGCTCGCAATTGCGCCGAAGGACAACCTCGTAACAAGATTTCCAAGTCGTGTAGCGGTCGTCATCGAGCCCTCCCTGGCGGCGCAGCGATGCACTCCATTTTCATTCGACGATCTTGCTGGCAGGACCGAGAATATTGCGTCGGTCAGGGCTGATCAAGGGGAGCGAACGTTGCACCACCGCCGAGCCAATTTTTCTGCTCGCTTCCGGGCTTGCGTAACAACGAGCGATCGAAGCGGCCGATGTCGGTTCCGGAAAATCGCCGTGGTCCAGGCTTCCGGATATGGGTGTAGGCTGCAAAAGGAACCTGCGGCTGCAGGCAGATTCTGGACGCTTGTCTGCTAAGGCTGGGCTGCAGTTCAGTTTTATTGATCGACAAAGAGGAGATGCGACGATGCGCGTAACCTGGAAGCGATTATTGTTCAGAGTCCCGGCTGTGGTGGCCGTCATCGGCATCGCCCTGCATCTTTCACTCGCCGGGGCCGTAGCGCAGACGGCCGGTGGGCAAGACAACAAGACCGCATGGGACAGTTACAAGAACCGTCCATCCCGCCCGTCAACCGACCAGCATCTGACCGATCCCGTGCTCGTCGGCGCGATTGATCTGCATGCACACAGCGACCCCGACAGCTACCCGCGTCAGTGGGACGGCTTCGACGTCGCCAAGCTGGCAAAGGATCGCGGCATGCGCGGCGTGCTGTTGAAGAATCATTGGACCGAGACCGCTGGCCTCGCGTACCTCGTGCGCAGGTACGGGACGCAGGGCATTGAAGTATTTGGAGGGCTGTCGCTCGATACGCCGGTTGGCGGGGTCAACCCGCAGGCGGTTCGCTATATGGCCGATGTCATCGGCCGCTACGGGCAGATCGTCTGGATGCCGACGCACGACTCGGAGCACGAGGTCAGATATCTCAAGGAGAATCGAGCGTTTGTCAGCGTGTCGCGCGACGGCAAGCTGCTGCCCGAGGTCCTCGAGGTCCTGTCGCTCATCGCGCAAAACGACCTCACGCTCGCCACCGGCCACGTCACGCCGGAAGAAGCGCTGATGATTCTCCGCGAGGCGAAGGATCGAGGCGTGCAGCGCATGATCGTCACTCATCCGCTGCTCGGGCCGCAGTCCACCTACATGTCTATCGATCAACTGGCTGAGGCGGCGTCGCTAGGCGCGTACATGGAGGTCACTGCCGGCACTGTGTACCGCGACACGCCGGCCCGGATGCGCGCGTTCGAAGCGATTCGTAAAGTCGGGCCGGCGATGACCTTCGTTTCTAGCGACAGCGGGCTCACCGGAGGACCCAATCACCCCGATGCGCTCGCGATGGCGGCGAAGGGGCTTCGCGAGGGTGGCTTCTCCGAGAGAGACCTTAATTTAATGTTCAAGGAGAATCCAGCCCGGCTCATCAAACTGCCGGTAATCCCGCAGTAACAGGAGCAGGAGCGCGCTCCGGTTACGTACCATAAACGATGCGCTACCGGATAGCCACGCCGGCCCACAGGACGCAAGGCCGCGCTTCAATGGAGCCCGACTATTCGTCGGTCGCAGAAAGGTCGCTTTGGCGACTCGGTTTTGCTTTTAGCCGCTGGCGCTTCCGCCAACGAGCGAATTTTCTGGCCTTTTGTTTGACTGTCCTCGGTTCGTGCTGATGGGGTCCGCTTCAGTAGAGAAGCCGCTTCCCTTTGGCGCCCGGCAAGAGCGCTTCTGCGCGCGCTGCATCGTCGATTCCCAGCCTCTCACGGTGATTATATTTGAAATCGGCTTCCCCGAGATAGCGAAACAAATGTTGCTCGCTGACGTGGTGGAATTGCCCGTACACGGCGCGTTTGAACAGGGCAAAGAACGATTCGACGGTGTTCGTGTGGTGAAAGCCGCCCGTTCGCACGTATTCGTCGGCGCTATGGTTCACGGTGCCATGGCCTGAAAACTCGCGGCCAAGCTTCTCGTAAACGGCGGCTTCGTCGGTCATCAGGTACGACTTGCGGCTAGCTTGGGTAACGATCGCCTCGCGAAGTGTCTTCGCCGTTACGTCGGCAACATGACGCGATCGTGCGCGGCCTTCGCGTTCAACAAGAGTGCCTCTTTTGAATCTTGAGTGGTGCAGAAGCCTTAAGGGCGCGCGGCCTTCGAGAGGGCCTTGATCGCTTGGATGCACTCTTGCGGGCGGCGGCAGCCGGTCAAGGGCGATTGGCGCGCGTTTAATCGCGCGCCAATCGCCGCTTAAGCGGTCGAGACCCTTGACCGGCTGCCGCCGCCCGCGAC
>JAJPKK010000066.1 GCA_021323775.1 Hyphomicrobiales bacterium
GCATCGCCTCACGATCCACGGGCTCGTGGAGCGTCCATTGAGTTTCAGCATGGAGGATCTGAAGCGCCTGCCTTCGGTCACCCGCATTCATTTCCTGGAGTGCCATGCAAACAGCTCTCCCATGATCCATGGCGCCGGCAACCAGAACATGGGGCCGCCGGTCCAGTACATACACGGGATGACCAGTTGCAGCGAGTGGACCGGAGTGCCGCTTTCCGTGCTGTTGAATGAGGTAGGCGTTAAACCAGAGGGGACCTGGCTGGTTTCGGAAGGGGCGGACCCCGGCAAGTTCAGCCACACCCTGCCGATGGCAAAGGCGATGGAGGACGTCCTCGTCGCCTACGGCCAGAATGGCGAGCCGCTGCGGGTTGAGCAGGGCTACCCGATCCGCCTGCTGGTTCCCGGCTGGGAGGCGCCGTTCAGCGTTAAGTACCTGAGACACATCAAGGTGGTGGATCAGCCCTACCACGCCTGGAATGAGGCCATGAATCACTCCGTGGCGAGGCCCGATATCGGCGGCAAAGCGCGCTGGTACCATTTCCAGTTCGGGCCGAAATCGGTGATCACGCGGCCCTCGGCGGGGCTGAAGATGCCTGGCCGCGGCTATGTCCAGATCACCGGCTTGGCCTGGTCCGGCGGGGGCGTGATCAAGAAAGTCGAAGTGTCCACCGACGGGGGCAAGAGCTGGAAGGAAGCGAAGCTTCAGGGGCCGGTGCTTCCGCGGGCGCATACCCGCTTCACTTTTGACTGGGCTTGGGACGGAGAAGAGGCGGTGCTCGTGTCTCGTTCCACCGATGAACTGGGTGAAGTTCAACCCTCACGAGCGGAGTTGTTCAAGAACTGGGGCTTCAGCGAAGAGGAAGCGAAAAAACCCCAACGCTCCATTCATAGCAATATGCAGCAGCCCTGGAGAGTGGCCCGCGATGGGAGCATAACCGATGCGATGTTCTCTTAATCTCCTCGTGTCCGCAATGATCCTGGCTGCGCCTGCGACGGCGCTGGCGCAGTCGCCGAGATTTAATGTGGGCACGCCTCTGAGTCAGGAAGAAATTAAAAGCTTTGACTTCATGATCGGCCCCGAGGGAAAGGAACTTCCTCCTGGGAGCGGAACCGCCAAGGAAGGCGCGGCGGTCTTTGCGAAGCGGTGCGAGGTGTGCCACGGGCAGAATGGGGAACGCGGAGTGCTCCGGCGTCTGGTGTTGGGCAGTCCCGGCAAGCCTTATCGCGGACCCTTCAAAGAAAATGAGAAGGACAGCGTGGCCTACTACCCTTATGCGACAATCGCTTGGGACTATATCAACCGCGCGATGCCTGTCCCCAAGCCGGGATCGCTCACCCACGACGAAGTCTACGCGGTGGTCGCCTTTCTCTTGTATCGGAACGGCATCATCGGCGAGAACGACGTCATGGACGCCAAGAGCCTGCCGAAGGTCGAAATGCCGAACCGGCATGGCTTCGTTCCGGAGGTGCCGGTGTATCCGCCCGAGCCGAAACCAAGTTGGTGGTGAGCGCGTGTACGGCCGCGGGCGCCGGCTTTTGAGATGATGACGCGTTCCTCGGCTACGAAATCGATTCGCGGCCGATGAAACGGGCAGCCATGACCAAGCGGATCGCAGCCATCGCCGTCGTCCTGCTCATCGCCGGGATTGGCGGGTTCCTGGCCGCAAAGCCGCGGCCAGATGCGGCTCTCATTTCTTCGCGCCGGGCGGTGTGGACCGAAGTCACGTGGCCGTTCCCGATTGACCAGTGGGGAGGGGGATGGGCCTTTCAATGCAAGGCGGCCGATTGCGGGGTTGACGTCAATCTCTATCTGCGGCCGAAAATCGGCTTCTGCAATTGCGAAACGGGGGTGGCCGACGACGAGGAACTCGATCGGGTCGGCGATGTCGACCTCATCGGCAGCGAAAAGTCGGCCCTCGGCTCCGGCCGGCCCGTTACGGCGCAGTGGACGAAAGGCCGCAGCCGCAGCCGCAGCTACAGGGTCGGCGCCCCGGCGGGGAAAGCGGTGCTGTCGCTCGCCTTCAACAGCCGTTGCGATGTGGTTGTCGCCACTGTCGTCGCGGGCGACGACCCAGTTGCGCAAGAACAGACCGTGCTCGAATTCCTCAACGGCGATTTGGTGCGGGGCCGGATTGAAACAGTACTTGGGCTTTAGGCCAGACCCCTCTTTGACCGACTACGCCATCCAGATCGCAGTTGGCTTCAGCCTCCTAGAACGGCAAGGGAGGTCCACATGTCCGATCAATGCGACGGCAGCCCGGCCATTGCTTCCGAGTTCGATACACCGGAGGGGCATCAGGCCATGTCTGCGGTCGGGCCCCTGTCGCGTCGCGGCTTTTTGCAATCGAGCGTCGGCTTGGCGGCGGGCGGGGCCACAGTTCAAATGCTGCCCCGCAGCGCGGTGGCGCAGGGCGCCGGTGCGGCTGAGCAGGACGCCGAATTAACTCGCCTGCAGGGGCAGCAGCGCATCCTTCTCAAAGGCGGCGTCGTGCTGACGCTCGACCGCCAGGTCGGAGACTTCGCCCAAGCAGACGTGCTGATAGAGAACGGCAAGATCTCAGCGGTAAGGCCTGATATTGCCGTATCGGAAGAAGCGGCCGCTGTCGTCAATGCTGCAAACCACATTCTGATCCCGGGATTCGTCGATACGCACAGCCACTCGTATCAGGGCATCCTGCGCGGCATCATGACGAACGGCGTGCTTGATCCCGACTATAATCGCGATGTCCAGACCAGACTGACGCCGGCCTTCGAGCCTGCTGACGTCTATGCCGGGGTGCTGATGACCGCGCTCGGCCTGATCGACATGGGCACGACGGCCATCGTGGATCTGTCCCAGATCAGTCACACGCCGGAGCACAACGACGCGGGTATTCGCGCGCTTCAGGAGTCCGGCATCCGTGCGGTCTACGCCTACTCTCGGGGCGCCGGACCCGCCTCTCAATACCCGCAAGACGTTTTGCGGCTGCAGCGCACATATTTCAGCACGAAGGATCAGTTGCTGACCCTGGCGCTGGGCGTCGGACTCGACGCCAAGGCTTTCGGCGCGGCTCGCGATGCCGGGGTGCCCGCCGTGCTGCATATACGCAATAACAGCGGGGGGTTGCTGGCGCTCGGCCGTGCGGGACTGCTGCGGCCGGGCGACGAATACATCCATTGCACGAATCTCAGCGACGATGCGTGGCGGCTCATCAGGGAGACGGGAGGCCGCGTGTCGGTATGCCCGCAGATCGAAATGTCGATGGGGCACGGGGTGCCTGCCGTTCAGGATGCGCTCGACCACGGCCTGCGCCCGAGCCTGAGTTCTGACCACAGCGTGACGATCGCGCCGGATTTCTTCACGGTCATGCGGACCGTCTTCGCTTTTCAGCGCATGCAGATCTTTGCCCGCGCGCGCGCCGGAGCGCAGGACCTGCCGCCGCTCCTGACCTGCCGTGAGGTGCTCGAATTCGCCACCATCGAGGGCGCGCGCTGCGCCGGTCTGGACCACAAGATCGGCACGCTCACGCCCGGCAAGGAGGCCGACATCATCATGCTGCGGGCCGACCGGTTGAGCCTGTGGCCGCTCAACAACGCTCCGGGCGCAGTGGTAAATCTGATGAATCCCGGCAACGTCGACACCGTGTTCATCGCTGGCCAGGCGAGAAAATGGCGCGGCAACCTCGTAGGGGGCGACACGTCGCGACTGATGCGCATGGCCGAGGAAGCACGCGACGCAGTGATGCGTCGCGCTGGCTTTTCGGTCAATTTCTTGGCATGAGATGGATGTTCGGACAGCAGCGCAGTCGGTGCGTGTTTTCGGCTATCCTGCCCAAGCTTCGTACGTAGCGTCTCGTTTTGACGCAAGCCGTTCGTGCATGACTTCACCGCCTTGCCAGGACGTCGGCCATTCGCTCAATCGCCGCGTCCACGTCCTCAAGCGCGGTCGCCAGACCGAAGCCGAAGCGCATCCTGTCGCCGCGATGGTCGGCGTGAATGTCGACGGCGGCAAGCGCTGCTTCGATGGCGCCGGCCTGCGGCGTGCGGAAAGAAAGAAAGTTGCCGTGGTCGGCGCGATTGCCGAACGGCGTGACGAGGTCGGCGCGGGTCAGGCCCTTCAGGCCGAGCGGCTCCAGACGCTCCAGGAAGTGCGCCATCAGCCCGGTCGCATGAGCGTGGACTTGATCGATGCCAAGGCCTTTCGCCGCCATCCACGAGAGCACTGCCCGTTGCCGATAAATGCCCACGGGATCGAACGTCGCTCCCAGGAAGCGCGCACCGGCGGCAGCATAGCCGACCGCTTTTCCCGGCGCCTGCGCAAGCGCGCCGAATTCGGCGAACCAGCCCGTGTCGCGCGGCCGAGAACCGTAGCCTGGCGGACAGTGCAGGAAGCAAACGCCCTCTCCGGCCATGGCGTATTTGTATCCGCCAGCGAGGTAGAACACTCGGCCGGCGACCTTTGACAGATCGGTCGGGCGCGCCATGAACCCGTGATATCCGTCAATGACGATGAAGGTTGCAGGGTCAGGCACGGCGGCGGCGAGAGCCTCGACCGGCCCGCTGGTTGCGGCGCTCGTATAGAAAACCTGCGATACGAATACGAGGTCGTATCCGCCCTTCGCGGCGGCTTCCTGAAAGCGCGCCGGAAAGGTTGCGCATGGTTCGGCAGCCACGTAGGTGCAAATCGCCAAGCCGTCTTCTTCAAGGCGCGATACTTGGCGCCGGAACGTGTGAAACTCGGCGTCAGTCGATAGGATGCGTACCGGACGGTTCGGCGGAAAACAGGAGAGGAGCCGGCGCAGAAATTCGTGTGTGTTGGGTGCAACGGCAATTGTGGAGGGATCGGGGAGATTGAGCATCGCGGCGATCCCCTTCTGGAGAGAGGGAAGCAATTCGCCGAATACGAGGTCCCACTTGGCGCCGGCGAGCCGCGCAGCGTCCTCCCAGCAGCGCATATGGGCCTCGTACGAAACATTCGGCCACTCGTGATGACTATGCGCCGCGAGGTTGATGCGCCTCGCATTGGCGCCGCGAAAGCGGGAGAATTCGGCACGAAGATCGAGGATCGGCGTGGATCGCAAGGCTTGCTCTCACGGGCCGGCGTACACGAATCCCAGACGCCGTTTTACGTCTGCCGGCAGTTCCGGCAGCGAGGAACGCGGGATCAGGAACGTGGAGAGCTGAAACAGGTCGCCGAATATGCGATGACGCTCGGCCGTGCTCCTCAAATAGACGTGCCCCGATGAACCGCCGGTGCCGATCTTGCGGCCGATCATGCGCTCCACCATCAAGGCATGACGGTAGCGCCAGAACGTCAGGGTCTCATCGATGTCCATGAGCAGCGAAAGGAGGCGGAAAGGTTGCTGCACCGCGGGCATTTCGCGATAGACCGTGATGAAGAGAGCCGCCTGGACGGATCTCGGCGAGAGACGCCAAGCATCGGGGTTTGTGTCCGGTTCGAAAATGCGTGCGAATGCTTCGAGGGCTTTGTCGATGCCGCTCGCCTCCCGCTCTCGGCGCTCGGCCGGCAGCTCCGCATCGGCCTTTATGCTTGCGACATCCGCCGACAGGTGCCGCACCACCGCCGCACGATATGCCGTGCGGAATTGCTCTCCACCCCAGTCAAGGAATGGCGTGCGCTCAAGCCAGGCGTCGAGCAGCGCGAAGATCGTCGGGCGCTTGCGCGCTGCTGCGAGCTTTTGCCGATCAGCGGTCGAAAGGCGTCGCTCAACCGCCTCGCCGTCAAGCGGAACGCGCGCGCTTTCGGGCAGGCCGAGGCGCGTCTCGATCAGTCGGAACTGGAGCGATTGGAAACCCGAGGCGGGGAACAGGTAGTCGCGAAAATCGAGGAAATCCGCGGGCGTCATGGTCTCGAGCACATCGAGCTGGGCGACCAGCAGCTTTAATATCTCGTGGACCCGCGCGAGCGAATGTACGATGTGCGCCATCGCCTCATCGTCCACCGGATTGGCCGAAAAGTCCTGCTCAATGCGATCGAACTCGTGCAGCACCTGCTTGAACCACAGTTCGTAAGTCTGGTGGACGATGATGAAGAGCATCTCGTCATGCACAGGCGCCCCATGCTTCGAACTCTCGGCAACCTGCAATGATAACAGCCGATCGAGCTTAAGATACTGCCCATAATAGAGAGGAGGGCGGGTCATAAAAACCATATGGCGACTGCTGTCGAATTTCTCAACCAAGCCGCCCTGCGGGGGTGTCGGAGATGCGCGCGGACATCTCTTCGATCCTGCTGTGTTTGACGCCGTAGACCGCATAAAGGACGAGGCCGATCACGAGCCACACCACAAAGCGCAGCCAGGTATCAAAGGGCAGCCCGAACATCAGGAACAATGACGATGCTGCCCCTGCCGGCGCGACGACATAGACGGCCGGCGTCTTGAACGGCCGCCCAAGCCCGGGCTGGGCGAAGCGAAGCGCGAGCACGCCAATGCAGACGATGGTGAATGCAAACAGCGTCCCGATGCTGACCAGTTCGCCGACAAGCCCGATCGGCAGCGAGGCGGCAAGGATCGTCACGACGACCCCGGTTACAATCGTCGTAATGTACGGGGTGCGAAACCGCGAATGCACCCGTGCTGCGATCGCTGGCAGCAGGCCGTCGCGCGCCATCGAGTAGAAAATGCGCGGCTGACCGAGCAGCATCACCAGAATCACCGAGGTCAGCCCGAGGACCGCCCCCAGCTTGATGATCGGCCCCAGCCATCCCATTCCGATCGCGTCGATGCCGACCGCGATGGGGTCGGGGACATTGAGCTTGTCAAAAGGAACGATGCCGGTGAGGACGAACCCCACCGCCATGTAGAGGACGGTGCAAATGGCCAGCGATCCGAGAATGCCGATTGGCATGTCGCGCTTCGGGTCCTTCGCTTCCTGCGCCGCCGTCGATACTGCATCGAACCCGATATAGGCAAAGAAGACCACCGCGGCGCCGCGCACGACCCCGCTCCAGCCGTACTGACCGGGGCCAATATTGGGGGGCACGAAATCGCCTGACGGGTTGCTCGCCGTCACCCAGTTCTGCGTGCTGACGAACCAGATGCCCGTCATGATGAAAATGACCACGATCGCGACCTTGATCACCACGATGACGTTGTTGAACCGGGCCGATTCATGCACGCCGATGACCAAGAGTGCGGAAATTGCGGCGACCACCAAGGCGGCCGGCACGTTGATAAGCGCTCCGGTTGCGTGCCACGCTCCGCTTGCTCCATCATATGCGAAAGGGGACCCGGCGTATGCGTCGGGCACCACGATCCCGAAGTCCTTGAGGAAGCTCACGACATATCCTGACCACCCGATCGCGACGGTGGTCGCGCCGAGCGCATATTCGAGGATCAGGTCCCAGCCGATGATCCAAGCTATGAACTCGCCCATGGTCGCGTAAGCGTAGGTATAGGCGCTGCCGGCTATAGGTACGGTCGAAGCCATTTCGGCATAGCAAAGCCCGGCAAAGCCGCAGGCGACGGCGCCCAACGCAAATGACACCGTAATCGCCGGTCCGGCGTTCGCGGCGGCCGCGTGTCCGGTCAGCACGAAGATTCCGGCGCCGATGATGGCGCCGATTCCGAGGCTCACGAGATTTATGGCCGACAGCGTCCGTTTGAGGGGCACGCCGTCGTGCGTCGTCATTATTTGGACATCTTTTTCCTGCGCTTCGGCCTCAAGGACTGCGATCGGCTTCCGAGCCCAAAGATTCGTCATATCTATATCCCAACGAACGAGCCATGGACGGGCTATGAGCGCCGCTGGCGCGCGGGCGACCCGCAGTATCTCGTAATCCTTTATATCCCATTTAAGCCTGGACCGCCGTTTGCCAGAATGCCGCGTGCGAGCGCGCTGCGCAAGAATCCACACAGGCTTCGACTGTTCGGGGCCCGACATCATTTCCTCTGCCAGGATTCGATCGCCATCACTTCCGCGATGGCGCGGTGCGCCCGCTCAATCGCAGAATCAGTATAGGCCCCGGCGCCCGCATCGGAGTTGGCGATGGTGATCCGCCCGAACGGCGCCCGTCCGACGACGTGCGGCTGCTCGTAGCGCGCATGCCGCAGCGTGGCCGTATTACGCCAGGTTCACCGCAGGGCCGGCGTCGTCTTGGGCGGCGCACGATGATGCGTGGCCTGTTCATAGGAATAGGCCAGTTTGAGCAGGGTGGGCTCGCTGTAAGGCCGGCCGAAGAACGTGATGCCGACAGGCAGATTGTCAGAGGTGAACCCCGACGGAACCGTCATTGAGGCGGCATAAACCAGGAAGGTGTTCCAGGTCGGCACGCCCTTGTTGCTTGAATAGGGCGGATTGATGCCGTCTTTGATGAGCGTCGGCTGGTGTTCCACGGTTTTGTGGACGATGGCGTCGAGCTTGTTGTCGGCCATGGCCTTGAGAACGGTGAACATCAGCTCCTCGCGGGCCTCGAGATAATCGAGGTAGCGTGCAGCATCGAGCGGGGGCGGCGGATTCTTCCACCGGTCCGCCTTCGCAGGCGGAAAGCTCTTGGCGAGTTCCGGCGAATTGGCGATGTCCTGGCGCGACTTGATGGGTGAGTTGGGATTGCGCGCGAGATAGACCTTCAGCCCTGCTTCAAAATTGTTCGGATTCGTAGCCCGTCTGGCGAGCAGCGCCTTGAGGTTCGGGATCACGACGGGATCAACAATCTCGGCGCCGGCCGCCTTGAGCTCCGACACGTTTTGCTCGAACACTGCATCGACCTTTTTGAAGTCTTCTGATCCCGGCTCCGATTGCACGCCGATAGACTCGCGCAGGATGCCGATCCTCGCTCCCTTAAGGCCGTCTTTGTCGAGGAAACGCGCGTAGCTGCCATCGACCATACCGACCCCGAGCGCCGTCACCGGATCTTCCGGATCGTAACCGACCATGCCGTCCAGAAGCAGAGCGAGGTCCCTGACGGTTCGCGCCATCGGCCCCATTTGCGCGGTCGGTGAAGGATAGCCGTCCCACATGCCGCTCCGGCTCACGAGACCCGGCGTTGGCCGCAGGCTGGCGACGCCGTTCCAGCCCGCGGGGCGGCGGATCGACGCGAAGGTCTCCTCGCCGATCGTTACCGTCGAAAAGTTCGCTGCGAGTGCGGCGCCCGAGCCGCCTGACGAGCCGCCCACCGTCCGCTCAAGGTCATAGGGATTGCGCGTAACGCCGAACATTGATCCATAGGTGTCGCCGGCCGCATACTCGCTCAGTGTCGTCTTGCCGAGGATAATGGCGCCCGCCTTGCGCAACTTTTCAATCGCGAATGCGTCGCGGGGCGGCCGGTAATTCTTGAACACCTGCGTCCCCAGCGTCGTCGGCATTCCGGCGGTGTCAATTTCATCCTTAACCAGGATCGGAATGCCGTGCAGTGGACCGGCCGGACCCGAAGCCCTGTAGGCCGCGTCCAGCCGGTCAGCGTCTTCGAGCGCGTGGTCGTTGAGCGTGATGATCGAATTGATGTTCGGGCCCTGCTTGTCGTAGGCGGCAATGCGATCGAGGTAGCCCTGGACCAGCTGGCGTGCGGTGAGCTTCCCGGATTTGAATGCGGCGTGGATGTCGTCGATCGTCGCCTCTATGATCTGAAACGCCGCCGCATCCTTGCGCTCCTGCGCGTGGCCAAGCGACAGGCCTGCTGACAATGCGGCGACCAAAAATGTCCCGACGGCGATGTTGCGATTGTTCATTGGCGGCCCCTGCTGCGTAAAGGAAACCCATATACTACACCATCGCACTTTGCCTTTCAGCGGTGGGGACGAGCGGGCGTAGCGCCTGGCGATCAGCCGCATGATCTGACCCGTCGCCTTCCGGCGCGGAGCGGCGAGGACAGCCGCGGCGGTGCGGACAGCAGCGGAATCGAAATACCGACCAGCAAACAGATTGTTGGGCAGTCCGCTAGGTGCAAGCGTAGCATTTCCAGCGTGGACCAGTTGCGTTATTCATTGACGGTTCGAAATTCCAGAACCAGATGATCGCGAGATGCCGGAGCGCCCGCTGCTCGTCATTGACGGCGACTCTTTCGCTCACCGATCCTACCACGCGCTGCCGAAGACCATTCGGCGGAGCGACGGCAATGGGGCCGGCGCCATCGTCGGTTTCGCAAATTTCCTGTTGCGGCTTTATCAGACGGAACGGCCGCGGGCGGTGATCGTTGGTTGGGATACGCTGGAGGCGCCGACCGAACGGCACAAGAAATTTCCCGCCTACCAGAGCGGACGCGAGTTTGACGATGCATTGGTCGATCAGCTCAGGATTCTGCCCGAATTCGTAGCGGCGTGCGGATTTGCCAACGCGAAAGCGCCCGGTTACGAGGCGGATGATTTTCTTGCGGCCGCAGTTGCGGCGGAGGAGCGGCACGGCAGGACGGCGCTGGTCGCGAGCGGCGATCGGGACGCGTTTCAGCTTGCCTCCGAAACAACCACGATCCTATTTCCGCTGCGCGCCGGCGAGATAGCGCACATCGGCCCGGCTGAAGTCCGGGAGCGCTACGGCGTCGATCCGAAGCAGGTGCCGGATTTCATCGCGCTTCGCGGCGATCCTTCCGACAAGCTGCCCGGCGCGCGCGGCGTTGGCCCGAAGGGCGCCGCTGACTTGCTGCGCCGTTATGGCGCGCTGGAAGGCATCCTCGCGGCAGGTCGCTTTCCCGCAGAAGCCGAGATGCTGCGCCTCTATCGATCAATCGCCGCGATGAATGCTGCTGCGCCTCTGCCTTCCCCCGGCGATCAAACGCCGACCTGGGCCAAAGCATCCGCCCTCGTGCGCACCTGGGGGCTCAATCAGTTGGCCGACCGGCTTGCCGGGATGGCATAGGACTCGATCTTTATTGATGCCAACCGCTCTGCGCGAATCCGGGTGCGGCGTTTGCCTGCGCACGGGCCGCCGCTGCGATGCAACCATCCTGCCGCGCGCAGTTGCGGCGTAGAAGCCTTCAAGTCTCAGGCGTGCCCGAGAAGCAGCTCCTTCAGCACCACGGCGTTGTTATGCGCCTCGTCATGGGCGGAGAACACCAGCGTGATGCGGCCGCGCTGGGCAACCGCACGCAGACGGTCGAATTCGTCACTATGCTGCCGAATCTCCGCTTGGTAGCGGCGTCGGAATTCCTCCCAGCGGCCCGGATCGTGGCCGAACCACTTTCGCAGTTCAGTGCTGGGCGCGATCTCCTTGACCCATTCATCAATCGCAGCATCGTCCTTATTCACTCCGCGCGGCCATAGACGGTCGATCAAGATTCGGGTGCCGTCATCGGGCGCAGGCGCTTCATAGGCTCTCTTGAGCCTGATGTGATCCGCCGGGATCCTCTTGCTCATCACCATTGCTCCCGAGATCGTCAGAACGTTCCAGGAATGCATCAAAAGCGCTTCCGCGGGCTCTTTCTGTTCACTTGCCGCCCTCTGCCCCGCACGAATTCGGCTTCGAGCCGACGATCGCTCGCCTTCGCGCGCTCCGATCGCAAAGACGTTCCCGTAAACATGTTTGCCGCCAGATAGCTGTGAGCGCAACGGACGCGTTTGCCGAGGGTTGCGACTATCGAATATCAAATTTTGTTTAGCATCCCGGCATGAGGGAACTTTCATGGCCAAATACCGGTACCTCCAAAGGCGTCTGGCGACTGCCGTCCACGACCCTGGCCAGCCAAGCCTGCCGTCGGTCAATGGCAGGCTGTGCACCCTCCGCCGTGCAAATGGGAGAACCTGAGATGAGTTCGGTCTATCCACAGTCGACAGCTGAAATCGCTCGCAAACGGCGCGATCTGGCGCCCAGTCAGCAGGCCGCTTTCGAAGCGTTCAGTAAGGCTGTCTTTGCCGAGGGGGCTTTACCGGCGAAGATGAAACAGGTGATCGCAGTTGCTGTCGCCCACGTGACGCAATGCCCCTATTGCATTCATGGGCACACGAAGGCCGCGTTGCGCGCGGGCGCCTCGCGAGAAGAGCTCATGGAGGCAATCTGGGTTGCCGCCGAGATGCGAGCCGGCGGCGCCTACGCACACTCTGCGTTGATGCTCGACACGCCCGCCGAATAACGGCCCGTTCGCGCACACCCCCGGCCTCTCCCGCCGGCCGGCAGAACGCTATTTGGGCGCTTCGCCTGCGTGGTAGCCGGCTAAGAAAAGATCAACGCTCGCTTCGATATAGTCGGTCGGGTTTTTGGATGTCTTCCGCAGACCGAGCACGCGGGTGAGTTGCAGCTCGCCGCGAATGAGGCTGATGAATTGGATTGCCGCGATGCGCGGATCACGGATCTTCAAACGCCCGCGATCGGCCGCCTGACGCAAGAGGTTGGCGATGCGGTCGATCATGATCGTTGGCCCGCTCTCATAGAAGACCCGCCCAAGTTCCGGAAAGCGCGGCACCTCCGCGACGACGATGCGGTACATCGTCAGGCCATAGCCGGTGCACAAGAGACTGTTGAAGTCGTGCGCCACCCGAAGCAACGCGTCGCGGATGTCCGGCTCATCAAGCGCACGGCGGCCGATCTGATCGGACAAGTGGCGGCATTCGCTGACGATCAGAGCGGCGAACAGCGCGTCCTTGCCGGCAAAATGCGAGTAGAGCGTCGCCTTCGACACGGCCGCGCGCCGTGCGATCGCATCCATGCTGGTGTCACCGTAACCGAGCTTCAGAAACAGCGCGCGCGCCGCCGCCAGGATGCGGCGCACCCGCGCGTTGCCGGCGTCGCGCGCGCCCTCATCCTGCGGCACGCTGTGAGAACGCGTCAGCGGTGCGTGTGTGACCATTTCTACAGCAAGCCCCCGGCCGTCTTCTTCTGCCATGCAATCGCCGCGATCGCAACAGAACTGTACGGTTTAGTTTAGGCCACAATGAGTCGCGTGGCGGTCACGAGGATGGGGCTTATGCATCGAGGGGGATTTCGTCATCTTCACCGATTTGGCGCCGGCATCGCGCCGCGCTCTGCGAAGGGGGGCTGCATGTTCGCTGTAGTCCTTGTCTCCGGTTGCGCGGTCGGTCCGGATTTCGAGACGCCGCCGCCGCCGGACATCGGCCGCTACACTGATTCCAGACTGCCGGCGGCCACCGTCTCATCCGCCACCCAGGGCGGCGAAGCTCAGTACTTCTCCTTCGGCCGCGACCTTCCGGGGGAGTGGTGGACGCTGTTTCATTCGCGACACCTCAATCGGCTCATCGACCGCGCCATCGCCGAAAACGCCAATTTGCAGGCCGCGCAATTGACGTTACGGCAGGCGCAGGAAAACGTAGCCGCGCAGGCCGGCACCCTGTTGCCGCAGCTCGATGCCAATGGCTCGGGCGCGCGCCAGCAAATTTCGCCCGCCCAATTCGGGCAGAGCGGCCCGCCGCTGCTCTTCAACCTGTTCAATACTACGGTGAATGTTTCGTATGCGGTCGACGTTTGGGGCGGCAAACGGCGTGCGCTGGAGGCAAGCCAAGCGCAGGCAGATTACCAGCGGTTTCAGGTTGAGGCCACTTTCCTGACACTGACCGCGAACGTCGTCACGACCGCGATCCAGGAAGCGTCGCTCCGCGGTCAGATCCAGGCGACGCAGGAGATCATCAAGGGTCAGACCGACCAGCTTGAAGTGCTGCGCGGGCAATTCAACCTCGGCGGCGTGCCCCGATCGGACGTGCTCGCTCAGGAGGCAGACCTTGCGGCGACTCAGGCGACCTTGCCGCCGCTCGAGAAGCAATTGGAGCAGCAGCGCAGCCTGCTGGCGACCCTGACGGGGCGCTTTCCCAGCCAGGCCGACCGCGAGGCGTTCACCATCGCTTCCCTGACGCTGCCGCGAAACTTGCCGGTGAGCCTGCCCTCACGCCTGGTGCAGCAGCGGCCCGATGTTCGAGCCGCCGAAGAGCAGCTGCATCAAGCAAGCGCGAATGTCGGCGTGGCCACGGCCAACCTGCTGCCGCAGTTCAATATCACCAGCGACTACGGCAGTGCGGCGACCAAGTTCACAAACCTGTTCTCCCCGGGCACTGCCGTCTGGAGCATCGGCGGGAGCCTCGCTCAACCCCTGTTCCACGGCGGCACGTTGCTTCATCAGAGGCAGGCGGCCATTGCAGCCTTCGAGGCCGCGAAAGCGCAATATCGCGATACGGTCCTCAATGCCGTTCGGAATGTTTCGGACTCGTTGCGGGCGATCGAGAAGGACGCCGTCACGCTCCGCGCCCAGGAGCGCGCTGCGCGCACGGCGAATGACAGCCTTGCTTTGGCGCGCGAGCAGTTCAAAGCGGGCGCCATTACGTACCTGACGCTCTTGAACGCTCAGCGCACACAGCAGCAGGCATTGATCGGGCTGGTTCAGGCGCAGGCCGCTCGCTACGCCGACACGGCGGCACTGTTTCAGGCGCTTGGCGGCGGCTGGTGGAATCGGCGCGACCTGCCGCCGCCCTGCCCTCCGCTCCAGGCGGCGGGAGGCAACCCGGTTTGCTCTCCTCCGCTGGCGGGGGAAGGTCGAGTGGGGGCAGCGACCGCGCCCGCGGCGGGCCAAGGATGAAGGCCCTGTGAAATGAACCGTTCAGTTGACAGGCGCTGTTGCACGTTCTAAATATTGACCGAACGGTTCGGTCAATAACGCAGTAATAGAGACGCAGTAACAGAAGGGAGGCCGGGGTCGCGGCGGGCCAAGGATGAGACGCCCCAACTTTCCCATCCCAACCTTCCTCCGCCGCAGGGCAGCAGTTGGGGCAGGGGGGAACGGTGGGCGGCAGCTGGCGCAGCGGTCGAGGGCGTCGCCAGCGCAAGGGAGAGGGTGAATGACCAAACGCATGACGATCATGTTGATTGCGGTGCTGCTCGTGTTCGGCGGCGTCTTCGGCTTTCAGATTTTCAAGAATGCCATGATCAAGAAATTCATGACCTCCATGGCGCCGCCGCCGCAAACCGTGTCAACCGTCACCGCAGCGACGCAAGATTGGCAGCCGCAAATCGAGGCGGTCGGGAGCCTGCGAGCCGTCAACGGAGCCGACCTCGCCTTCGAGGTATCCGGGATCGTCAAGGAGCTGCATTTCAATTCCGGCGACGAAGTTGCGGCCGGCGATATCCTGGTCAAGCTGCGCGCCGACGACGACATTGCGAAGCTCGATGCGCTTAAGGCCACCGCCGCTCTAAGCGAAATCACTCTTCAGCGGGATCAGGAGCAGTTCAAAATCAAGGCGGTGAGCCAGGCAACGCTCGACACCGACAGCGCGAACCTGAAGAACGCGAAGGCCCAAGTCGCCGAGCAGGAAGCGGTCATCGCCAAAAAGACGCTGCGGGCGCCATTTGCGGGCCACCTCGGCGTGCGTGCCGTCGATATCGGCCAATATATCAGCGCGGGAACTACGGTCGTAACCTTGCAGGCGCTCGACCCTATCTATGCAGACTTCTTTCTGCCACAGCAGACTCTCAACCAGATTCGGCTGGAGCAGGCCGTAACCATCAAGGTCGACACCTATCCGAACAAGGATTTCGCCGGGACGATCACGGCGATCAACCCCAAGGTCGATCCGGCAACCCGAAACGTCCAGGTCCGCGCGACATTGAAAAATCCAGACCGGCTGTTGCTGCCCGGAATGTATGCGACCGTCAACGTCGCGGCCGGCGAGAAGCAACGCTACGTCACCCTGCCGCAGACCGCCGTGACCTACAATCCCTATGGGGAGACCGTCTACGTTGTCGACGACAAAGGGACGAACCCACAAGGCCAGCCGCAACTGGTTGCGCGGCAGGTCTTCGTTACCGCCGGTCTAAAGCGCGGAGACCAGGTCGCGATTCTCTCCGGCGTCGAGGAAGGCCAGACCGTCGTCACCGCCGGTCAGATGAAGCTGCGCAATGGCGCGCCGGTCATGATCGACAATACGATACGGCCCACAGCCGAGGCCAACCCGATTCCGATTGACCAATAAAGTCGCGAAAATCCGATGCGCTTCACTGACATTTTCATTCGGCGCCCCGTACTGGCGTCAGTCGTCAGCTTGATGATCCTCGTGCTCGGGGTGCGGTCCTATTACTCGCTCCCCGTGCTGCAGTTTCCCCGCACCACCAACACCGTGGTGACGGTAATGACGACATTTTACGGCGCCGACCCCGATGTCATCGCGGGATTCATCACCACGCCGCTTGAGAACGCCATCGCGCAGGCGAACGGCATCGATTACATGACGTCGAGCAGCACGCCGGGCGTCAGCACCATCACGGTCAACCTCCGGCTCAACTACGACGGCGACAAGGCGCTGACGGAGATCAGCACCAAAGTCAGCTCAGTGCTTAACCAGCTCCCGCCAGGATCGCAACAGCCGGTATTCACCGTGAAGGTCGGCCAGACCATCGACGCCGTGTATATCGGTTTCAGCAGCGACGTGCTCAGCGCGAATAAAATCACGGACTACCTGATCCGCGTCGTGCAGCCGAAATTGCAGGCCGTGCCCGGCGTGCAGACCGCCGAACTCCTCGGCCAGAAGGTTTTCGCCCTGCGGGCATGGCTCGATCCCAACAAGTTGACGGCCTACGGCCTGACCGGCGCCGACGTCACGCAGGCGCTTGCCGGCAACGACTACATTTCCGGGATCGGCACCACGAAAGGCCAGATGGTCCAGGTCAGCCTGACGGCCTCGACAAGCGTGCATTCGGTCGAGGAATTCAAAAATCTCATCGTCAAACAGACCGACAACGCCCTGGTGCGGCTGCGCGACATCGCCACTGTGGTGCTCGGCGCGGAGGATTACGAAACGGAGGTCGGCTTCGACGGCAAGAAGGCCGTTTATATCGGCATCCAGGTCGCTCCTGCCGCAAACCTGCTCGACGTGATCAAAGGGGTGCACGACGTCTTTCCGGGCATCGTAGCGCAATTGCCGCAGGGGCTCTCGGGCGAGATCGTCTACGACTCCACCGAATTTGTGAACAGCGCGATCAATGAAGTCGTCAGCAGCCTGCTTCAGGCGCTGGCGATCGTCACCTTTGTGGTGTTTGCGTTTCTGGGGTCGGTGCGCTCGGCATTGATACCGACGATTGCCATCCCGCTGTCGCTGGTGGGCACATTCACGATCATGCTGGCGCTTGGCTATTCGATCAACCTCCTGACCCTGCTGGCGCTGGTGCTTGCCATCGGCCTCGTGGTGGACGACGCGATCATCGTCGTCGAAAACGTGAACCGGCATCTCGCAGCCGGGATGGCGCCGATCCCGGCCGCAATCGTCGCGGCGCGCGAGCTTGGCGGGCCGATCATCGCCATGACGGTGGTGCTGGTCGCCGTGTATGTGCCGATTGGGTTTCAGAGCGGCCTGACCGGCGCACTATTTGCTGAGTTCGCCTTCTCGCTGGTCGGCGCCGTCACGGTCTCCGGCGCCATCGCATTGACGCTGTCGCCGATGATGAGCTCGCGGCTGCTCACGAGCGAGGCTCGCAAAAGCCGGCTGGTCGCGTTCGTCGATCGCCAATTCGAACGGCTGCACCGACGCTATTTCTCGCTGTTGCACGGCAGCCTGAACTATCTGCCGGTCACATCCGTGTTTGCCGCGATCGTACTTGGCAGCATCTACTTCCTCTACGCGGGCTCCAAGCAGGAGTTGGCGCCGACGGAGGATCAGGGCGTGATCATCACGTCATCTATATCCGCGCCCGACTCAACGCTCCAGCAGCGGTTGATGTACGCACGGCAGGTCTACGAAATCTTCACGAAGCACCCGGAAACCGCCCATGTCTTCCAGCTTGACGTTCCCGGCCAGAACATCGGCGGCGACGTGTTCAAGCCCTGGGACCAGCGCAATCTTACGACCAACCAGCTACAGCCGGTCTTGCAGCAGGAGCTGGCCCGGGTCGCGGGGGCGCGCATCGTGGCGTTTCAGCCGCCGCCGCTGCCGGGCAGCTTCGGCCTGCCGATCCAGTTCGTGATACAGACCACCGATCCCTTCGAGCGACTAAATGACGTCGCCCACGAATTCCTCGATGCCGCGGTGAAGAGCGGCATGTTCATTTTCCTCGATACCGATCTCAAGCTTGACCTGCCGCAGGCCGTCGTCACCATCGATCGCGACAAGACCGCGCAACTGGGCCTCAAGATGAGCGATGTCGGCGGCAGCCTGGCCGCCATGCTGGGGGGCGGCTACGTCAATTATTTCAGCCTGGCGGGGCGCTCCTACAAGGTGATCCCGCAGGTGCAGCAGCGATACCGCCTCAATACGGAGCAACTGCTTGACTACAATATCCGCACCGCGAGCGGCGCCGTGGTGCCATTGTCCACAGTCGCCACCATCACCACCAAGACGGTTCCGGAATCGCTTAATCACTTCCAGCAGCTCAACAGCGCCACGATTCAGGGCGTTGCCATGCCGTTCGTCGCCGCCGGCGATGCGATTGCATTTTTGCAGGACCTCGCGGCAAGAACGCTGCCGCAGGGCTACAGCATCGACTATGCCGGCTTGTCGCGCCAGTATGTACAGGAGTCGACAGGCTTTGCGGCCACGTTCGGATTTGCGCTGATCGTTATCTTTCTCGCTCTCGCGGCGCTGTTCGAGAGCTTCCGCGATCCGCTGATCATTCTCGTTTCGGTGCCGATGTCGATCGCCGGCGCGTTGATCTTCATCAGCCTGGGAATTGGCGGCGCCACTCTCAACATCTACACCGAGGTCGGCCTCGTGACGCTGATGGGTCTCATCAGCAAACACGGCATTCTGATCGTCGAATTTGCCAATGAACTGCAAATGCAGGGCAAGACGAAACGCGAAGCCATCGAGCTTGCCAGCGGCATCCGCCTGCGCCCGATCCTGATGACGACCGCCGCCATGGTGCTCGGCGTCATCCCGCTCATCACAGCGACCGGAGCCGGCGCCGTGTCCCGGTTCAACATGGGCCTCGTGATCGCATCCGGGCTGGCGGTCGGGACGCTGTTTACGCTGTTCGTCGTTCCGGCCGTCTACCTGTTGATTGCGACCGACCATTCGCGCACGCGCAAGCAGGACGCGGAGCTGGCGGCCCAGTTGGCGCACAAGGCATGATGCATTGAGGTTCGTGGTCGCACCTGAAGCGGTTTCTGATCCGCCCGCGAGTCGGGCTCGTTGAAACCTTAGGATGGCCACAACAATAACTGCTTCGCCTTCATTGGTTCGCCTTGCGCGCCACGAGACAACCCGAAGTTGACAAGCTCTCGGATAGCCTTATAATAGTTGGCATTGGTGCTTATCAGGGAGATGAGATAAGGACATCAGAACAGCCTCAGATTTTCAAAATTCCCTGTTATTTTCCCTGTTCTCAGGGAAATTTGGGACCGGCAGTCTTCGATGATTGGCGGCAAAGGCGTTGGCGTACGATCGGTCGACGGTCATGGCGATAACCACACTCTCCGGCTGCCGGCGTCGAGAGAGTTAACTTAATGTTGCGGCTTTCCTTAGCCCATGGACCACCTTTCCACGTCAAAATCGATCGACTGTGATGTCCACCCGAGCGTCCCCGGCATGCGCGCGTTAATGCCGTACCTCCCGGATTTCTGGCGGGATTCAGTAGAGGAGCGGGGCATAACCTCGCTGGGGAGCATCAGCTATCCGCCGAACGCGCCGATTTCGGCGCGGCCGGATTTTCGTGGCGCCGGCCCTGAGGCGGCGACCACCGTCGGCGAACTGCAAGCTCAGATATTCGACCGCTGGGGCATGAGCTTTGCGATCTGTAACTGCCTTTATGGCGTACAACTCGTCTTGAACGAGGACATGGCGCGCGCCTTCACCTGCGCCCTGAATGATTGGATCGCCCGGGAGTGGCTCGACCGCGAGGAGCGCTTGCGCGCGTCGATCATCGTTCCGTTGCAGAACGTCGAATTCGCCGTGGACGAAATCGAGCGGTGGGCAAAAGACCCGCGCTTCGTACAGGTGCTGGTGCTGGCGATGGGCGAAGTGCCGCTCGGCCGCCGCCACTTCTGGCCGATCTATGCGGCGGCTGAGCGCCACGGCCTGCCGCTCGGGATTCATGCCGGCAGCGCCTACCGGCATCCGGTCACCTCGCTGGGATGGCCTACCTACTACGTGGAGGATTACGCGGCCCAGACGCAGGGCTTCCAATCGCAGGTCGCAAGTCTCATCTGCGAGGGCGTGCTCACCAAGCATCCCGGCCTCAAGGTGGTCCTGATCGAATCCGGCGTGACTTGGGTGCCGGCCTTTCTATGGCGGATGTCGAAGTTCTGGCGCGGCCTGCGCACGGAGATCCCATGGATTGACCGATCCCCCTCGGAGATCTTCCGTGATCATTTCCGCCTGACCCTGCAGCCATTCGATGCGCCGGATTCCCGCGACATTGTCCGCCGTCTCATCGATCATCTCGGTTCCGACGAACTCTTGCTGTTTTCGTCTGATTACCCGCATTGGCAGTTCGACGGGGACAGTTTTCTTCCAGCCGGCATCCCTGTCGACCTCGTGCGCAAGATCATGGTGGACAATCCGCACGCCACTTATTTCGAGAGGCGGAGGACGTGTTCTCCTGGCCGATGAAGGCGGCGCTGTTCGTTCGGCGTTGCACTTTGACGCCGCCTCCGACCAGACATGCGGTTCACGATTGGCCAGGCCGGGCAGGAACGCGCAGCAGCCTGCGGCGGTCCGCATGCCGCTGCGTTATCCCGATCCGATCGAAATATTCCAGGACCTGAATGGTCAGGTTTCGCCCGATGCCGCTCAGGCGGTTGAAATCGGCTGCGGAGAATGTGCCGTCGGGATGCCCGGCGGCAAGCTGTTCGGCGATCCGTTCCAGTTGATCGAGCGTCGCCGGCAGAAAATAGCGATTTTTTGCCACCCGATGCACCCAGCCAAGCTGCTCGGCGCGGGCAAGAAACGATTCGAGGGGCGCGAGAGCAATTTCAATTTGATCGACCAGTTCCCGCACCCGCGGCGGGCGCACGCCGTTGGCCGCGAGGGCGGGCGCGACGCGTTTCCAGACGGCGGCTTCCGCGGCCGTCGGTTGTGCCTGGTGGGCGGAAAGGTGAATGATGACGCCCCGGCGCGCCACTATGCCCGCCGCGCAAAGCTCCGCGATGGCGCCCCGCAGCAACGATCTCCCGATCGGAGGTCGCACAGCCGCATGAATGCCCATTTCGTCGAGCCCAAGCCGTTCCGGGTGCTTGCGGTGATGAGCGCCAAGCACTTCCACGGTTTGATCAAGCAGTGCGTTCCAACGATCGGCATGCACGGCAATCTTCGCATGCCCATCTTGGCGGATCTTGACGGGGTGGACCGCAAGGAGCGCTTCGCATTCGGAGGTCGTCAAATTCCAGGACCGTTCGAAGGCATCAAGGTCAAAGCCGCGAACCGATGTCTTGAGCATGCGGTCGAAGGCTGTTGCGGCGTCGGAACTGCGGAGCGCATCAAGCCGCTTGAGCCGCGTCGCGTTGTTCTGGCGCGCCGGGGGCAGCGGATCGAGCACCAGGCCGCCGCCCAGAGTACGCTTTGCCGACTGATCGCGCAGGATGAACTTCTGCGTCGCCCAAGCCGCAATGGGCCTGTCGAGGTGAAGCGCCGCGACGGCGGTTTCGCCGGGCTGGACGGCCTTGGCGGAAAGCAGCGCGACGCGGCATGTGAGGTCCTCCGTGCCGATATGCAGATGGGCCGGAATCCAATGGCGGAGCGGGCGTTCGCGTCCGAGCAGGCGCAAATCGACTTCGATGCGTTGGGTCGACTGGTTCGGACCGGCGATGATCCAGACGCCGCGCCGCAGATCGTCTAGCGCTACCCCGGACAACTGGATGGCGCAGCGGTCGCCTGCCTGAACCAATGAAGCGTCGCGATCATGGATGCGGAAAGCGCGCAGCCGCGCCGTGGCGCCGGCGGGTGCGACCGTGACGGTCTCGCCAACGCGGGCAATGCCCGCATGAACGGACCCCGTCACGACGACACCGACGCCATGCAGGATGAAGGCGCGGTCGACCGCCAGGCGGAACCGGCCGGCGGCCGGCGGCGCCATATAGGCTTGCGCCAAAGCCGCGATGCGCGCGCGCAGCGGCGCGATGCCTTGGCGCGTGTGGACGGAGATGCGGAACACATCCTCCACCGCGATGCGCGTGTGGCCAAGCAGCGCGCGGATTTCCGTCTCTACCTCCTCAGTCCGCGCCGCCTCGACCTTGTCGATTTTTGTGATCGCGACGGTCGCCTGCGCAACGCCGAGCAGATCGAGAATTTCCACATGCTCGAGGGTTTGCGGCATCACGCCGTCATCGGCAGCCACCACCAGCAACGCATGGTGCACATTGCCGACGCCGGCCAGCATGTTCCTGATGAAGCGCTGATGGCCCGGTACGTCGACGAAGCCGATGATCCCGCCTTCTGGCAGCGGCAGATAAGCGAAGCCAAGGTCGATCGTGAGGCCGCGCGCCTTCTCTTCCGGCAGGCGGTCGGCATCGACGCCGGTGAGCGCGCGCACCAGCGAGGTCTTGCCATGGTCGACATGTCCGGCCGTCGCGATGATCATGGGCGATCGTGAGAATTCAAGCTACGCCGATTCGCAGAGGTTGTGAATTTTCCGGCAGCAGGGTGAGCGGAGCGAAGCGTGCCCACCCGCCCTCGAAACGCTGGCCTGGGGGTGGTGGGCGCGGCGCTTCGCGCCTTTGCCCACCCTTCGCGATTCTGAGAGATCGACATCCGCTCGGTGAAGCCGCTGCCTCAGCCCGCAGGCTTGGCCGCCGCCTCAACCACGTCCCGCACATCCGGACAAGCTTCGATATCCCACAGCTGGTCTGCGAGCGAGGACGCGCGCGCACACGAGAGGACCGGGCTTACGAGGTCATCGAACTTCCGCCGCAGGCCGGAATCGTCGAGCGGAACTAGTCTCGAGCCGAGAGCTTCGTTGGCTTCGCGGGCGAAGACCCCTCGCTCCGTCGTCACTTTGACCCGCGCGGGGCGCAACTGTGGATAAAGCCCGTCGACCTCAGGCGTCGCCGTCACATGCAGTTTGCGGGCGAGCGCAGCGAATGCCGGATCGCGACGGACCTTCTCGTCGAAGTGCTCGAGCCGGATGGCGCGGAAAAACAGCGCGAGGCCGATCAGATACGGGAAGCTCAGTTGCGCGCTGGCGAAGTCGTGCCAGCCCGTATGGGCGTGCTCGGCGGCAATCCGGTAGGTATCGACGTCGATGCGCGTGACCTCGTCCGGCGAAATGTTCTCCTCGAGGCACAAGCTGATGAGCGCCTCGACCGCCGACTGGATATGGCGGCAGCAAGGATAGGGCTTGATGTAGCAGTCGGTGATGCCGAACGGCACGGTCGGCGGCAGCATAATCGGCCGCGCCTTGTCGGTACGGCCGAACGCAAACGCCTGGAGGAAGCCATCGCGCCCTTCGATGACATCAGGCGGTCCCTGCACGCCCCGCTCGGCCAGCAGTGCGGCTTGAATGCCCTCGCGTGCGGCGTGTCCGGCGTGCAGGCGCTTGACGTCAGCGCCGCCGTTTACAAAACCGAACAGACCGGCGGCGCTGCTTGCCGCAATGCCGAAAACGTCGGCGACCTGTCGGGCCGACAAGCCGCGCAGCTTGGCCGTCGCCGCTGCTGCGCCAAACACCGCGCAGGCGCCGGTCGGATGAAACCCGCGTTGCCGCAGCTCGGGATGGCATGTGCGCGCGATTGCGATTGTCGCCTCGTAACCCGCAACGATCGCCTCGATCACGGCCTTGCCGCTTGCCCCCATGTCGTAGCCCAGGGCCAGCACGCCGGGCACCACGGCGCAGCCCGGATGCACCGAGCCCTGCCGGTAGCCGTCATCAAGCTCGATCCCGTGAGCCGCCGTGCCGGCCAGAAATGCGGCATCGAGCAGATCGGCACGGCGCGCGCGGCCCGGCACTGGAATGCTCCCTCGCGCGCGCACTGCTGCAAGCGCAGCTTCGGCGCGCGTCGCCACATCGCCGCCAGCGCCGGCGATCATTACTCCCACGGTGTCGAAGAGATGCCGGCGCGCGTAGTGACGCACCTCCGCGTCGAGAGCATCCAAGCGAAGCCCGGTTACGAACTTGACCAGCTCTGCAGTTGCGCCGGCGGCCGGCTGGAGCGTGCGGACCGCTTCTGCGTGAGTCATGAGGTTCTCCACATCCGCACGACCGCGTCGACTGCGACGACGCCGTCCCCTTGCGGGCGCACAATCAGCGGGTTGACTTCGGCCTCGGGAACGGCCGGCTCTGCGGCAAGCCGCGACACCGCGGCGAGCGCCAGCGCCAGCGCGTCAATGTCGCCGGCCGGCTTGCCGCGATAGCCGGTCAGCAGCCTCAGTCCGCGCACTTCGGCGATCATATCGCGGGCCGTGTCTGCATCTACCGGCGCGAGGCGCAGGCTGCGGTCGCGATAGATTTCCGTGTAGACGCCGCCAGCCGCCACCAGCACCACCGGCCCGACATCGGGATCGACCCGGTACCCGATCAGGACCTCGCCGATCCCAGCGACCATCGGCTGCACCAGGACACGCCGCAGTTGCGGCAGTCGCGTGCGCATCGAGGCGATGGCGCCGGCGAGCGCCGCCGCGTCGGGAATGCCGAGCATTACTCCACCAACGTCTGATTTGTGGGTGATGGCGGACGACAAAGCTTTCGCGACGACAGGATACCCGAAGGGCAATATCGGCGGGTCAACGATGTTGGCGTCAAGCGTCATGCATGGGGCGCGCGGAATACCGAGCCGATCAAGCAGAGCATAGCTTTCGAGCTCGTCGAGCGTGCGTATTGATCCACCCTCCCCTGCAGGGGGAGAGTCGGGCCGCGGAAGGCGGTCCGGGGTGGGGTGATGGCTGCTGAGCATATGCGGCGCCGCTGCCGCTCCCTCCCGGCGCGCTCCGCGCGCCGACCTCTCCCCTTCCGCGGGAGGTGTGAGCCGCGGCGGCCGCCGCGCCAACGCAGCGGCGACCGCATCGGCGCAGGCTTCGGGGGTGTAGAAGTTCGCAACGCCGGCCTTGGCGAGCGCAGCTCGTGCCTGCGGGGCTTCCGGAACCAGGAACACGGCCATCGGCTTGTCGCTGCCAGCGCTGTCGATGATTGGCTGTACCGCCAGTTCCGGATAGAATCGCGCCGAGGAGCCGACTACGATCACGACGAGATCGAATTCGCCCGCAGCGGTTAAGATGTCGAGCGCCGCCTTCATGACCTCGTAGCGGGCGCCGGCAAGCGTGAGGTCGATGAGCCGCGATCGCGCAACCTTGATGCCGGCAGCGTCAAACCGTGCATAAGTGGCTTCGTCTGGCCCCGCCACCTCCACTCCGCGGCTCGCAAGGGCATCGACCACCATGGCGGCGCCCCCCGCCGTTGTGGTGACGACAGCCGCGCAGGGATTACGGGTCCTCCGGCGCGCCGGCACGCGCGCCAGGAGCGGCAGGCCCTCGATCAGACCCGAGAGCGTTTCGACGCGGGCAATTCCGCAATCGCGGAAAAACGCATCAGCCACATCGTCTTCGCCGGCGAGCGCGCCGGTGTGGGTCACGGCAAGTTCGCGCCCCTGGGCGGAGCGGCCAAGCTTGTAGGCGAGTATCGGCTTGCCGACTGCGGCGGCGCGCTGCGCGAAGGCGCGCAGTCTGTCGGCGTGGCGGAGCGTTTCGAGGAAAAGCAAATAGCCCTCGATGTCCGGATCGCCGAGCACGGCAGCGCAGATTTCGCCGAGCGAAAGGTCGACCTCGTTGCCGACCGACGCTAGGCCGGCAAAGCCGATGCCGCAGGCCTTGCCGCGCGAGAGCAATGTCCCGATCATGCCCCCGCTGTGGGACGCCGCGAAAATGCGTCCTGCCGGCAGATCGGGCTCGTCGAACGCCGCGTTTGCCGTCAGCAACAGGCCGTTGCGCAGGTTGACGACGCCAAGGCTCGACGGTCCGACGATGCGCATGCCGGTGGTCGCGACGATTTCCCTGAGCCGCGCTTCTCGTGCGCGCCCGGCTTCGCCGATTTCTGCGAATCCGTCAGTCAGGACGGTGGCGACCGCGACACCGGCGCGAGCGCACGCCTCGATTGCGCCCATCACGCCTTCGAGCGGGGTCACCACGTAGGCATGCTCGGGGACTTCCGGAAGCGTATCAATCGACGGCCAAGCCCGCTCGCCCAGCACCTCGCTGCGCCGCGCATTGACCGGATAGACGCGCCCCGCAAAGCCGGCCTGGCGCAGGAATTTCAGCGGCCGTCCTGCGGTCTTGCCGGGGTCGTTCGATTGCCCGATCACGGCGACCGAGCGGGGCGAGAACAGAGCGTGGCGAAGCCTCTTCTCCCCTCCTGCTCGCGGGGAGGGGTCGGGGGAGGGGGGCGCGCCCGTGGGCTCTTTCGAAGCCAAAACCCCCCACTCCCCACCCTGACCCTCCCCCACGAGGGGGGAGGGAGACGAGGCGGTGGCGCCTGGCGGACCCGCATCACTCCGCCGCATCGGCCTGTCGTCCGCGTTGATCGAAGCGGCGATCGAAGATCTCCTCGGCGATGCGATTCTTGAGGATCTCCACTGAGCCGCCGGCGATCATCCAGCCTCGGCAGCGCCGCATGCAATATTCCACCAGGGTATCGCAGCTATAGCCCGTTGCGCCCATGGCTTGGACTGCTTCGTGCGCGACTTCGAATCCCGCGAGGTTGCAAGCGGCCTTGGCGAGCGAGGTCTCGTAAGCCGACGGAAAGCCGCGATCCGCATTGACAGCGGCGCGGTAGAGCAGCAGTTGCGCCCCTTCGAGCTTGAGCGCCATGTCGGCGAACTTCCATTGGAGGCCCTGGAATTCGCATAAGGGACGGCCGAATTGCACCCGCGCGGCGACGTGGTCGCGCGCCTTATTGAAAGCGTAACGCCCGAAGGCGAGCGCGCGGGCCGCGTTGCCGATGCGCTCGACATTGAAGCCCGTGATCTGTTTCTTGAAGCCGCCGGGACCAAGCAGCACGTGGTCGGCAGGAATTCGGCAATCCTCGAAATAGAGTTCGCACCATTCCTCGCCGCTCATGAAGCTCGACGGCTGGCCGATCCGGAACCCCGGCGTGTCGCGCGCCACGACGACCGAGCCGATGCCGCCGACCCCGGGTCCGAACCGCGCATAGACGAGGAAGACCGCCGCGTCCAGGCTGAAGGTGGAAAACACCTTGGTGCCGTTGATCACATAGTGTGCGCCGTCCGGCCTGACCGCGGTTCGGAGGTCGGTCACGGCCGAGCCTGCGTCGGGCTCCGACATCGCGAGGCTCATCACAGTGCGGCCAGCCAGCAGGTCGGGGAGATACCTGTTCTTGAGCGATGGCGATGCATATTCCGCAAAGGTGCGAATCGGGCCGAAGCTGCCGGACTGCACCACGTCCGCGCTGCGCGGGCATACGAGCGCCACCTGCTCGATCGCGATCACGGCGTCCATCAGCGAGCCGCCCTGGCCGCCATCCGCCGCGGGCAGCGTAATGCCCATCAGGCCCTGCCGGCTCATGCGCTGGGCGACATCGAAGGGGAAGCGCGGGCTGTGAGCGCGGGAGAGCGCGCCTGGCTCAAGTTCTGCGAGCGCGAACCTGCGCACCGCGTCGGCGAATAGCTTTTGTTCTTCGGTGAATTCGAAATTCATTGGGACGCCTATTCCGCCTTGGCGCCGGAGGCCTTGATGACCTTCGACCACTGGGTTTCCTCATGGTCAATGTCGACGGCGTATTCCTCGGGCGTGCTCGGCAGCGGTTCGGCGCCTTCGATCGCCAAGCGGTTGCGCACCTCCGCAGAGTCAAGCGCGGCCCGCAGCGCCGCGTTGAGGCGCTCAATGATCGGCCGGGGCGTGCCGGCCGGCGCCACGAGACCGTAGCGCAGCACGGCGTCGAAGCCGGGCACGCCGGATTCCGCAACGGTCGGCGTGTCCGGCAGCAGAGTCGATCGCTTGGCGCTCGTCACCGCCAGCATCCGCAAGAGCCCGCTCTTGGCGCTCTCATGAACGGCCGGTATCGGCGAGAAGGAAAGCGGAATATGGCCGCCCAGCAGGTCCGTTATGGCCGGACCGGTGCCCTTGTAGGGAATATGGACGAGCCTGATACCGGTCGCGATGGCGAAATATTCGCCCGCCACATGGCCCACGGTGCCAATCCCGGCGGAGCCGTAATTGACTTTGCCGGGGTTGGCCTTCGCGTAGGCGATGAGCTGCGCCACGGAATGCGCCGGAAACGACGGGTGAACCACAACCGCGCTCGGCGCTGCTGCGATGCGGCCGATCGGGGCAAAATCCGCGCGCACGTCGTAGCCCACATTGGGAAACAGCGAGGGGCCAATTGCGAGCGTGCCGGTATAGCCAAGCAAGATGGTGTAGCCGTCGGGCGCGCTCTTGGCGACCTGGCGCGTGCCAAGCGTGCCGCCGGCGCCGCCACGGTTGTCGACCACGAATTGCTGGCCGATCGCGTCCGCCATCCGATCGGTGACGATACGGGCGACAATGGTGGTGCTGCCGCCGGGCGGGAACGGCACCACGAGGGTGATAGGCCGGGTCGGATAGTTTTGGGCGGCGGCAACCGTCGCGAGCCCATAGGCGGTTGCGGCGGTCAGCAGAGCGAGGCCGCCGCGAAGTGCTCGTGCACAGGTGAGGCGCGGTGCGCGGGTTGCCATTCGCATGTCTCCTCGGCTGCGGGTCGTGCCGCAACCCTAGCAGCGCAGGGCAGCACGCGCGACTCTAATGCGGATCGGCGCCGTTGAATGCCGTGTGCGGCCGCAGTCGCGCCCGCTGCCGATGCTGCGGATCAATTGACCGTCGGATCAAACTCGTCACGAAAGCCTCGCGATGCGAAATGACCCACTGGGGCAACCGCCAGCTCATCACTCGATCAGTTCCGTGGCGGAGACCCTCAGCATCACTGGGATGTCCAGGCCAAGCGCCTTGGCGGTCTTGCTGTTGATGATGAATTCGAACTTGGTCGACTGTTGGACCGGCAGGTCGGCAGGCTTCGCGCCCTTGAGGACGTTGCCGGTGTAGACGCCGATCTGGCGATACATTTCCGTAATGTCGCTGCCGTAGCTCATCAGCCCTCCGGCTGCGACCGCAGCGCGATCTGGATAAGCCGCAGGAATCTTGTCTCGCGCAGCGAGAGCGACAAGTTGCTCGCTCCGGCTTTGGAAAAGCCCGTCGGCAGCGATAAAGAGGACATCATTCGCGTTGCCGTCATCCCCGCGGTCGTGCGCCAGCTTCGCAATGGCCGCATCGATCTCGCCGCTCGTACTGGCGCTGAGGACCTTGGTTTGCAGCCCGATCGAGCGGGCAGCGTCTCCAACGCTCCGCAATGTTTCGTCTGCGCTCGGACGGTTGGCTGGATTGACGAGGATAGCCACGCTTGTGGCCTTCGGCGCCAGCGCACGCAGAAGTCCCAGCCGCTTTGCCGTCAACTCCAGGGCGAAATAATGGATGCCGGTGGCGTTGCCGCCCGGCCGGGCGAAGCTCGCCACCAGACCGGTTTTGACAGGGTCGATGCCGACGCTGAAGACGATCGGGATCGGAATCGCCGCTGTGGCGGCTTTGGCCGTGGTCGTGATGAGGGTATTGTTGGGCGTCGCGATGACGGCGACGCGACGGCGGACCAGATCAGCCATCAGCGCCGGCAGCCGATCGAACTGTCCGTCGAGCCAGTGGTACTCGATTGTTACATTTCGGTCCTCGATGTAGCCAGTTTCGCGTAGCCCCTTGCGGAACGCAGCCACAGCGCGTTCTGAAGAAGCAGCCGATCTGGCGGTGACGAACCCAACCACCGGCAGCGCCGGCTGCTGCGCCCGCGCAGCAAGCGGCCACGCCGCCATGCCGCCGATCCCGGCGATGAACTGACGCCGATGCATCCGGATCCCTCCCGAAGGCCGGCATCCTAGCGCAGCGAGGTCGCGCGCGAAACGAATAAAGCGGGACTTTGATATCCGCCGTGGGCCCTCTCGCGTGCAATTGGTGCTGTGCAAAAGGATAACAACGGTCCAGAGATAAGACGGACAAACCAGCGCCCAAAATTCCGCCGGCGAAGCCATTCGGCGAAGTCGGTTTCGCCCAAAGCGCCCGGGTTGAGCACGAGCGAAATCCGGACCTATCAGTGTGCCGACGACGCGTCCCGGGTTTCGCTAACGCTCAACCCGGGCTACAGCTTAATGCAGGTCGCTTGCGGGAGGCCGCACGCGCAAGCACGGTTGGGACCGCCATCATGGGCGCAAGGCAGTTTGGCGCGCGGGTTGCGCGGGTCGAAGACCCCGCGCTGCTCGCCGGACGTGCGCGCTTCGTCGACGACATCAGGCTGCCGGGCATGCTCCATGGCTGCTTCGTGCGCAGCCCGCATCCGCACGCGCGCGTCCGGGCGATCGATACAGCGGCCGCGCTCGCGATGCCAGGCGTTCACGCGGTGCTGACTGCGCGCGACATGCCGGGCCGCCTCGCCAGCGAACCGCTCCCTACCCCGGTGCCAAATCCCGCCATCACGGCGCTGCGCACGCAGCGAGCGCTCGCCGGTGAGGAGGTGTGCTATGCGGGTGAGGCGATCGCTCTCGTCGTAGCCGAAAACCGCTACGCCGCCGAGGACGCCGCCGCCGCTGTGGCGGTTGATTTCGAGCGGCTCGATGCGGTGAGCGATTGCCGCGACGGACTTGCCGCCGGCGGTATGCGCGCTCATAGCGATCTTGCCACCAACGTTGCAGGCGTCTTGCAAATGAGCTACGGCGACGTAGACGCCGCATTCGCGGGCGCCGCCCATGTCTTCGCGGAAGAGATTTTTCAGCATCGCGGCGCCGCGATGACGCTCGAAACGCGCGCGGTGCTGGCAAGTCACAATCCGGTCAGCGATGTTTTGACGGTGTGGTCTGCGACCCAGACGCCGCACCTCTGCCAGCGCACTATCGCGGATCTGCTCGAGCGCGAACTTCCCTCCGTCAGGGTGATCGCCCCATTCGTGGGCGGCGGCTTTGGCACCAAAGCGCCGTTCTACTCCGAGGAGATCGTCGTCCCGGTTGCCGCAATGAAGCTGGGCCGCCCGGTCAAATGGATCGAAGACCGGCGCGAACATTTCCTTTCCGCCACGATGGAGCGCGACCAGTATTGGACAGTCGCCATTGCGGTCGATCGTGACGGCCGGATTCTCGGGCTGCGCGGCGCCATGATTCACGACAGCGGCGCCTATCTGCCCTGGGGCATCATCGCGCCCTATATCGCGACAACGACATTCCCGGGCCCTTATGTCGTGCCGGCGTTCCGCTTTGAGACAACGGTGGTGCTCACCAATCGAGTACCGACCACGGTGGTGCGCGGCGCCGGCCGGCCGCAGGCAGTGTTCGCCATGGAACGCCTGATGGACCGCGTCGCCCGCGAGCTTGCGATCGACCGCGCCGAATTGCGCCGCCGTAACATGATTGCGCCGCAGCAAATGCCTTACAGAGTCGGGCTCATGTTTCGCGACGGCAAGCCGCTCGTCTATGCGAGCGGGGATTTTCCGCGCAGCCAGGCTCGCGCCATCGCGCTGTCGGACTACAACGGCTTCCGCGACCGCCAGAAAAGCGCCCGTGCGGAGGGGCGCTATATCGGCATCGGCATCGCCAATTATGTGGAAGGGACCGGGCTCGGGCCATTCGAAGGCGTGACCGTGCGCCTGCTCCCCAGCGGCCGGGTCGCGGTGGCGACCGGCGCAACCACGCAGGGCCAAGGCACGCACACAATGCTGTCCCAAATCGTCGCCGACCGGCTCGGCTGCCGGATCGGGGATGTCGTGGTGACCGCCGGCGATACCAATGCGATCAGCCAGGGCATTGGCGCCTTCGCCAGCCGGCAGGCCATCAACGCCGGGAGTTCGGCGTCGATCGCAGCGGAAAACGTCAGGGCGCAGGTCGTCGCGCTTGCGGCGCAGACGCTCGGCGTGGCAGAAACCGAGATCGACATCGAGGAAGGCCGCGCGATTGCCCAAGGCGGCAACAAGCCGATCCTGACCTTCGGCGAACTTGCACGGCTTGCCCAGGGCATGCCGGGCTTTTCGCTCAGCCCGGGCCAAAAACCGGGCCTCGAGCACACAGCCTATTTCACGCCGCCCCAGGCGTCCTACTGCAACGGCACGCATGTGGCGGAAGTCGAAGTCGATCCGATGACCGGCGGCGTGACGATCCTCAGTTACGTGGTCGCCCACGACAGCGGCAATGTCATCAATCCGATGATCGTCGATGGCCAGGTCCAGGGCGGCGTCGCGCACGGCATCGGCAACGCGCTGTTCGAGTTCATGAAGTACGATGCGGACGCCCAGCCGCTCACGACCACCTTCGCGGACTATTTACTGCCAGCGGCGGGCGACGTCCCGGCCTGCGTGATTGAGCACGTGGAGACTCCGAACCCGCTCAACCCGCTCGGCGTGAAGGGCGCCGGCGAAGGCGGCGCCATTCCGGCGCCGGCCGCCATCGTGGCGGCGATCGAGGACGCGTTGTCGCCATTCGGCGTACATTTCGCCGAAATGCCGCTGACGCCCGATCGCATCGTGGCGACGCTGAAGGCGGCGGGCGCCTATGAGAAGCTGTGACGAGGGCTCCGCATGGCTGATCCGCAGATGCAGCAAGGTTCGCCGTTCTGGCGCTTCTCGCTTCGCTTCTACCGCCGCCCTGGCGCGGCGGATGCCTGTATCGCACTTCAGGACGGCTGCGGCGTCGACGTCAACATTCTGTTGTTCCTGCTCTGGCTTGCGACCGCGCGTCGACGCGTGCCCGTAGCAGCGGCGCAAGAGATATGTGCGAAAGCGGCGGGCTGGCGGGAGGATGTTGTGACGCCGCTGCGGACGCTGCGACGCCGGCTGAAGGACGGATCGACGCTGGTTGAGCGCGGCGCGGCGGAATTGTTTCGCACCAGGATCAAGGCGGCGGAGCTTGAATCCGAGCGGTTGCAGCAGGAAGCGATGTTTGTCCTCGCGGAAGGGCTGGCTACGGAGAATGCCGCCACGACCGAGGCCGCCGCACGCGCCAATATAGCGGCCTACGAGCAGGTATTGGCGCGAACATTCGCGCCGCAGCCGGTAGATGTGCTCCTCAGCGCGCTTTTGGCCGATGAAACTTCGTAGGATGGGTTGAGCGCAGCGAAACTCACCATCGGCCCCGCCGCTGGAAGGCTGATGGGTTTCGCTATCGCTCAACCCATCCTACAAATGCGGCTTGATAATCCAAGATAGCAACGCCTAAGCAGAATATCTCGCGCTTTCGCATCGAGGACCCAGGGATGAAAACCACTCCACCGCGCCGGCTGATCATCGGCATCTCCGGCGCGTCCGGCACTGTCTACGGCATTCGCATGCTGGAATTGCTGCACGATACCGATATCGAGACCCACCTGGTGATGAGCAGGTCGGCCGAGATGACCCTTGCCTACGAGACCGACCTCAAGCCCAAGGAGATCCGCGCCCTCGCCAAGGTTAATCATCCCAATGGCGACATCGGCGCTTCGATTTCATCGGGCTCGTTCCAGACCATGGGCATGGTAGTGGCGCCGTGCTCGATCAAGACGATGAGCGAGATCGCGACGGGAGTGACGAGTTCACTGTTGTCCCGCGCTGCCGACGTTGTGCTCAAGGAACGACGCCGCCTCGTGCTCGCGGTGCGTGAAACGCCCCTTCACGGCGGCCACCTGCGCACCATGACGCAACTGGCTGATATCGGCGCCGTCATCGCGCCGATCGTGCCGGCCTTCTACAACCGGCCAAAGAGCGTTGACGACATTATCAATCACACGGTCGGACGCCTGCTTGATCTGTTCGGCATCGAAACTTCCGTGGTGCGGCGGTGGCAGGGTGGCGGCGAGGAGATACAGCGCTGAGAGCCGGCAGGGTGGGCAACGGGGCCCGTGTGGGGGCTCTCGTTGGCTGTCTTCAGTCGCTCGCGCCGTGCCCGCTACGGCGTGGCCTTCTCGCGTGGCCGGTAGGCACGGCGAACCGAAGTCGGGCTGCCCGACTTCGGCAGTCAACATGCCGAAATCGGCAACAGCCGATTTTGGTTGCGCCTTTGCCCACCCTACCCGCGCAGCGACGCAAACCCCTTCCCGGCTGCGGCCAGCTCTTCGAGCAGCGGCGCGGGGCGGTGGCGCTCGTCGCCGGTCGTCTCGGCGAAAGCCGCAAGCCTGTCGCGAATATATCGAAGCCCCACGCTGTCGGCATAATGCATGGGTCCGCCGCGATAGACCGGGAAGCCGTAGCCGTAGACCCAGATCACGTCGATATCGCCGGGCCGCTGGGCGATCCCCTCGCGCAGGATGCGGGCGCCCTCATTGATCATCGGGAACAGCAGGCGCTCCACCATCTCATCCTTGCCAAGAGCGCGGCGCGCAAGGCCGCGCCGCGCCGCGGCATCGACGATCAGCCGCTCGACCTCGGGATCGGGCTGCGGCGTGCGCGAACCTCTGTCGTACAGGTAAAATCCGCGACCGGTCTTCTGACCGTAACGGCCGCGTTCGCACAACTCATCGGCGATCGGCGCCGTGAGCCCCTGCGCCTTGCGCATGCGCCAGCCTACGTCGAGGCCGGCAAGGTCCGCCATCGCAAACGGGCCCATCGGGAAGCCGAAATCCGTCAAGGCGGCGTCGACATCCTGCGGCAGCGCGCCCTCAAGCAACAGACGCTCGGCCTCGATCGATCGCAGCCGCAGCATCCGGTTGCCGACGAAACCGTGGCATACGCCGACGACCGCCGGGACCTTGCCGAGCTTGCGGCCGACCGCGATGGCGGTCGCGAGCGTCTCGGGCGACGTGGCGGCGCCGCGCACCACCTCCAGCAGACGCATCACATTCGCGGGGCTGAAAAAATGCATCCCCAGCACGGCTTGCGGCCGCGCCGTGCTGCGGGCAAGGACGTCAATGTCGAGATAGGACGTGTTGGAGGCGATGACGGCGCCTCCCTTGACGATGCGGTCGAGCCTGCCGAACACCTCCTGCTTCACGTCCATTTCCTCGAACACCGCCTCGATCACAATGTCGGCGTCCGCAACCGCCGCAAGGTCCGTTGTGCCCGTGATGCGTCGGATGCGGGCTTCCATCTCGTCCGCCGCGAGGCCGCCGCGCGCCGCCGTATTGCGGTAATTGCGCGCCACCGTGTCGAGGCCGCGCGCCAGCGCTTCGTCATCGGATTCCACGACGGTTACCGGGATGCCCGCATTGGCGAAGCACATCGCAATGCCGCCCCCCATGGTGCCGGCGCCGATCACGGCGGCCTTCCTGATGTCATGGGCTTTGACGCCAGCGAGGTCCGGCACTTTGGCGGCTTCCCGTTCGGCAAAGAAGATATGCCGCTGGGCCTTGGACTGATCGCCCGCGACCAGCTCGAGAAACAAATCTCGCTCCCGCTTGAGCGCATCAGCGACAGGCAGCGTAATGGCGCCCCGCAGGGCCGCGATGGCGGCGGCTGGCGCGTTCTGGCCTTTGGCGCGCCTGGTGTAATTCGCGGCAGCCGCATCGAACGCCGCGATGTCGCGCACGCTTACGAGCTTTTCGTCGCGGTTTCGAACCAGGCCCAGCGGGCGCTTCCCGGCAACGATCCGCCGCGCGAACGCAATGGCGCCGGCGACGAGATCGCCCTCCACGATTTCGTCGACGAGGCCGCTATCAAGCGCCTCGCGGGCGGAGATTGGCTCGCCCGTAAGTATCATCGCCATCGCCTTGTCCATGCCGACTAGGCGCGGCAGGCGCTGCGTTCCGCCTGCGCCTGGAATGATGCCGAGCTTGATTTCCGGCAGGCCAGGGCGCGTGCCCGGCGCAGCGACGCGGAAATGGCAGCCCAGCGCAAGTTCGAGACCGCCGCCGAGCGGGGTCCCATGCAGCGCCGCCACAACAGGCTTGGGGCTTGCTTCGATCGCCTCGATGATCGCGATGGCGGTCGGCTGGCGCGGCGGCTGGCCGAACTCCGTGATGTCGGCGCCGGCCACGAAGGTGCGGCCCGCGCAGGCGATCACCACGGCGGAGATCGCCGGATCGCCAGCCGCCCGCACCACGAGGTCGAGGAGGGAGACCCGGACCTCGTGTTTCATGGCGTTGACTGGCGGATTGTCGATGGTGATGACGGCAACGTCGCCGTCAGTCCGCATGCTTACAAGTTCAGGCACGCCCGACGCTCCCGTGTTTGTCGCTGGCGCCGAACCTACCCCATGTTTCCCCTATTCGCACGATTGGGCGACGGTAAGTGACTGATTTTCCTTGGGTCGGTCCTGGATTTTCGTCGAAACGTAGGGACAGAGAGTGATCTATTTGTACATTATTTGGAGTTGCCATTTACTGATTCTCATCTGATGTTGACGGGGACAGGTTTTGGGGGAGGCCATGTTCCTGCGGGTGGTTCGGGCGGCCGGCGGCAAGGGCGTCAAGCACGAATACGTGCGGGTGGTCGAAGCCTATCGGGAGCACGGCAAGACGCGGC
>JAJPKK010000319.1 GCA_021323775.1 Hyphomicrobiales bacterium
TCGACCAGGATGATGTCGGCGGACTGCAGCGCCCGCACGGCGCGCAGCGTCAGGAGTTCCGGATCGCCAGGGCCGGCGCCCACCAGGGTGACCGACCCACTGTCCTCCGGCACGGCTTCGCCCGTGGTTTCGGCCAGAAAGCGCTCGAAATTCGATTGGCTGGGCGCGCGGTCGGGATGAGATGACGCGTAGCGCGCGAAAGTCTGCCAGAACCGCCGGCGGGCCCGGCTGGAAAGACCGGCGGCGAACAATGCGCCGCGCCACCGCCGCGCCGCCTCCGCCCAGCGTGCAAAGCTGCGCGGAATCATGGCCTCGATCTTGGCCCGCACCGCCATGCCGAACACTGGCGCTGCGCCGTCGGTCGAGATGCCGATGACGAGCGGCGAGCGGTTGACGATTGCGCCGAAGGCAAAGTCGCAGAAGGCGGGTTTGTCGATGACGTTGACCGGCACGCCGCCCGCGCGGGCTGCCGCGGCGAATTGCGCAGCCTCGCCGTCGTCCTCGAACGCGCCGACGGCGACGGCGGCGCCGGCGAAATCGCCGGCCGTGATGCGGCGGGGGTGAATCGTCACGGCGCCGCGCGGCGGATTTTGGACGAGGCCCACAACCTCCTCGGCCACTGCTTCGGCGAATACCTCCACATTCGCCCCTGCGGCCGAAAAAGCTCTGCTTTCCACGCCGCCTGCGCATTGCCGCCCGCCACCACGGCGCGCTTGCCCTCGAGGGCGAGGAATACCGGCAGTCGCGCCAGCGCATCCATGCGCGGCGGGGCGAGCTCGGTCGGGAGGCGGGGCGCAGTCATGAGGCTGTCCTAAACGAAAGGTGGCGTCCGGCGGCCGCGCCGTCAATCGGGCCTGCAACGCATGGCAGCAAATTCCGTGCCGATGCCAGCCCCTCGCCATCCCCGTAAGAGGAGCAGGAGGGATGAGAGCGGTCCACCCGCGATCATTCCCGAGGCCGCCCCTCCCTATTCTGCCATGCCTGGGATAAGAAGGCGGGGGAGGAAGTGGCAAACCCGCGTCCTTTATCTAAGCCAGGCTCAACCCATACGGAGGAAACTCGCATGCGCAAGATAGCCGTTATATCCGCTGCCGCGATTGCGTTGCTCGCGGGCGCGTCACTCTCGATGTTCCTGCAGAGCCGCGATGCGGCAGCGCAAGCCGGCGGCGCCTATGTCAATGCCGTCGATCTTGTGGTCATCCCGTCGGAGATGCCGAAATTCCTGGAGGCGATCAAGGAGAATGCCGCCAACTCCGTCAAGGAGCCGGGCTGCCGCGAGTTCAACATCCAGGTGCTGGCCAACAATCCGAACCACGTCTTCCTCTACGAGGTCTATGACAGCGCGGCCGCGTTGGACGCGCATCGGCAGACCGATCATTTCAAGAAATTCCAGGCCACGACGGCCAATATGATCGTGGACCGCAACGTTCGGCCGATGTCGTCGATCGCCTTTAATTCGAAGGGGCGCTGATCGGGATTTTGAGGTCCGGCAGCCCGGATGGGGCGAAGCGATATACGGGATAAGCCGGCCTGCCGGGCCGTATTTCAGGGCGCGCAATCCGCGCTGCCCGCCTCGATGATAAACTCCGCGACATCCGGGAACGGCCTCGCCCGCGGCGCTCCGGCCCGGATTTCGCCGCGCTCAATCCGCGCTGCGAGCTGGTCATTCCTCCCTCACTCACCCCTGAACCGCGCCCACCCGCTCCTCGGCAGCGCGCAATTCGGCGATCATCTCGACTGACGGCGGCCGATCCGTCCGGGGCGGCGGCTTGATCGGCAGCCGCACGGTGAAACGCGATCCCTGACCCTCCTGGCTTTCGACCGCGATGTCACCGCCATGCAGGTCGATCACCATCTTTACGAGATTGAGACCGACCCCGGTACCGACGATTCCCGATACGTTGCTGCCGCGGAAATAGCGCTCGAAGAGCCGGCCGAGATCCGCCGCCGGAATGCCGATACCGTGGTCCTCGACCGTCACCACCAGCCATCCTTCTTCGGCCCGCGACGTGATCCGGACGACGCCGCCGCCGGGGGAGTACTTGATTGCGTTGGACAGCAGATTGTCGAATACCTGCGACAGCAGCTTCGGATCGCCGACCATGCGGAGGCCGCGGTCACCCAATTCCTCGACGACGGTCGAGCCGGTGGAGCATTCGCGGTGAAACTGGCACACGTCATGCACCAGCTCGCGCAGATCGATCTCCTGCGGATGGAAATAGAGCCCGGCGCCGCTCTCGACGAGGCGCGTCGAGGTCAACAGATTGTCGATCAGATGGGTCATGCGCAGAACCGCCGCACGGATTTTGCTGGCGCGGGTGACGATCTCGTCGACTCCGATCCGGTCCTTAAGCTTGTTCAGGCGTTGCGCATGGCCGTCGATAATGGTCAACGGGGTGCGGAATTCATGCGACGCCATCGAGACGAAGTTGCGCTGCAATTGCGTGAGGTGCCGCTCCGCGGCGAGCTTCTCCTCGAGCATTGAGGCCTGTTGGGCAAGGCCGCGCTGGGTGACCATCAGTTCGATGGCATTGTTGCGGAAAACCACGGCCGCACGCGCCATTTCCCCGATTTCGTCCCCTCGTTCGGTGTCGCGAATCTCGATGTCGGTGTCGTTGGCGGCGAGGCGATGCATATAGCCGGCGAGACGGAGCAGAGGGCTTGAGATCGACCGGCTGACGTAGATGAGCGCAGCCACCACCAGCACGCCGGCGAAAGCCATCGCGATGCCGATCAGCCACCTCGCGTCCTGATAGGCCACCGCAACCCGGCTGGCGGCCCTCTGGGCATTTTCGACCGCGTGCTGTGTGAGCTGGCCTAGCGCGTCGCTGGCGGCGTCATATGCCACGTGCGATGTCGTCCGATAGGTGGCCACCGCTTCCGCCCTGCGGCCGCTCCGCAGCGACTCCAGCATCTGGTTGACGACTGCGCGATAGTCGTTCCAGCGCTCGCGGAATCGGCTATAGAGGGCTGCTTCTTCGGCGTCGTGGCGGATGCGTTCGTAGCTCCCCTGCGCCTGCGAAATGGCGCGATCGAGCTCGATCATTTCCCGTTCGATTGCATTGCTCTCGGCCGCACCGGAGGATAGCAGGTTGTTGCCCTCGGCGGCGCGGAAATCCGATGTGTAGTTGTTGATATCGCCGAGCACACGCGTATTGGGAAGCCACACATCCGCGATATCGGCCGAGACGTTGTTGAAATCGCGCAGCCGCGCAATGCTGAGCATGCCGAGAAAAAACATCAGCAGGAAGAAAAAGATGAACACCACCGAGAGGTGAAATCTGATTGAGCGGGGCTGCCTCATGGCGCGGACCGTGCTGTCTGCGAGAGATGCGTCGCCCCCCGGTGGGCGCATCGTTAGGTTCTTATCACGTCGGCCAGCTTTCATTATGACATTTTTTGCTCATTCCGAGGCCAAAAATATCTTAAGATTTGCCGCAGCCAGCCGCAGCGCCAGTTAAATGACCAGAGTGCCCATGCCGGAAACGCGCAAAAAAGTCCTCTGCATCGAAGACGACCGCGAGACTGCCGCGCTGATCGCCGAGGAATTGGCGGAGCGCGGTTACGACGTTGAGGTCGCTCATGACGGTCGCGAGGGCTTCACTGCCATTCTCAAGTTCCGGCCTGACCTCGTGTTGTCGGATATCAGCATGCCGGTCATGTCGGGTTTCGAGCTGCTAGAACGCCTCACCGCAGTGGCGCCGCGGTTTCGCAACATGCCGTTTGTGTTCCTGACCGCGCTGACGGATCGCGACACCGAGCTCAAGGGACGCCAGCTTGGCGCCGACGACTATGTGACCAAGCCGATCGATTTCGATCGGCTTGATGCCATCATCGCGGCGCGCCTCGCGGGCGTCGCGCGCAACGAGATCTGGGCCAAACAGATCGAGCTGAACGACCGCGAGGCCGAAACGCTGACCTGGGCGGCGCGCGGAAAAACCTCGGCCGAGATCGCGCAAATCATGGGATTGTCGAAGCGAACCGTCGACTTTCATATCGACAATGCGCGCGAGAAGCTTGGCGCCTCGACCCGCGTCGAGGCCGCCATCAAGGCCGCCACCAGCCGCCTGATCGAGCCGTAGGCCGGCAGGGCGCAATAAGCGATCGACCGCGATCCCTCATGCTTCGGCGAGATCCCGTTCGTCCTCATGGAAGGCCGGCTCGCGGCGGCCTCCGCGCCGATCCAGGAACAAGGTCTGCAACGCCGGAACAACCACCAGCATGATGACCGGTCCGATCAGCATGCCGCCCACCACCACGGTCGCCAGCGGGCGCTGGACCTGGCTGCCGATCCCGGTCGAGACTGCGGCCGGCAGGAGGCCGATGCAGGCCGACAAGGCCGTCATCAACATGGGCCGCATCCGTTGCTCGGCGGCGTGGTACATCGCCTCGATGGCGCCCATCCCGCGGCTCCGGGTTTGATTGTAGTAGGTGATAATCAGAATGCCGTTCATCACCGAGACGCCGAACAGCGACACGAAACCGATCGCGGCCGAGATGCTGAAGTCGAGGCCGGTGACAAACAGCGCGATGATGCCGCCGGCGACCGAAAACGGAATTCCAACGAGGGCGAGAAGGCTGTCGCGCATGGAATTGAACAGGCCGTAGAGCAGCACCAGGATCATCATCAGGCTGATCGGCACCACCACCTCCAATCGCGCCTTCGCCTGCTGCAATTCCTCGAATTCGCCGGCCCAGGTGATGCGATAGCCGTTCGGCAGGGGCACGTTGCGGGCGATCCGCTGCTGGGCCTCGGCGACCGTCGAGCCGAGGTCGCGGCCGCGGACGCTGAATTTGATCGGTATGAACCGCTGGTTCCGCTCGTGAAAGATATAGGAAGCGCCGGTGTCGATCGAGATGTCCGCAATCTCGCTCAGCGGGACATAGGCGTTGGCGCCGCTCGGTGTGGTGAATCCGACCTTGATCCGGCCAACCGAATCGAAGGCGCTGCGGTATTCGGGCGCGAGCCGCACCGTCACGTTGAATTGACGGTCGGCCTCGAGCTGGGTGGTCGCCACAGTGCCCCCCAGCGCGGCTTGCACCACTGAGTTGACGTCGCCGGTATTGAGGCCGTAGCGCGCGGCCTTATCGCGATCGACCTTGATGTTGAGGTTGGGCTGCCCCAGGACCCGGAAGATGCCGAGGTCGGCGACGCCCTTGATCTGATCCATTTCGCGCTTGATCTCATCGGCCAGCTCTTCGAGTTTGGCGAGATCGGGACCGATGATCTTGACCGAGTTGGCGCCTTTGACCCCCGACAAACCCTCCTCGACATTGTCCTGGATGTATTGAGAGAAGTTGAAGCCAACTCCGGGGAACTCGCTCGCGAACTCTGCTTGCACCTCCTCGACGAGCTTCTCCTTGGTCATGCCGGGCGCCCACTCGTCGAAGGGTTTGAGCGGCACAAAAAACTCGGCATTGAAGAAGCCGGCTGCGTCGCTGCCGTTGTCCGGCCGGCCATGCTGCGAAACCACCGTGATGACCTCGGGATGGCTCAGCAAAATCTCGCGCATCCTGGTGACCGACGGCATCGCGGCTTCAAGCGAGATGGTGGGCGGCATCGACGCCCTGATCCACAGATTGCCTTCCTCCAGGGCGGGCAGAAACTCGGTCCCGAGCTGCGGGATCAAGATCGCGGTCAGGGCGAGAAACGCGATCGAGGCGCCGACGCAGGTTTTGCGATGGGTCAGGGCCCAGTGCAGCGCCGGCGAATAGAGGGCGCGCAGGATGCGGACCACGATGGTCTCGACTTCGTGGATGTGCCTCGGCAGCAGCATCGAGGCGAGCACGGGCGTGATGGTGAACGTGGCAAGGAGCGCGCCGGCAAGCGCGAATCCGTAGGTTCGCGCCATCGGATTGAAAATCTGGCCTTCGACGCCCTGCATGGTGAACAACGGAACGAAAGCCGCGACCGTGATGGCGGCCGAAAAGAAGATCGCCTTGTCGACTTCGAGCGCGCTGACCAGGATCAGCCGCAGGCGCTCTGTCCACGTGCTCGCCGAGGCCGCATCGGTTGCCCGGGTGGGATCGGCGCCCCACCGTTCCTCCGCCAGATTGTCGAGCAGCGTTTGCCGCACTTCCGGACTCCCCTGGCAATTGCGGAAAATGTTCTCGACCAGGATCACGGCCGAATCGACGATGATGCCGAAATCGACCGCGCCGACCGACAGCAGGTTCGCGTCCTGTCCGAGCAGCACCAGAATGATGATGCTGAAGAACAGCGCGAAAGGGATGTTGGTTGCGACAATGATGGCGCTGCGCAGGTCGCCAAGGAAAATCCACTGAATGACGAAGACCAGGAGGCAGCCGAACACGAGGTTGTGCAGCACCGTGCTCGTGGTGACGTTCACGAGCGAGGTGCGGTCATAGAACGGAACGATCTTCACGCCGGGCGGCAGGGTGCCGTCGCTGTTGATCTTTTCCACTTCTGCCTTGATCCGCGCCACAACGTCATTGGTGTGCAGGGTGCGGTTCATCACCAGGATGGCCGCCACCACATCATCCTCGTTGTCGCGCCCGGCCTTGCCGAGCCGCGGCACGTTGCCGACATACACCTTGGCGACGTCCCTGACCTGCACCGGAACGCCGTTCACCTGGGCCAGCGAAATGTTTTCGATATCTTTAACCTTGTATCCCTGGGTCAGATCCGCCGCGCCGCCCGAGTCGATCAGGCCGACGCCGCGCACGTTCATGGACTGCTGCCCCATATTGATGGTGCGCCCGCCGACATTGACGTTGGCGTTGCCGATTGCCTGGATCACCTGCGGGATGGTGACGTTATAGGCATCGAGCTTGTTGAGATCGACCTCGACCTCGTACTCCTTGGTGGTGCCGCCCCAGGTGTTGACCTGCACCACGCCTGGAACGGTCAGGAAGCGGCGCTGGAGAATCCAGTCCTGGACGGTGCGAAGATTGGTCAAGCCGAAGTGCGGCGGGCCCACCACCTGATAGCGATAGATCTCGCCGACCAGGCTCGAGGCCTGAATCTGCGGCGAAACGTTGTTCGGCAGACTGACGTTTTGCTGGAGGCTGAGCGCCGCCTGCTGGACGGCGAAATAATAATCGATGCCATAGTTGAAGGTGACGCGGACAAACGAAAGCCCGTAAAACGAGGTAGAACGAATGACATCGACGCCGGGCGTCGCGGAAAGACCCACCTCCATCGGGATGGTGTAATAGCGCTCCATCTCTTCGGCCGATTGGCCGGCGGCCTGTGCGGTGATTTCCAGAATGACCGGCGCCGGGTTCGGATAGGCCTCGATATTGAGCTTGAAAAAGGCGGCGATGCCGGCGCCGACAAAGACGAGCAAACCCAGCAGAATGATCGGCCGCCGCATCAGCCCGAATACGACAAGCCCTTTCAACACGCCTTAAGTCTCCCCGGAAAGCTCCCGACGATGGCGGGAAGCGCATGCCCAATCCACTGCGAAGGATCGCAGCTAACTCCTGCGATTAATCGCAGTTCCGATTTTTACTTCGAGCGCATTTCCCGATGCGCTTGAGTGGTTAACTCGACATCCTCCCTGCGGAGAGGTGAAGGACGCTGCGGCAATGCCTCTGATCCCACCCGGGTCCTCTTCCTGACCAACGCCGTCACGGCTCGATGAGCTTGCCGATGGCGGCTTTGATGGCGGCTTCGGTCCGCGTCGCGGCCCCGAGCTTGACGCGGGCATTGTCCAGATGAAAATCGACGGTGCGCTTCGAGAGGCCGACCAGGTCGGCGATCTCCGCCGATGTCTTGCCGCGCGCCACCCAGGTAAGCGCCTCGATCTCGCGCTCGTTGAGCATCGCCAGCTTCGGCCACATTTCGTTGCGTGCAACGCCGGCCAGGCGGGCGTTGATGATCATTTCGAGCATGTCGAAATCGATCGGCTTGGTGACGTAGTCGTCGGCGCCGAGACGCCGCGCCCGCAATTCGTTGTCCCGATCGGTGAGCGCAGTCAGGAATACAAACGGGATGTGGCCGAGACGGGGGGCAAGGGCGTTCAATCGCTCCAGCACCTCGAAGCCCGACATGACCGGCAGGTTGATGTCGCACAGGACCAGATCCGGCATATTCTTGAGAATCGCGACGAAGCCTTCATGGCCGTCATGAGCCGCCATCACCTCGAAGCCTCGGTCGGCAAGCTCCTCAGCAATCATCGCGGCGACGCCGCTGTCGTCCTCGATGCAAAGAATCTTCTTTCGAGCTTCCGCCATTCCTCGCCACCGCCAACGCGTGCGATGGAGCGGCCCCCGGGCAGGCGCGCACCGTCCTTGCAACCTTTCCGAACTTTCATGTCGGACCGATGCCCCGCCGTAAACTGTGAAAAAACCGCGATGAATCTGTGATAAATAACAGTCAGCGAGATATGCCGATTCCCTGATACCGGTTACGCTGCCGCGCGGCGTCATCGCGGCCGCGCAGTCAAATCTCGCAACGGATCAGGGCAGACCGATGCAACGGGAGCACCAAGTCTCCAGCGTTCCGTTCACGCCGCCGAAGCGGCGGTGCGCTCAATGCGTCGGTCGCATGGCGGTTCCGTTGATGCCGGAACGATCCTTTGCCGGCCCGCCGATATAAGCGGGACCGGACGCGATGTGGCCGATCGTGGTGCCGTTAATGCCCGAAGCGGGCGCCAGCGGACTCGCGATCGGCTGCGCCGGAACCGCTGACCGCCGTGCGCTGCCGGCGTTGCCGGCCGGAGCGGCGACACCAGCAACACTGCCTCCGAGGCTGCGCGCCCCGACCGCTGCGGTCGGGGAAGGCGGAACAGCGTGACTGAGACCCTGGCCGCCGCCCGGGAAGACAATGCCGACCGCATTGCGCGTCCCGCCAGCCTCCGCGCCCGGACGCTCGAGCGGTGGAACGATTCGGGCGTTCGGGGCCGGTGAGCCCGTCGCCGGTCTGGGCGGATTCGCGATCAGCGCCTTTAGCTTGGTGCGGCGCTGCAGACCTGCGCCGCCGCCTTCGACCCTGATTGGGTCCGCCCAACTGTTGGTTACGACGGTCCCCTCCCTCCCCTCGCCCGCACGTGGCGAAACTGGCCCGGCGCGGCTCCCATCGGCGCCGCCAGGGATCACGCGCTGCTTGCTGGCGGCGCCATTGTCAGCGCCGCCATTGGCCTGCGGAACATCGCGGCCAGCCGGCGGCGCATCCTCTTGAGCGTAGCCAGGACCTGTCGCGATCAGCGCGCACAGCGCGGCAATAGCTGCGAGGATTTTCACAAGGCTCTCCATTGATCTACACCCGCCCGGCTGCTGCGCGCTCAAATCTCGGCGAGACCCGGTTCGTCCTCATGAAAGGCCGGCTCGCCGCGGCTGCCCCTCAGATCCAAGAACAACGTCTGCAAGGCCGGCACCACCACCAGCAGGAGGATCGGACCGATCAGCATGCCGCCGACCACGACTGTCGCCAGCGGACGCTGCACCTGGCTGCCGATCCCGGTCGAGATCGCGGCCGGGAATAGGCCGATGCAGGCTGACAGCGCCATCATCATGATCGGCCGCATCTGCTGCTCGGTCGCCTTCCCCATCGCTTCGATCGTGCTGAGGCCGCTGCCGGTCATTCGATTATAGCAAGAAATGATCAGGATCCCGCTCATCACGGACACGCCGAACAACGACACGAAGCCGATCGCCGCCGAGATCGAGAAATTCAGATCGGAGACATAGAGCGCGATGATGCCGCCGGCGATCGAGAAGGGAATGCCCAGCAGCGCCATCAAGCTGTCGCGCCATGAGTTGAACAAGCTATAGAGCAGCACCAGGATCAGCACGAGGCTGATCGGGACGATGACCGACAGGCGCTTCTTGGCCATTTGCAGGCTTTCGAACTCACCAGCCCACACGATCCGGTAGCCGGCCGGGAGTTGGACGTTCTTGGCAATGCGCTCCTGCGCCTCCGCGACGGCGCCGGCGAGGTCGCGCCCGCGCACGCTGAACTTGATCGGCACATAACGCTGATTGCGTTCGCGATAGATGTAGGAGGAGCCGGTATCGAGCGTGATGGAGGCAAGCTCGGAGAGCGGTATATAGGCGCTGCCGTTCGGCGTTTGATAGCCGACCTTGATGTTGCGGATCGCGTCGATGCTGTTGCGGTATTGCGGCGCCGCGCGCACGACCACGTTGAACTGCCTGTCGGACTCCAGCAGCGTGGTCGCCGTCGCGCCGCCGAGTGCGGCTTGCACCACCGTGTTGATGTCGCCGGCGTTGAGCCCGTATCGGGAGGCTTTGGCGCGATCAACTTTGATATTGAGGTTGGGCTGCCCGAGCACCCAGAATATGCCAAGATCGGTGATGCCCTTAACCTGCTCCATCTCGTGCATGGCTTGGCGGGCAAACTCCTCGAGCGTGGCGAGATTAGGACCGATGATCTTCGCGGAATTGGCGCCGCGCACGCCCGAGAGACCTTCCTCGATGTTGTCCTGAATGTATTGCGAGAAATTAAAACCGATTCCCGGAAATTCGTTGGTGAATTCGGTCTGCAGCTCATCGATCAGCTTGTCCTTGGTCAGGCCCTTCGGCCATTCGTCGAACGGCTTGAGCGGTACGAAGAACTCCGCGTTGAAAAAGCCCGTGGCGTCGCTGCCGTTATCAGGCCGGCCGTGTTGCGACACCACCGTGACGACCTCCGGATGCGTGAGCAGAATTTCGCGCAGCCGGTTGACGATGGGCATTCCGGCCTCCAGCGAAATCGTCGGCGGCATGGTGGCGCGGATCCACAGATTGCCCTCCTCCAATGCCGGCAGGAATTCGCTGCCGAGCTGCGACGCGAGGGCGCCGGTCAGGGCGAGAAAAGCCGCGCCGATCGCCACGCTTGTCTTGCGGTGGCCAAGCGACCAGTTCAGCACCGGCGTGTAAACCCATCTGATGCCGCGCACGATGAGGGTTTCAACCTCTTCGACATGAGCCGGCAGCAGCAGCGAGGCAAGGCACGGCGTCACCGTGAAGGTGGCGATCAATGCTCCGACCAGCGCATAGGCGTAGGTTTTGGCCATCGGATTGAAGATCTGCCCTTCCACGCCCTGCATGGTGAACAGCGGAATGAATGCCGCCACGATAATCGTGGTGGAGAAGAACACCGCCTTATCGATCTGCAATGCGCTGATGAGGATGAGACGCATGCGGTCGGTCCACACTTGCGGAGCTGATCTGTCCATTGTGCGCGTCGGGTCGGCGCCCCACTTGCCCTCCGCGAGTTCCTGAAGAACAATCTCCTTTTCCTCCGGCCGCGCCTGGAAATTGCGATAAATATTTTCCACGAGAATCACGGCGGCATCGACGATGATGCCGAAGTCAACCGCGCCGACCGACAGGAGGTTGGCGTCCTCGTTGCGCACCACCAGGATGATGATGGTGAAGAACAACGCGAAAGGAATATTGGTGCCGACGATGATGGCGCTGCGCAGATCGCCGAGGAAGAGGCATTGTATGATGAAAATCAGGACAAAACCGAAGATCAGGTTATGCGTGACGGTCGCGGTCGTGACGGCGACCAGCGAAGTGCGGTCGTAGAACGGCACCATCTTGACGCCAGGCGGCAGCGAGCCGTCGCTGTTGATCTTCTCGACTTCTGCTTTGATGCGAGCCGCAACGTCATTGGTGTGCAGCGTGCGGTTCATCACCACGATCGCCGCCACCACGTCATCCTCATGATCGCGGCCGGCCTTGCCAAGGCGCGGCGCGTTTCCGACATAGACCTTGGCGACATCCTTGACGGTCACCGGAATGCCGTTCTGCTGCATCAGAACGATGTTCTCGATGTCCTCGACCTTATGACCTTGAGTGAGGTCGGTCGAACCGCCGCTGTCGATCAGGCCGACGCCGCGGATGTTCACCGATTGCTGACCGATGTTGATGGTGCGGCCGCCCACATTCGTGTTGGCGTTTCCGATGGCGGCGGTGATCTGGGGCAGCGTGATGCCATAGGCGTCGAGCCTGTTCAAATCGACCTCGACCTCGTACTCCTTAGTGGTGCCGCCCCAGGTGTTGACCTGGACGACGCCCGGAACCGACAACAGCCTTCGTTGCAGTATCCAGTCCTGCACCGTGCGCAGGTTGGTCAGGCCGAAATGCGGCGGCCCGACGAGCTGATAACGGTAGATTTCCCCGACCAGGCTTGATCCGAGAATCTGCGGCGATACCCCGTTGGGCAAGCTCACGTTCTGCTGCAGGCTGATCTCGGCCTGCGTGAGGGCGAAGTAGTAGTCAACGCCATACGCGAAAGTAACGCGCACGAAGCTGAGGCCATAGAACGAGGTGGAGCGGATGTTCTCGACGCCCGGGGTGGCGGCGAGCCCGACCTCGATCGGGATTGTGTAATAGCGCTCCATCTCCTCGGCCGAGAGCCCGGGAGTTTGTGCGGTGATCTCCAGAATGACCGGCGCCGGATTGGGATACGCCTCGATGTTCAAACGGGTAAATGCGATTACGCCGCCGCCGACGAACATCATCAGGATGAGAAGGACGATGGGTCGCCGGGTCAGTCCGAACGTAAGCAGGCCCTTGATCACAAATGCCCCCCTTCAGCGCGTCCCGCCGACATTTATCCAACGTTGCTGCCGCATCCGTCCGACCATGTCGACCCGCCTGTCGGGCGCTCCGACGAGGCGCACTCGCCTCTTCGTCATGCCCGCGCTTGACGCGGCCAGTATCGGCGGACTTCGTGTCAGCGCGCCGCGATCGCCAAGGCATTGCTCAGAAACAGGGCGCCCTCGGTGGCCACCAGTTCGCCCGGCTGCAGACCTTCGAGGATCTGATAGTATCCATCGCGCAAAAGGCCGACCTTCACCGGCCGCTGGGTGAAGCGGCGGCGGTCGGCGGTGACCCACACGGTCATGGTTCCGTCGCCTTCCCGCACCACCCCGTCCAGCGGGACCGCGACCGAGCGCACCGGGTCGCCGGTGCGGATCACAAAATTCGCGAACATTCCGGATCGCAGCTCGTGCTTGGGGTCGTCGATTTCGGAGCGCACCAGGACACGATGGGTGACCGGATCGACGGTCGATCCGATGGTAGAAATCCGGCCCCGGAACTCGCGACCCGGATAGGCCATGACAGCGACCCTCACGTCCTGCCCGACGCTGAACGAGGGGCTGTCGCTCTCAGCGACGTTTGCGAGCATCCACATGGTCGAAACGTCGGCGACCACAAACGGCGCCGGCTGGACGCCGGGCTGAACCAGGAGCCCAGGCGCCGCGTTGCGCGCAGTGACGCGGCCGGAGATCGGGCTCGGCACCACGAGCGTCGGATCCGCCATGCGCTCGGCCACGATCTTGTCGATCTCCGCATCGCTCTTGCCGAAAATGCGGACCGCATCGCGCGCAGCCCGCAGCGCGCCTTCGGCGGTCTGCTGATCGGCGATCGCCTGCTCGAGATCTTTTTGCGATACGGCTCGCGATTCATAGAGGGAGCGAAGCCGCGCCAGATTGCGGGTGGTCAGTTGCAGCACCCCGGAGGTAGAGATCAGATTCGAGTCGGCCGCAAGCAAATCCGGGCTGTCGATGGTGAACAGGGTCTGGCCCTTTTGCACTTCGTCGCCGACCTTGGCGAACAGCCCGACGATCCGCCCCTGATAGGGCGTGAAAACCTGGGTCAGCATCTCTTCGTTAAAGTCGATGCTGCCAACCGCCGACTTCTCAAGAGGGAACTCGCGCTCCGAGGCGACTTCCACCTTGACGGCTTTGAGCTGGGTTTCGAGAAGTTCGACGGTGTTGGCCTTGGGGGCCGCCTTTGGGGCGGGGACAGCCTCAGGCGCCGCAACCGCGTCGCCCACCGCAAAAGTGTCTGCAGGCGGAACCCGATACCGGCTCGCCACATAGGCTCCAGCGAAAAAGCTCGCAATGATCGCGATCGCCGCCGCGCCGAGCGTGATGGTGCGTCTCTCGGTCTTCATGCCAACAAGCCGGATTTTCCAGGGCAGCCATGCGCAATACCAACAAAAAAATTTGCCCCGCAGGGACCGCGAGGTCCACTGTGAGAAGTCACAGTGTGTTGCGATAAATCGCGACGCCTCCCGGGACAGCGTCATTGCGGAGCGCGGCACGCGAGCCCGGAATCCATGCCGGCGCCCCGGTCATGGGTTCCGAGCTCGCCGCCATCCGCAACGCTTGGGACATGGCTTGGGACATGATGGTGTGGATCGTGATCAAGACGCCGTCGGGCCAGGCCCGCCGCCGTAGGATGGGTTGAGCGCAGCGAAACCCATCATCGGCTGATCCATTCGGCGCGGCCTTGGCCGGGTAGGCGAGGATGTTACCACCCTCGCCCCCCCACAGACCCGGACGTGCAGATTACCCGCATCCGGTTCTTCGCAGGAGAGTTTCGCTGCCGGTGTCGTAGTTGATCATAGCTATCGACCATCTCCCACCGGCACTCACCGATCGAGGCGCGCTCACGCTTTCTCGCCAGTTCGGCTATCCATCGTCGTTTCGTGGACAGGTTTGCGGGGCTCATGTCCCCTCCCGTGTTTCCCGCCAATGGTTCTCTCCTCGCGACGGGTCGCAGGTGGGCACTCTTCGACAAGCTCAGCGAAGCGTGCCCACCCGCCCCTGGAACATTGCCCGCCGGTGGGCGCGGCGCTCCTGAGCTTGTCGAAGGGGCGTCTTTGCCCACCCTACCGCGCCGCCACCTTCATCTTGTCGTAGGTGTAGACGAAATCGTTGCTGAACTGGGGCTTGTGGCAGTTGAAGCAACTGTCCAGATTGGCGTTCGTGTTGGGCGTCTTATCGGCGCGGAACACCTGGTACTCCCACTCGCCATTGCGCTTCGACTCCGGGTACTCGCTGCCCCACCCGGCCTGCTTCTCCATCACGGTATAGCCCTGGATGGTGTTCGTCTTGATAAAGCGGCCATTCGCGTCCTTCGCGGGATTGCCCTGGGCGTCGAGCTGGGCCGCATATTGTACGACCGTGATCACGGTGCCGGTCGGAAGCGGCGCGCCCTTCTTGGCGGCGTCGATCGCAGCCTGACTCGTGTAATATTCGCGAACCTGCTTGTTTTCCGGACGGTCGAGGGTCAGGTAAACTGTCCCTTTCGCATATTCCGCCGGGAACATGATCTTGTCGCCGCCGGCTCGAACTGAGCCTGCCGCGGCCAGCGCCGCAACGGCGGCGATGGTTGTGACGATGGCGAATTTTCTGTCTGTCATCATGACTTCCTCCCTCCTGATACGCGCTCCCTCCTGATACGCGAAGGCGGACCCGCTTTGCAGGCCGGGCAAAGGCGCCCCTTCGACAAGCTCAGGAGCGCCGCGCCCACCGCGCGCGGCAACGCCGTGGACCCGCTGGGCGCGCTTCGCTCTGAGCTTGTCGAAGAGGGCCCACCCTGCGCGGCTTCCAAACAGCCGGCACGGCAGCCGACGCCGCCGGCCGACAGATCATACCATCAAAAGCGCGTCGTGAGATCGGTAAGCCATTGGGGCGAGAGTTCAACGAGCACCGTCTCGATCGACTTGTCGAGGCTCGTCAGCACCAGCACGCCAATTGCAACAAAGAGAGCGCCGAACCCGGCTTTGGCGCCCTGGCCAGCCGATGCGAGGCGATGACGCCAGCGCGCCATGGCTTCGCGCGACAACAGGCCGAGCGCGAGCAGGGGCAGCGCTGCGCCCAGTCCGAATGCAAACATGATGATGCCCACCTCACCGAGGTCCCGACCCTGCGCTGCCAGCAACGAAGCGGCGCCCAGCGTCGGCCCGACACAAGGACTCCAGACCGCGCCCAGCAGTACGCCGACCCAGAACTGACCTGACATTCCCTTGCGAACGCTCGCAAAGCGCATGTCGGCCCAATTCGCAATCGGACCGCTCGCAACGGCAAGCTGCGTTTGAAACCGTGGGAGCATCAGGACCAGCCCGATCGCGATCATCAATCCGGCTGCAAGGTAGCGAAACGCATCGGCGTCGAGGCCGACAGCAAAACCCACCGTCGCCACGAACATGCCGATGGCGACGAACGAGACGGAAAGCCCGACCGCCAGGGCGGCCGGGCCCCATTTCCGTTCCGATGCTGCCGCGCCGAGGACGATCGGAAGAAGGGGCAGCACGCATGGCGACAATACCGACAGTATGCCGGCCACGAATGCGAGCGCGGGGCTCCCGATCGTCATCCGTTGCGGCCCGTCACAGGACCTTGTTCAGCAGAGCGGCAATCGATTGCCGGTTGGTGTCTCCGACCGACCGGCCCTGCTCGGTTGCGCCTCTGAATGAGATCAGCGTGGACTGCATCCGGGCGCCGAAACGGCGAACCAGGTCCTTCTGGCTGTCGAAATCGATTGTGAAGTAGACAAGATCCTTGAACTTGGGATCGGCCATCAGCTCGGCGAGGATCGGCGCCTGCGCCTTGCAAATCGGGCACCATGAGGCATGGATGGCAACGAAAATCGGCTTGCCCGCCTTCTGGGCCTCTGCGAAGGCCGCATCGTTGAAGGGCTGCGGAGTTACGGCGAATGCAGGCGCTGCGGCGGTCAGGCTTGCAGCGGCCGCGGCGAAGAGAACCGTACGACGTGACAGCATGGGAAGTCTCCTGGGTTGAAGTTGACGGACGAGGCGTAATACCTCCGGATGACGTGCGATCGCTTTCACAAAGCAGCCGGTGTGATCAAATCTCGTTGATTCAGTCCTTGATCAGCCATGTGTCAACAACTCGATGTCGGACGCGGAGCCCCTCGTTCACCCACAGCGCGGTCCCTTCTGGACCGACGGGCAAGGGACATCACCGAACGAACAAAACACGCAGCAATCGCCTGCTTTCGGTTTCACCCGCATACCACAGCCCCTGCAGTCGTAGAAGAACTGACATGCATCCGCCGGCATTATTTCCGTGCTGCGATGTCCGCAGTTCGGACAGGTGATTGTTGAGGAAAGCTGCATCGCGATGGCTCGCCCTCAAGCAGCGCGGGCAGGTTTGCTGCCCATGTGGCGTATCTGCCGCCAGACGATGTGGTCGAGTGAAATCTTGCCGGCGCCCCGGCAGAGCAGCATAAGCAGCATCGCCGCCCATTGGATGTGGGTCGGCCAGGCCAGCGGATACACGAACACCTCGATCACTGTCGTCATGCCAAGGAGGACGAGCGCTGCGGCTCGAGTGAGAAGACCAAGCACGAGCAGCACCGGCGTCGTCAATTCGATCGAAAGCGCGAGATTGGCGGCGAATTCCGGCGGCAGCAGCGGCACCTTGTATTCATCGGTGAAGAGCTCGATGGTGGTGTCCCAATTCGCAAGCTTCGCCATGGCGGAGTTCCAGAACACGGCAGCGGCGCCGACGCGCAATGGCAATGCAAGCAGGGTGTACGGTACGCGCTCGAGCAACGCGATTGTTTTGTCGATAGCCGCCAGCAGCGGCCAACGCCGTGACGTTGCAGCGGCGACATCCGTCATGGCACTGCCTCCGATGATGCGGTGAGAGCTGGAGCATTGCGAGGCGCCAAACGGAAATCAACGAACCGTCCTGCGGCCAGATGTTCTGCGAGCCAGACCTCGTGCCTCGCCTCAGCCGTCCCCCGCTCGCTGGGGGGGCACGCGGCAAACACGTCACTGAGCGCCTGGCCCTCGCACAATGCGACCGCGAAGCGCCATGCGTCAGGGTCGAGGCGCGACACCTCGACTCCGGCGACGCGGCGCTCTACCAGCAGAAAGGCCGGGCCGCTGGTAAGGTCGACGGCCGCAAGAGCCGCGTCATCGCCGCCCAACACGCCGCGCCAGATCGCCTCGACCGGGTAATCAGTGCGCAGGAGGCCAATCGACGGGTGCGGCACAAACGAGACGCGGGACTGGTCTTCCGGCGGGAGGGCCGCAAGCCGCGCCAGGTCGAGCGGCGCCATATCCAACGCATGAATGGCGCGGTTGACCGCCCATTCAAGGCGCGCGACATCTGCGAGATATTCGACCGATGCGGCTGGCTCAAAGCACTTCAAGAACTGCGGAAAGTCGGCGCCATATTGGTCAAGACAGGCGGCCTGGGGCGGATGCTGCGTAATGAACTGCGCCGCGGCGCCCGCGAAGAACTCATCGCCGACCAGCCGATGGACGGCGGGATAAGATAGCCGCAACGCCCTGGTGACGCCGGTGAGGAAGGTGTTGCGGTAGATGTTCAACCTGTCGGCCGGCACGTTGTCAGCAAGCATCGCAGCTGCCGGGCCGTCGTTGCGGTCAAGGAGGCTTGCGCGCATGGCGCGCTGCAGTTCAAGCAGCGTCGGCACGGTGCGCCTCCTGTCCGGCCGACGCCAGAAGCGCACCGGCGCAGTCGGCCTCGCCCAGCAGCACGTCGAGGGGCGGCACGTCGGTGTCCCACTCGATCAATGTTGGCACCGGACCGAACCGTGCGAGCGCTTCCCGGTAGAGCGCCCATACTTCGGCGATGACATGCGAGCCGTGATCGTCGATGCGCAAGCTGCTGCCGTCAGGGAGCGCCCGCACGCTGTGACCGGCGAGGTGGATTTCGCCGATCGCCGCCGGCGGCAGTGCGGCCAAATAGGTAGACCCATCCCACCCATGGTTATGGGCGCTGACAAAGATATTGTTCACATCGCACAGGATGCCGCAGCCCGTGCGCGCTGCGACGGCGGCCATGAACTCCCATTCCGGGATGGCGGAGTGCTGGAAGCGCAGATAGGTGGACGGATTCTCCACAAGGATCCGGCGCTTTAGATAACTCTGCACCTGATCGACGTGCCGGCACACCACCGCGAGCGCCTCCTCGGTCATCGGCAGGGGCAAGAGATCCGCGAGATATGTGCCGTTTGCGATACTCCAGGCGATGTGCTCGGACATCAGGGCGGGCTCGACCCGCTCGGCGACGCGGCGAATGCGCTCAAGGTGCGCCGCGTCCAATCCTTCGGCGCTGCCCAGCGACAGCCCAACCCCGTGCAGCGAGATCGGATAATCGCGGCGAATGGCGTCAAGATAACGCAGCGGCGTGCCGCCGCCCATGTAGTTCTCGGTATGGACTTCCATCCACGCCACGTCAGGAGCGACATCCAGCACCGCCTGATGGTGCTGGAAGCGCAGCCCTATTCCGGCTTTCGCCGGAACAGGGCGCGGGGGGTTGCTGGCTGCAACGGGAGACATCAACCCGCCATTACGCCGGGGTCAGCCTGCCGCCTTGGATCTTGGCGCAGTCGCCGGCCGGAAGCAGCACGAATGACTTGGGGTCGCGGGCTTGGGTGGCCTGGCCGGCGCAGGAATGCGCGCCCTCGGCGCAATCGTTCTTGGCGGCGGCGTTGATGCCGTAGCATTTCTCCAGCTTGTCTTTCGCCATGCGCGCCATATTGTCCTTCACGATTTGGGGCGGCTCTTTTGCGCCTTGAGCCTGAACGGTTGGCGCCTGGGCCGCCAGCGCGAGCCCGATGGCGGCGGAAAGTGCGGATGCGGCAATCAGCGGCTGTTTCATGGTGATCCCTCTTTGTGGGTCTCGAAGCGAGACGATCGAAGGTTCGAATTGAGCGACCGCGAGGTTACGGGGTGGGCTGCAAAAATTCATGATCTACCACCCCGCCGTCCGCTGGTGTATGTGAATGCGTTGGGTGGTGTAAGTTAAAGAGCGGGACCAGGAGACGGCCATATGCCTCCCAGGCAGCGCGGACACCGATCTTTGACGCTTGTGGCTTCGTCGTCCCCGAGCGCCAGCGCCGCCCAGGTCGGTCCCCTTCCCTGCCCTCCCCCGCGCCCGGGGCAGGGCAGGGAGGCTGCCCGACGCGATTGGGCCAGCCTTATGGCCCGCGCGCAGGACGGCGACCGCACCGCCTACCGGACGCTGCTCACGGATATGACGCCTTATCTGCGAGCGATGGCGGCGCGCTGTTTCAAAGAACCCAGCGACGCCGAGGATGCCGTTCAGGACGTGCTGCTGACGGTTCACGCCGTCCGGCACACCTATGATCCTCGCCGCCCGTTCGGGCCGTGGCTTGTCGCTATCGCCAACCGGCGCATTATTGATCGGCTGCGGCGCCAGATCCGCGCGCGCTCGCGCGAAATTGGATTGTCGGACGAGCATGAAACCTTTTCGTCGGATGCGGCGAACTTTCGCCTGGATGGCGCATCCGCAGACGCCGCGGCCCTGCATGCGGCCATCGCTACTCTGGCGCCCGATCAGCGCCTGGCCATCACGCTGCTCAAACTCAAGGAAATGTCCTTGAAGGAGGCGGCGCTGGCGAGCGGAAGATCTGTGTCGGCGCTGAAGGTGGCGGTGCACCGGGCCATCAAGTCGCTGCGGAAGCGACTGCGACAGACGAGCCAAACGCCGTGACTGGAACTCAGGAAATCATCGATACATTGGTCGAATGCGCAACGCCGGTGCGGCGGCTGCGCCCGCCGCTCGTGCGCGCCATGCTGTGGCTTGCTTTTGCGGGCCTCGTGCTCGCCCTTATCGCCGTCGGGCATGGCGTTCGGACGGATCTTATGGCGCGCCTCGACGAACCCAACTTCGCGGCGGGCAGCGGGGCGGCGCTCTTAACCGGCATCCTTGCCGCCGTGGCGGCGTTTATGACCAGCCTTCCGGACCGCTCGCGATGGTGGCTCCTGCTGCCGCTGCCGGCGCTCGCGATGTGGATCACGACCATCGGCTATGGTTGCTTCGCCGATTGGGTCAGCCCCGGGCCGGACGGCATCCGTCTCGGCGAGGAGGCGCGATGCTTCGCCCTGCTCGTTCTTACCAGTGTGCCGCTCTCGGTCGCGCTTGCCGCGATGCTGCGCTACGCTGCCCTGCTGCGCGGCGGCGCCGTCGCCATGATGGGCGGCCTCGCGGTCGCCGCCATCACGGCGAGCGCGCTGTCCCTGTTCCACAATCACGATGCAACCGTGCTGATCCTGCTGTGGAACCTCGGCACGGTCGTGCTGATCACCGGGCTTGGCGCGCTTTTCGGCCGAGGCATGTTCCGCTGGATGACGTCGCGGCTGCTGCCGTCGCAGCCCGGCGCATGACAGCGGCGGCCGTGGCCGCCGCTCCCGGCGTCGGGTGGGCAAAGCCGCCTGTCGAAGCTTACGATACCGCGCGCTGGCTTTGCGCGGCTCTGCCCACGCGGTCAAACGGCGCGGCCGCACGGCGTGGGCGCTTTTCGGCAGGCTAAAAGGCGCGAGGAAAGCCGCGCAAGCTGCGCGGCCGGAGACGCGCCTTTGCCCACCCTGCACGATTAACGGGCGGGTTTCCAAATTCATGCCTCGGAAGTTTAACTGCTCTCTCCGCAAAACCAGATTTCATTCATTAAACATACTTTCCTAGAAACCATTTACCCGCATCTCGAAACCGCGAGGCAAACACTTGCCGCTAAATCGTTTTGCACCGTCGCGATTGAGTTGACATGTGCCGTCATTCTGGTTGCTCGTGTTGAACTCTTCGAGCACAATGGCCTGGTCGGTGCACGTTCCCCTGACGTTCCCTGTGATCATGTTGCCGGTCGCATGACGGGCCTCGAACGTTCCATTTTTGAGATCGTAGGTCGTCGTCCATTCGCCGAAGCGGCCCGGTAAGCCCGACCTTGCCGTGATGACGTTAGGGCATTCGGCGCAGGCATCCGAGGCAGCGACGGCAAGCAAAGCGGCCAAAAGCCGGAAATTCACTTTTCGCCTCCCCGAGAAATTCGTTCGCAACCTCAATGCGCAAACTGCAAGGCCTCAATTGATTGCCGGGCAATCTGCGCCTTGCCGCTATACACTTCGTCCTGCTGCAGCCAATTCTGCCGGCGCGCCAATTCTGTTGGCCGCGCCGTCATCACGACTGCCGGGAAAACCGGAGCACCAGAATACGCAGCGCCCCGTTTGTGGGCTTTGCATCACCGCATAACATATAAACAATGCAAAATAACGCATCCGTCATGCAAATCAACCTGATCGAATGCCGAGCGGGGACGCAGGGCCAAACAGGCGCAAGCAGCGGAAGTTGACGAAACACGCGCCAGGTGGCTGTCGCGTTATTCAAGGCAAAAACAAATCAGAGTAGTGCAGCACAGGCGCCACATCCGCTCGGGAGGGAATGAGCGCGCATTTTAGCGGTGCGCGCTCATCTTCCGGTCTTAATCCTCGTCCAAAGCCGGTTCATCAATCGCGTCGTCCTGGAATCGTGCGCCTTGATGGTGTAGAGCCGCGCCATGGTCGCCTCATCCGGATAGATGGTGCGGTCGTTGAGGATCGCCGGATCGATCAGGGACTGGCTGGCGAGATTGCCGTTGGCATAGGATAGGAAATTAGTGTTTTTCGCCGCCACTTCGGGCCGCAGCATGTAGTCGATGAAGGCGTGCGCTTCCGCAACATTGCGGGCATCCTTCGGAATCGCCAGATTGTCAAAGAACATCTGCGCGCCTTCTTTCGGCACCGCATAGCCGATCTCGACGCCGTTCTTTGCCTCCGCGGCGCGCTTCTGCGCCTGCTTGACGTCGCCCGACCAGCCGACGACGAGACAGATCTCGCCGCTCGCGAGCGCATTGAGATATTCCGACGAGTGGAACTTGCGCACTGCTGGCCGCACCTTGGCGACCAGGTCGGCCGCCCTTTCGAGGTCCCCGGGGTCGGTCGAA
>JAJPKK010000250.1 GCA_021323775.1 Hyphomicrobiales bacterium
AGCGGCGAATTATGCTCGTTCCAGGCCAGGATGTAGCGGAAATCGCCGATGCCGGAAGCCGCCAGCGTCTTGATCGGCCCCGCCGAAATCGCGTTGACCCGGATTTTCCGGCTGCCGAGATCAGCGGCCAGATACCGTACCGATGCCTCCAGCCCAGCCTTGGCGATGCCCATGACGTTGTAGTGCGGCATCCACTTCTCGGCGCCATAATAGGTGAGCGTGAGCATGGCGCCGCCGTGGGGCATGAGCTTCTCGGCCCGCTGCGCAATCGCAGTGAACGAATAGCAGCTGATCAACATCGTGTTGACGAAGTTGTCCTGCGTCGTCTCGATATAGCGGCCGTCGAGCTGGGTGCGGTCAGAGAACGCGATGGCGTGAACGACGAAGTCGATCGCCCCCCATTTGGCGGCGGTCGTGGCAAACACTGCGTCAATCGAGGTGGGGTCGGTCACGTCGCAATGGCCAACCACGATCCCGCCCGCCGCCGCCGCGAGCGGCTCAACACGCTTCTTCAACGCATCGCCTTGATAAGTGAAGGCGAGTTCCGCCCCATGCGCCCGCGTCGATTGCGCAATCCCCCACGCAATCGACCTGCTGTTGGCCACGCCCAGGATCAGGCCGCGCTTGCCTGCCATTAGCCCCGCGGTTTCCGGCATAGGGGTCCTCATCACGCCGGTTAACCGGCCGGCCGCCTCTATGGCACAGCGTTTCGAGGGCCACAAGCGGCCCGCCCCGCTCTCCCGATTTCGGCGAAAGGGGGCGGTTGAGTGGGGATTTTCGGGTCGGTTGAACGAAGGCGAAAACCGATTCGGCCTCGCGCCCCGGCGCCGGCACGAGACTGAGGGCGTCATTTCAACCGGCCGAGGCTGACGCGAAAGAAGCATGAAATCCGCACCGGCGCGACCTGCCGCCATCCGGCTTCGCCCGGCGCTATGTGCGGGCTCGCACAAATAACTGTGGAATAGGGTCTGGCGGCGACGATGCGGGTGTGGCCTGCATCCCCGAGCTTGTGACTTATGTTGATGCCATTTGCAGGTAGCGATGAACTACCGGCGCGAGAATGACCAGATTTTTACCGCTGAAATAACGAATGGAATTATTTGTCGAAAACATGGTTTGGCCAAATAGATGACACATAAATGTTGCCGTAATTTCTGAGAGGTTCTTGCGGCTTCGGGAGCCGCCAGTTGCAGCAGAACAAAGGTAATTGATGCGTCGGGTGAGTTCGGGGCGATGATCGAGTTTGTGATCGCCCGCCGAACCCGGCCACAGGCTCGTTAAGGAGATTGAGCTCGGCGTGTGCGGAGGTCCGATTATTGCGCCCAGCCTTCAGATTGACGGCCTCTTCGCACCGCAATCCGGCCACGCGGAATGTGCGCGCTCCTTACCCTCTCGCCGCGGGAGAGCGCGGGAGAGGGGGCGCTCGTCGGTTTTTGCCGGGCCGACGCTCATTGAGGCGGTGAAAGCATGACGAATCCGATCCGGACAGCCATTGTGGATGATCACCCCCTTTTTCGCGAAGGCGTTGCGAAATTGCTGGCACGAACGCCTGGCGTCGAGATGGTGGCTGACGGCAGCACCGGCGCTGAGGCCGTCAAAATTGCTCGCGAGTTTTCTCCGGATGTACTGCTGCTCGATCTCAAGCTGCCAGACGGCGGCGCCGTTGCCGCAACGACAATCGTGCGCGAGCATCCCAAGGTCCGCATCGTAATATTGACCGCCTCCGATTGCCACAGCGATGCGGCCGCGATGCTGCAACTCGGTGTCCACGGCTATCTCCTGAAGGGCTGTACCGGACAGGAGATCATTCGCGCCGTGCAGCGCGTCCATGCGGGCGAGTGCTACGTGACGCCATCGCTGGCCTCGTGCGTGCTGACAAAAATGAGCATGCCCGCCGCGAAAGCCGGCGGCGACGGCTCCGACGAGTTATCCGGCCGCGAAGAAATCATCCTTGCCCAGGTCAGCAAGGGGCTGACCAACAAAGAGATTGCGCGCGCGCTCAACCTCAGAGAAAAGACCGTCAAGCATTACATGACCCATATCATGCAAAAACTCGGCGTACGTAATCGCCTCGAAGCTGCATTAATGGGGCAAAAGCGGCAGCGCACGGTAAGGCCGCTTGCCCCTCTGGATGCAAGCGCATCTATGGCGTCCGAGCGCACGATGTATCCGATGAAAAGCACGCCGCCGCAGTAAGCCGTCATTCCGGCGCAGTCGCCCTTCGTCGATCCTTCAATCATGCGGTGGAATGCGGCCGAGCACGGCGACGATTGCCAATATCAGGAGGCCTAATCCGGCCTCGGTGAGGCTGTTCAACCGAAGCTGTTGCATGGCGCGCGTGCGATCGCGCTCGTCCGACAATCGCGGGGTGAGACGCTGGCGGTTGACGGCCGCGATGGCGGCCATTGCGCCGAAAAGACCGATTTTCGCCAGCAGAAGACGATTGTACTCCGTGCGCAGCGAGAACACCTCCACCCCCAATATCTCGTACGTGTTGACGACGCCGCTCGCCAGAATGGCGGCCACGCTGCTCATCCCCAAGATGGAGAATCGCCGCGTCGCCTGATAGGCGATTGCGGCCGATGCCGGGTCGCCGGCCTCCCGCGCTCGACCGAGGAGGATGGACAATGGCCACAGCGCGCCCAGCCACGCCCCCGCAGCGACGAGATGCAATGCGTCGCTGGCCAGATGCACCGTGCCATCCAATCCTTCGGTCGCAGCAGCATGTCCGGCCCAGGCGAGGCTTGCGGCCAGAGCTGCGGCCAAGAGCGCGCAGATGATGTCGGTTGCGAACGCAAGACCGGGGTTAGGCTTAGGAAGCAGCAACAGCACCGCCAGCAGCAATGCCGCCTCCAGGCGCAGCATCCAGGCATCGCCAAACGCCGTCTGCGTCAACACGGTCCACACAACGCCCTGCGACACGGCATCCGCCACCGACGATCCGCCGATTTCCACGGCAACAAATACGAGCCACGCCGCGCCCGACAGCATCGCCACGGCGAACGCCGCCCACACAATGCGCATGAGTCGAACCGCGAGGTCATCTGCGAGATCGCTGCCGGCTTTAGCCAGCAATGCCGGCCCTGCCACAAAGCAGCGGAATATGATGGTTCCGACGAGCAACAGCGTCGAGGCCAGATGAAGGGCGCGCGCGATGATCAGCGGTTCGTTCATCCTGCGATCTCATGGAGCGACGTGGAAGGTAAAATTTCCCTCCGTCGTGTGGGTATCTACCGAAAGCACGCGCCATTTCACCGTATAGGTTCCAGGTGGCAGCGCCTTCACGGGCACGCGAAGCAGCTTGCGATCAGTCTTGTCAACCGCGGCGTTGCCAGTATTCATCCGTGCTCCGTTCGAATCAAACACCTCGACGGTGCTGAAGGCGGTTTCCAGATTTTGCGTGAACCACAACGATACGACGTGCGGGCTTTTCACGGTATTGCCGACGCGCGGGTCGGCGTGATCCAGGAGGGCGTGCGCAGACGCGGCGCCGGTCTTCATGCACAGCGATAGCAGCACCAGTGCCAAGATAGCAGAGTAGCGGGGGCAAAGCGAAACATGCCCACTCTCGCGGCCGTCGGTGGGCACGCCACGCCGAAGGCGGGCTTGTCCGACTTCGGCACTCAAAGATGTCGAAATCGGCAACCGTCGATTTCGATTAAGCGCGCTTTTGCCCAGCCTTTTCGGAGCCGATTTTCTCGCAATATCCAGATCGTGCATGGTCAACCTCAGAACGGTCTTGCGGGAGCGACGGGACCGCCGAAGATCGGTTTCCCGATCGTGGTGGGAAACAGGTCGTCGAGATAAATGTGCAGTTGCGCCAGCGCCCCGACATTGCGTCCGCTGTCGCGGTTGATCGGAACGATCGCCTCGATTCCGACCTGGTAGTAATTGGTAACCCAGATCACGCCGGGATTGACCGTGCCTGTCGTTCTCAGTCCGGCACCGGCGAAATTCGCGACCGGAGTCTGGAATGAAGCCTCGACGACTGGAATCAGGCGGTTGAACAGGTCCGGCAAGCCAAAGTCGTACACCGCCGATTTGAGATACGGCATGCTGTATTGGAGCGTCAGGCCCCAATTGAGGAATTGCGGGTGAAGCTCGATGGCGGTATCGCCGGTGTCCGGATCGAAGGTGACGGTTTGGGCGCTGCCGGGAACCGAGTAGCCGACAACACCGGTCAGCGCGATCGGGCGGGCCCACCAGACCGTGTCGGGCAGATCGCCGAAGCCTTTGCCGAAATAGATGGTGGGTGTGTAGGTCGTAAACGCATCGGCCCCGGCGCCTGACGCGCCGCTACCGCCCCATTCGATGGATAGCCCGATCGACATGACGAGTTCATGCAGCGGATCCTTGTACAAACGGTACTTGAACGTCGTGTCCAGGTTCTGGAATCCGCTGGCGCCGGTCCCGGCCGGTCCGCCGGGCGCAAAGAGATGCGTCCAGGCGGGCCCTACTGAGATTGCGAAGGCTTCGGTGACGCGCTTCGCGTATTCGGCGGAGAAGTCGAGCTCCTTGACCGGCGGCTCGTCGCCGCTTTTGGTCACCGCGATGGTCGGCACGGCAAGTTCGTCATTGACGCCCGGATCATCGACCGAGAGCGTTGCGGGAAAGAACCGGTTGCCCGCGATTTCATGGGCCGCCCCAGCGCGGGACGCCAACACGAGCGCAAGCGCCCGCAAGGCGGGCTTAAGAAAACGAACCGACATGGTTTGCTCCGAGAAACCTGGTCGCGAGGTCTGGACGTGATGGAGACGGCCGCGAATGGCGGCCCACGCTTCTACGTCCGCTGCGGAGGTCCTCGAGGCAGTTTGCCGGGATGGCTCGGGGCAGGACTCAGGTCACGATCGTTCGCCACCGAGAGCGCACGCGGGCGAGGCAGGCCGATCCTTGCCCAAGGCGGCGTCGCCGGCAGAACGGCGGGCGCAGCCGTCAGAATGCAGAACGCGCAGTGGGTGGAATCGTCTGACTGCCCTGCGGGCGCTGGGTCCGGCGCCGCAGCGCGCGCATCCGTAAGGCAATGCTCGCCAGCCAAGCCAGCCGCAGCTTGTGCGACCCACTCCGCTCCCACAATGCCGGACAGCAATGCGTTGATAATGAGCGCATAGGCGACCACACAGCCGACAACGCCGCGCCAGATCGGATTATGGCTTGTCAGATTGCGCTGCATGGAATGCCCCAAATTCACAATTAGCGTGCGGACGATCGGCGCACAAGCAGAATTGGAGGCAGACCGAGATACGAGTTCAGCGCCGGCATGCGGGGCCGCGGGGCAGATACAAGAGCGTCATTCTCGATTTCCCCCGCTGGCAGGGAATTTGGCAGGCATCTTTCAAAATCGGTGCGGTTGGGGCGGCTCTGAAACGGGTTAAAGTCGCATTTGCAGCAAACCGGCGGCAAACTCCTCAATTCCTATCCGCGCGGAGGGAAGTTTTTGCGAGAGACAGGCAATTCGCGACGTCAGGGATTGATCCATCCGAGCAATGGATCGGCTAATCGTTCTACTGGTTCGCCCCGGCGTCGCGCATCATCTCCAGGCAAACCAGCAATTCCACATAGCTCGGCGGTCCGCCGGTTTTATTCATGCCGACACATTGCGCCTTGGCGATCGGGCTGAAGCTGGTCCACTCCTTGGCAAGCGTGTCCTTTGCGGTACGCTCGTCATTTAAGCAGGCTTGTCTGCCGCTCCCGACCACGCCCGATCCGCGGGCGGCGGAGTTGCAACTTGCGCTGACGTCAAGCTCCGGCGGCCCTCCAGCCCGGACGATGCTCTGGGTCGCGACGGCTATTGCGGCGCCCATGATGCTGACGGTGAGAGCTCGCATGAGGTGCTCGTTTCATTGGCGGTCTCTCAACGCCGGTCCGATCGCGACGGTTCCCATGTGACGGCTCGCGGTCTTTCGATCGCAAAGCAGAGGGAAAGCCGCGTGCGTAGGGGGCGCAACAGGGCCAGCATATTGCGTCGCGGCGCGGCGGATGACGGCTTCGTCTGGCCGGCACGACGCGTTTACTACGGCGGATTCCGGTCACATGGAAACTTTGTAGGGTGGAGAAAGCCAACGGGTCTGGCCTTCGGCCGGCCCGATGACAGGCTCCGCGTGCCCACCCGCCCTCGCGAAAGGCCGAGCCGTGGTGGGCGCGGCGCACCGAAGTCGGGCTTGCCCGACTTCGGCAGTCAACAGTGCCGAAATCGCCAACAGCCGATTTCGGTTGCGAGCGAATCAGTATGGTGAGGCCCATTCCGCAAGGAACGGTCCGGCCCGGGTGGCCACCCAGGCCGGACCACCGATCGTCGCCAGCCTGATTGCGGCGTGCACGGCCCCAGTGGTCAACATCCATGCTCCGCCCGATCCGCGGCTGGCGTCGTTGGCGGCACATCTGACGTGGATCGATCAGATCGGCGAAGACATCAAGTGCCATAAGACCCGGCTGGAGACCTGCCGGGACCCGCGAGCTCGCGAGTTCTGGAAACAGGAGATCGCCCGTCTGGAGAAGATCAAAAGAGCCGAACTCGCAGCGCTGCAGAAGGCTATTCGCCAGCACCGCGATCTCGCCGAGCGGTTCGACCTGATCGCCAGCTTCGACGGGATCGGACCCAAGACCGCGGTCATCATCCTGGTACGCATTCCCGAGATCGGCCGTCTCAGTCGCGAGCAAGTCGCCGCCCTGGTCGGCCTTGCACCCTACGACGATGACAGCGGCGACCGTTATGGTCGCCGGCGGCCGCAAGCGCGTGCGGTGTGGGGTGTTCGCCGCCGCGCTGCCGGCATCCTTTCATCACAATCCGCCAACACAGTGGTTGCCCGCGGAACGGCATGGCAGCCGCAGGGCGCACACTGAACGCGGAAAAAATCAATCGCCATATTGCCCTAAATTCCCCTTTCCTTCGGTCAGTTTCCTTGTTCGACCGAAGGCACCGTTTCCTCGTCCCGACCTACCTTCGGCAGCACGCCGCGCGCAGCCGCCGTCAAGGAGGGCTGTCGCGCGCCTATCTCCACACGATCAGCGCTTCCAGGCCATCCTTGACGGCGGCGAGCACGGTGTCATGCTGAAGGTAGGTCGGGACACCGCCATTTAATGGTTGCTACCGGCGCCGGCACGGAAAGGGACAGGGCGCGGGACGCGCGCCGTTGCCAGCATTACTCCGACGCGCGCAATCCGGACGGCGTCACCTCGAAGGCGAAGTGGAATATCGGCAGGTCCTCGCCTGGATGATCCTGGTCGCCGGTCAGCTGCGGCAGGCGGTAGTTGATCGGCCGCGTCTCCTTGCCTTTGTAGATCGCGGGATAAAGGTCGATGTAGTGCCACCCGGGCGCGCCGGTCGCCTGCATGATGATCTCAACGTCGCCCTGGCTGTTGAAGCCGCAGGCATAGCCGGAGAGGCCGTTGTCGTAGACCACGGTGTAGATGTTTGCGGTCTCGCTCCAGCCGACACCCTTGAGATGAATCCTGAACATGGTCTCCACCGGCCCGCGCGAGACATCGAGCGGCAGGGCCGTCGGAGCTATCCACAAAGTGCCGGTCTTGCGGACGCCGCCGGCATCGGCCCAAAGCCCGTGAGATCCGCCAAGGTCGTCGGGGGCGTTGAAATGGAACTCCACGTTGCCGGCGGCGTCGGCCGTCGCCTCGGCGACGACACGCGAGCGCTCTTCCCAGCCGCCCGTCGAGGCAGACCGGTCGCCGCTGCCCGACAGCATGCGCGACGCCACGGTGCTGACCGCCCCGTCGCCGCTGACGCGGTTGCCCGTTACCGTCGTCCAGTTAAGTGCGACGGGATTGCCCGGGGTAAAGCCCGCGCCTTTGACGACGACCGGCTGGCCGACGCCGGAGAATGCCGGCGTCGCGACGAGCTCGCCCTGGGGCGGCAGCCGGCGCACATGATCCTGGGCCTGCTGTTGCGGCGGGGCCGGCAGCACCGCAGGACCGTCGGAAATGGTGAAGCCCACCTTGAACTGTGGGCGGTCCGGCGCCGGCGACTGCTGCATGTTGCGATACGGAAAGGTGAAGTCAGAATGAACGACTTCGATGACGTGGCGGCCCGGCCGGCCCGCCGCGGGCACCGTGAAGCGAGCGCTGCCGTTCGTCGTCACGGTCGAAATCCAGCCGGTGAAGCGGTTGTCGTAGAGCATGACCCAGCTGCCCTCGAGCTCGCGCCAGCCGATGCCTTTCACCTCGATCGGGATCGGAGTGCCAACCGGCACGTTGTCGGCCAGCAGTTTCACGGTCATGTCGATGCTGAACGCATTCTTGGTCAGAAGACGGGCGCCCTGCTGCACCATGACATCGTGCTGGAAGCCGAAATCGTCCGGCGCTGCAAATTTTGCCGCGATTCGGCCTGAGGCGTCGCTCTTCACTGTCGTGATCCGATAGGCCGCAGGCTTGTATTCGCGGCCGAAATATTCGGCAGTCGTGACTTTCCAGCTTCCCGTCACTGTGCCCCAGACGAGATCGAATTCCTGACCTGCGGGGAATCCTTCGCCCGTCACGGCAACGGGCGTGCCGACGGGACCATGGTCGGGCGCGATCTTGAGTTGGCCGACATAGCCGCCCGAAGGCTCGGCGAGAGGCATTTGCGGACCGAGTTCTGCCGCGCGCGGCGCCGCGAGCGCGCCGCAGGGAAATGCTAGGGCGAGGCCGACAAGCGCGCAGGCAAGCACTGGCGGCCGCCGGTGTCCGACGCCGGGCAGCATGACAACGACCTTTCGATCAGGGCTTCTTGATCTCAATCTCGCCCGCCACCACCTGCAACTGCGAGGTCACGCGTTTGAATGGCTCCCACGTCGCCGTCTGCCCCTGCAGGTCGGTCGCGATTGCTTTGTAGACGAGGGTGCCGTTGGGGTAATTGGCCGGGATCGTCCAAATCGCGGTCCAGAAATAGTCGGTGGGCGGATTGTTGCCGCCCGGATGCGGGCCGTATCGCGCGTCGATCTTCTGCCCGTCGGGCAGCTCAACCACGAGGCTCTTGAGCCCGTCCTTGTCAAGCGGCTTGCCGTTCTGGTCGAGCACGCGGAAGCGCCACACGATCTTTTCCAGATGCTTGAACTGGTTGTTCAGCACGCAGAACGGACCAGGCGCGCCAGCCTGGGCGCCGCGCACCATGTCGCCTTCGAAGAAGAGCTTCGCAGTCTCGGCTTGCGCGCCATTGACAAGCCCGACAGCCGCGCCAGTCGCAACAACCGCAATGGCGAGTGATCTCATGGGAGCTTCCTTTCCGGTCACTTAAGGCACCAGCATTAGCTGCTTTCGTATTGGTTGTTAATTATCATACCGCAGCGCCCAACGTCTTAAAAGGGGCGTCGATGGCCCTGG
>JAJPKK010000030.1 GCA_021323775.1 Hyphomicrobiales bacterium
AGGGTCTCGACCGCTTAAGCGGCGATTGGCGCGCGATTAAACGCGCGCCAATCGCCCTTGACCGGCTGCCGCCGCCCGCAAGACTGCATCCAAGCGATCAAGGCCCTTCCCAAGGCCGCGCGCCCTTAAGGCTTCTGCATCCACTCAAGATTCAAAGAGGCAAAAAAATTCACGGCCTCACAGGGTGGGTTGAGCGCCCGCGAAGCCATTGTCGGCCTTGCCGCGGGAGAGACCCTGATGGGTTTGCCATCGCTCACCCCATCCTGCGGTCGCAGTGCTATCGCCTCCGCAGTTGAGCAATGAGCGCCCTCGCTTCCGGGGCTGCGGGCGAGAGCGCGGCAAGCTGGGCGCGGTCGCCGCAGGCGAAGGCGGCGATGATCGGCAGGACAGCATCAAAGTTATGCTGCTCGGAAAGGTGCATGAAAATCCCGCCCGTACTGAGAGCGAGGAGATGACAGATGCTGCGTCCGTTGAAATCCTCGCCGAGGTAAAATGTCGAGACGCGAACCCCCTGTCTGCGGAAAGCATGCATTGCTGAGCACAGCGGTAAGAGACCGTCATCGAATTGGTCGCCGAATACCACGACATGATTGACGTGATTGCGCAGGCTCTCGCGGAACGCCGGCACAAATAAGGTCCTGCTCCGCGGGGATTGGGCAGCGAATGCGTCAACAAAGCACTGCCACTCCGTTGTGCTGGCGCCGGGGTCAAGGGGCTCTCTGCTCCATGCCGTGCTGTGTCGGCACCTTGGGCGGATTTCAGTGAGCCGCAGTTCGAGCGCGCCTTTGCGGGTGGCATGAACGAGATTGTGCTGCAAGCGATTCACGGCGGTGCGGATGCCGCGCAAGCTGTCAAAGGGGCCGCTCGCCATGATCTCGATGCGGACGAACGGCAGCTTTGGCTGCCAGCTTGTGTTCGCGCGCGCCAGTTCCGTCTTTGGGGATGCCATCCGCGAAACCAACGTGCCCAGGTCAGGGCTGCTTCGGCCGGCCGCGCCCTCCCCGCCCTCGCGGGCCCCCTCCCTGACCCTCTCCCGCGAGCGGGGACGCGAAGGGTGGGGGCGGGGAGTGGCGGTCGTCAGTCGTAACGCATGCTCAGTGGCCGCCCGAAGTCTGGAAAGAAATGCCGTCGCCATAGATTGCTCCGCGGACAGGTAAAGCCGGGCTCCAGGCCGTAGGGGCCGCAATGGCTTTTGGCTGCGGTCCCGCGCCGCGTCCGCGGCTCAACAGAGATCCGGCGCGGCGGCAAATCGGCGAACGAATGCGGGGGCGGCGACGGCGCAAAGGCGAGCACCCGTTGTTGCGGCGCCGCATCCGTCGAGGGGGCAGCCGCCGGCATCGCACTTACCTTGGTGTTCGCGGGGCCCTGACTTTGGGGCGCTGCATCTGCCATGGCGTAAGCGGCAGTGGTCGGCATAGCGGATGCCGGCGCCTCGGCGAGGGCAAGCGTCGGCGCGGCGACCGAATCCGCTCGATTGGACGCGCCCGTCCCGAGTGCAGCGAGGCCAAGGAGGACGCCGACCAAAAGACGGATCGGGCTGAACCAGTTGGTGAAGGCCGCGCAGATCAGAATTGCCGCTGACAGCGCGAACGCGGTGGTGATGCCGAGCAGGCCGTAGGCGGTTGAGAGGCCAATGATGCCAATAAAGCCGATGTCCCAATGCAGCAGCCCCGCCATAGCCGGCGTCACGAATGGAATGCGGGAGCCGGTCGGCGGCGGCGGTCGGCTGTCGCGGGCGCGGAGCGCGGCATTTTCGCGAAGCAACTGCGCGTTCTGCTTGCCAAGCTCCTGGTTGAGGCGCTCCGCCTCATGTGAGCGTTCGAGGATGCGTCGGAAGCCGCCGCCATGGCGGCGAAGGATTTCACGCACCCGCATAAATGCGGCGATGGCTTCGCCGTCCTGATGCGAATCCATGATGCCAAATGCCGCGATAAACACGCGTTCGTCACGTTCCGAATTGGTGGATGACGAGGCGGATGGCATGCATATAATTGACTCATGTCGGGCGCCATGAGTCAATTATGTGGCACTTCAACAATTCGCGAACTTGGATGCGAAGCTCATCAAAAGGTATTTGGAGAAAGTCGCAAAATAAATTGGATGATTTTTCGATATGTTTCGAAAACCATTAGTTTTTATCGCCAGAGCTTTTTCGCTGAGAATTTAAATTAATGAATTGATTCTGAAAAAGTCAGATGAAAAAAATCAGTATGGCGGAGAAGCCTGCGGCAGCCGGCTCGCAGTCAACCCGGGCCGGCAAACAGGCTACGCGTGGCCGCTTCCCTGTCCTCCCCGCAAGCGGCGAGGGGGAAGAGAGGGCAACGCACGGACCAAAACGCGCCTTTTTCCGGCACAATGACCCGCGCGATGTAATCCAAGCTTGGTCGATATTGATTGCACAGTCAAGCCGGATAATCGCCTTGGTAGAGATTAACCGAGTTTGAAAACGCGCCAACGGCTGCGAGACGCCGATAAATACCGCCACGCGACGGTAATATTAGGTTTCCGGCCGGAGAGTACTGTTTGGACCTACGCTTTGACGCGAACCGGCCGCAGCAGGAAGGCGGGAAGATGACGTGAATCCGGCGCATCGTCGCGCGGGCGCTGCGGAGCGTTGCCGAGGCGCCGTGGACGGATGCCAGCGCGTCCATTGCCAATGGCGGCAACCTTTTCGTCATGTGCAGGGGAGGGCGCTTTCTTGTTGTGGCCACGCAGGAGCGTGGAGGAGTGCCCGTTGTGGCGCCGGCGATGGGGAGATGCATCCTCCTGCTCAGCCGCAGGATGCCCTGCCCAAGGTATGGATTGGCCGATGAGTTTTTCTATCGCGGCGACCGCTTTCTGATCGCCCGGGGCGACGATGGTAATCGCTGTGCCGCTTCGTCCCGCGCGACCTGTACGGCCGATGCGATGGACGTAGTCGTCCGGGTGGTGCGGGACATCAAAATTGAAGACATGACTCACATCGGGAATATCGAGGCCTCGCGCCGCCACGTCGGAGGCGACAAGCAGCGTGACCTCGTTTTTGCGAAACTGCTCCAGCGCGGCCATGCGGGCTTGCTGGTCCATGTCCCCGTGCAGCGCCACGGCGGAAAATCCATGGCGCACGAGCGAGCGGTGCAGGATCGCAACTTCGCGCTTGCGGTTGCAGAAAATGATTGCGTTCTTGAGGCCGACGGATTCGCGAATGAGCCGGCGCAGCGTTTCCCGCTTGTCGTGCGGTTCGCGGCCGGTTTTCACTAAATGTTGGGTGGTGGAGGCTACGGTGCTGGCGGGACGGGAAACTTCCACACGGACCGGATTGTGAAGAAACTGTTCGGTGATCCGCCGGATCTCGGCCGGCATGGTGGCGGTGAAGAAGAGCGTCTGGCGGGTGAACGGAACAAGCTTGCAGATGCGTTCGATGTCCGGGATGAAGCCCATATCCAGCATGCGATCAGCTTCATCGATGACGAGAAGCTCGACGCCGGACATCAGCAGCCGGCCTCGCTCGAAATGATCGAGCAAGCGGCCTGGGGTCGCGATCAGGACATCGACGCCACGCACGAGCTTGCTGTCCTGGTCGTCGAATGAAACGCCGCCGATCAGCAGAGCTACATTGAGCTTGTGGTTGATTCCATACTTTTCGAAGCTTTCCTCCACCTGAGCAGCAAGCTCGCGGGTGGGCTCGAGAATAAGCGTGCGCGGCATGCGGGCGCGCCCGCGTCCGCTCTCCAGCTTGGTCAGCATCGGCAGCACGAAGGCAGCCGTTTTTCCGGTGCCGGTCTGCGCTATGCCGAGCACATCGCGCCCTGCAAGGACATGTGGGATCGCTTGTTCCTGGATCGGAGTCGGCTTGACGTATCCTGCAGATGTTACCGCTGCCAGAACTTTCTCGGATAGGCCAAGATCAGAAAATGACATGAAGCCTCAAAACCCTCACAACCCCCCGTGCTCACGACCGCGCCGGAGTTCGAACAAATGAATTTTGTGCGAATGGGCGGCTAACTACGAACCAGCCGTAGCCCGAACATAGGCGTGAGCGGCGGAAAGTCAATGGTGGAACCTCCAGCAAGTTAACAGGCAGAAGGCGCGGCGTCTGCGGCCGCTGACCTTGGAACAGGTTGGGCTGATCCGAGCCCGAATCATGCCTGAATTCCGCAACGGCCGCACGAATTCTGCATCGCTTGCTTCGCCAATACGGCGCGTTACCTCTTGCGTCTGTCGGGTCTCGAACGCCATCGGGCAGCGCGGTCTCGTGGAGTGCGAAATTCGAATCACATGCTGCGTCACTCCGAGGCTCGGCCAAACTCCGGCATCGGATGCGGCGCGCGGATGCCATCGCCACCGGTTGAGGCTACGGACCGCAGGCTCGCCGCCTTCGGTGGTCCCGCCGAATAACCCGGCGGCGCCTTAATGACCGGCTTCGTCGGATCGCTCCGCCTTGACATTCAACCGATCCCACAACGGATCGCCGACGCAGACAAGGGCTGACGAAGCCTGGAAAGACGTGAGCTTGCGCACCGATCACGCCACTGCGGCATTACCTTCAACAGCGCCGACATGCGATTGCCAGTCCAACCGCAAGGTCAGGCAGAATGCGCCGCCGCCGCTGCGCAGGAACGAGGGGAGCGGCGTCACCTTGACCTGGTATCCGCGCGCGGCAAGCCGGCGGTGCAAGCGTCCTCCGCAATAGGACGTAACCACGGTATCGCCCACGCAGACCGCGTTCGCGGCGAGGTGACATGCGTCCTCCAGGGGGACTTCGATCCTATCCCCTGGGGCGACACGCGCATGGATCTCGGCCAGCCCTGCCGGCGTGAACGCGGCGGGAACAAACATGATCTCGCCGCGCGACAGCGGGCAGAGAGCGGTATCGAGGTGGTAGAATCGCGCGTCGGCCAGCTCCAGGGGGATGGCGTCAACCCCGAAAATCTCTTTGATCGGGGAAACGGCGTCGCGATCGGAGCGTGGACCGTAGCCCATCCAGAACGCGTTGCGCGTGCGATCCCAGACGCAATCGCCGGCGCCTTCGAGCACCAGGTCGCCCGGGAGCTTTGCAACGGTGTCGATCAGGCCGCGGCCTTGGAGCGCCCGAAATCCGCTCTCAAAGGGCTCCTCCTCGCCGCGGCGCTCCGGGTAGCGGAAGCGCGCCAGAACCGCCTTCCGATCGAGTACCACCGCCGCATTGGCGGTGAACACCAGATCGGGCAGATGCGGCGCAGATGGCACCAACTCGATCGCCGCACCGATCCCTGCCAGCGTGCGGTGAAGGGCCGCCCATTCCCGCCGGGAAGCATTAACCAAAATCTTGCTGTCGCGCGCCCAGCTCTCCGGGTTCATCCACGGATTGATCGCGTAGTCGACCGCAAAGTGGTCGGGCCGACACATCAGAAAGCGCGCAGTCGCTGTCGTCATCTCCGTGCTCTCCTTGCCTTGGATCTCCGTGCTCTCCTTATTTTGCCGGCTCAGGCCGCCACGAGCGGCGCCCGCTTTCGTTCCAAATCCAGAATGACCTCCGCAAAGCGATCGATGGCCAAATCCAGGTCCTCGGGGGAGATCACGAGCGGCGGCGCCAGACGAACCACTGTCTGATGCGTTTCTTTGGACAGCACGCCTTTCGCGAGCAGAGCCTCGCAGGCCCGCCGCGCTGTTGCGAAACGCGGATTGATTTCAGCGCCCGCCCACAGGCCGCGGCCGCGGACCTCCCTCAGCACAGGGCTCCTGATGGCGCGAAGCCGCGCCAACATGTGATCGCCCAGGACGCGGCTGCGCTCCACGAGCCCTTCATCGGCGATGACTGCAAGCGCTTCGAAACCGACGGCGGCTGCGAGCGGATTGCCGCCGAAGGTCGAACCGTGCGATCCGGGCGTGAACACGTCCATCACCTCTCGTCGCGCCACGAATGCCGAGACCGGCAGCAGGCCGCCGCCGAGCGCTTTGCCAAGCACCACGCCGTCGGGCCGCACATGCTCGTGCTCAAAGGCGAACCAGGCGCCGGTCCGACCGAGACCAGACTGAACCTCATCGACAATCATCAGCAGGCGGTGGGCGTCGCAAAGCAGACGCACGCCGGAGAGCCAGCCGGCCGGCGGAACGATGATGCCGGCCTCACCCTGGATGGGCTCGATCAGCACGGCAACCGTCTCCGGTTTGATCGCCTGCTGCAGGGCGGCCAGATCGCCGAATGGAACGCTGCGGAATCCCGGCGTAAACGGCCCGAAGCCCTCGCGGTAGTCCGGCTCCGAAGAGAACGAAATGATCGTTGTGGTGCGGCCGTGGAAGTTTCCGTTCGCCACGATGATCTCGGCGCGGTCGCGCGGCACGCCTTTGACCCGATAGCCCCAGCGCCTCGCTGCTTTGATGGCGGTCTCAACCGCTTCGGCGCCGGTATTCATGGGCAATGCGGCATCGAGCCCGGTCAACCGGGTGAGCTCCGCCAGAAACGGCCCCAGGCGATCGTTATAGTAGGCGCGCGACGGCACCGCGAGCCGACGGGCCTGCGCTTCCAGGGCCGCCAGAAGGCGCGGATGCGCATGGCCGTGGCTTGCGGCCGAATAGGCGCTCATCATATCGATGTAGCGGCGACCGGCTGTGTCCCACAGGTAAGCGCCCTGACCGCGCGCAAGCACGACAGGAAGCGGTTCGTAATTGCGGGCGCTGTGCCGGGCCTCGAGTTCCATAGCGTTCATGGCCGTGACTCCGGTTCGCGTTGGTTACCTAAATAATTTAGGTAGTTGCCGCGACAGGAGCGGCGGAACCTCAGGCCCCGTGCGGCCAATTCTGTCGTCTTCAGGCCTGATCGCGGCGAAAACGGCGGGACCGGTCGGTTCTGCCCTTGGCGGGCGGGGACGAATCAGCACGCTTTCGCGCGGCGCAAACGGTAGCGTGGGCAAAGGCGTGACGGGCCGAGAAACCCAAGCAGGCCCTCACACGCGCCTTGCCACCTTACTGATCGATTTATCGAACCGCTCAATTGCTGGCCAAAGACCTTGGATCACCGCGGCCTTTCGGACAGCAACGATTCGGGATAGCCGACGAAACGGCGGACCGGCCGCAGCGCCACGTGGCTCACGATCCGGGAAATCCCAAGGCTCGGATCGTCGATCAGCCGCGTCGTCAATGCTTCGTAAGCAGCGAGATCGGTACAGGCGAACCGCGCCAGATAATCCGTCGCCCCGGTGACTTCCCAGCACTCGACAACCTCTTCCATGGCGGCCAGCCGCCGCTCCACCTGGCCGCCATGGACGTGTTTCGCCAGGATGATCTCGGCAAAGACATTGACCGGCCGTGACAGGTGCGCAACGTCAATGACCGCCCGATAACCGGTAATGATGCCGGCCGCCTCCAGTCGTCGCACCCGCTCCAGGCTCGCGCGCGGCGACAACCCGACCTTGGCGGCAAGGTCCTGCATGGTGGACCGGCCGTTGCGTTGCAGATCGGCCAATATCTTGACATCGATCCGATCCAGTGCAGGCGAACGCTTAGTGGCCATCCGCGTCTCGGTTCACCGCCGGCCCCCTCCGGATTGCTGCAGGGCGACCCTCATGGGCGCTAACTTAGGCCAATGGTGCTCCCTCCCCGCTGGCAGGGAGAATTGGGGAGGGGGCTCTTGCAATGCATCAGCGCCGGGAGATGGCCCCTCCCCAGCCCTCCCCCGCAAGCGGGTCCGCAAGCGGGGGAGGGAAAAGCCTGCTGCCAAGCTACGCAAATCAAGCCGGTCATCCTTGACGAAGCCTAAGTTAGCGCCAATGAGGGCGACCCTTAAGGGCCGCCCTACAGTAGGGCAGGGAGGGCCTGCCTTCACTCGGTCTCCTCATCCGCCACCGGCACGACATAGTTCAATCCGAGCCGGCCGCCATCGGCGTAGACCGTCTGGCCCGTGATATAGCTTGAGTCTTGGCCGGCGAGAAACACCGCGATCGCCGCAATCTCTTCGGGTTCGCCGATGCGCCCGAGCGGGGTACGGGAGAGGATTCTCCGCCTCGCCTCCCGATCGCTGCCGACCGCCTTGAGAATATCGGTCATGATCGAGCCGGGTCCGATCGCGTTCGCGCGGATGCCGTAGGGGGCAAGCGATAAGGCCATGACCCTGGTGAGTTGCGCGAGGCCCCCCTTCGACACGCAATAGGGCACCTGATTGGGGATCGCCACCACGGCATTGATCGAACTCATATTGATGATCGCCCCCGGCGGCCTCCCGGCCTTGACCTGCGCCACCATGCGCCTCGCGGCGGCTTGCCCGACCAGGAATGCACCCTTCAGGTTGACGCGCAGAACACGATCGAAATCAGCCTCCTCGATTTCGAGGAAGTCGGCGCCGTGAACGATTCCGGCATTGTTGACGAGCACGTCGAGCGCGTCGAACAGCCGGCAGGCCTCGGCAACCACATGGTCGGCATCGCGCCGATCGCCGACGTCGGTGCGGACAAAGCGGCACCGCTCGGCATCGATCGCCTTCGCGGCGGCTTCGCCCGCCGCCGCGTCGACATCCGCGATGACGACTTTGGCGCCCTCCGCCACATATCGCCTGGCAACAGCCAGCCCGATCCCGTGCGCGCCCCCGGTTATGATCGCGACCTTGTTTTGCAGTTGCATGACATGCTCCGGCTTACGAACTGGAAAGTGTCACGGGGGCGCGCAAAAACAAGTGCCTTTCTGAATTTCTTGAAATGGGGTAAGGGCTCTCCTTCCCCCTCAAAGGGCCGCAAGGCCGCTTGTGCGCTTTCCGCGCCTGCTCCGCAATGGGTTCCAGCGCGCCGTGCAGGCGCGCTATATTCTGCCACGGCGATCGCGGTGGAAGGGCGGCGCTACGTCGAATGCTAACGAACGCCGACGCCGGCTTCTGGGGGCGGCGGACGCCTCGCCCCTTCCTTCCTGCGGGCGAGGCGCCCACGGCCCCAGGAGCGGCCCAGCTGAGGAAAGGATGCGGATGAACATCATCAGACGAAACGCCGGCGGCCTTGCCGCTGCGATCGCGATCGCAGGAACAATGACGGCCGCGCCTGTGGCGGCGCAGCTCCACATCGCGGCGGAAGCGCGGGTGACGCTCCTGGCCCGCGCCTACAATGCCGCCGGCCAGCAACTGTTCGGGCAACTGGCGGCCTCGCCGGGCAACGTCGTGTTCTCGCCCTACTCGGTCGGCGCCGCGATGTCGATGCTGATATCGGGTGCGCGCGGCGACACCGCCTCCGAAATGATGCGGGCGATGTCGATGCGCATGGCGGCGGATGCGATCGACGCCGCCAATGCAGAGATGCTGTCGATCCTCAATGGCTATGACCAGAGCGCTGCGCCGCCGGCCTGCCCGCCGCGCACGAGCGCCAACGCAGGCAACTGCGAAGCGCGCCCAGGCGGCGAGCTGATGAACCAGTGCCAGCCCGGCTTCCGGCTTGTCGGCAACCGCTGCGTCGCACCCGGTGCGGCGCCGGCTTCAGCGAGGTTTCTTTCCGCCAACGCCCTGATGCTCACCAGGCGCGGCGATCTCGTTTCCGCGGATTACGCAGCGGCGCTGAAGACCAAATATTCCGCCGAAGTCTTCAAAAACGCGGGCGTTGAGGAGATCAACGGCTGGGTCGCGAAGAAGACCGAAGGCAAGATCAACCACATGCTCGATCAGATCGACCGCGATTCCGTCGCCATTCTTCTCAATGCCGTGTATTTCAAGGCGCGCTGGGCATTGGTCTTCGACCCGGCTCTCACCAAAAACGAGGCCTTCAATCTCACGCGGGCGCAGAAAGCCGATGTTGCGCTGATGAACCAGACCGGCAGCTTTTCGCTCGTCTCGCGCGGCGGCTACCGGGCGCTTCGCATGGACTATCAGGTCCCGGAACTGGGCCTTGTGATCGTGCTGCCGGACGACATCGAGGGGTCAGGCGCAGTCGCGCGGAGGCTCGGGGCGACGGAACTGGGCGAGTTGTTTGCTGCGTTGCGCAACGGGCAAGCGAAAAAGCCGGTCGCGCTGGCGCTGCCGCGGTTCAAGGCCGAGTTCAAGGCCGACCTGACGGCGCCATTGCGGCAGGCGGGCATTCAAAAGGCATTCGACCCTAAAGGGGCGGACTTTTCCGGCATGACCGGCCGACCGGCCGGCCAGGGCCAGTTTTACATCGACCAGATCGTGCACCGCGCCGTCATCGAAGTCGCGGAGGAAAGCACCGAAGCCGCAGCTGCGACGGCGGCCGGCGTGCGGTCAGCCGCGATTGCGCGCCCGGTCGCCCCGGAGCCGTTCCGGGTCGACCATCCGTTCCTGTTCTACCTCGTCGATGACACGACGGGCGCGATCCTATTTGAGGGACGCGTGGCCGATCCGCGGTAGGTTCAGCTTTGAGCCGTCGACCGAGCTATTGCTCAGCGCGCGAACATGCTAAGGTTGTCTAATCGGCGCTCGACCGTCAGTGGGTTGACTCAGGGGACGATCATGTTTCGCAAAATTCTCCTCTATGGACTCCCCGTGTACCTGTACGCGCTTGAATCACTGCTAAAGACTATTGCGGCCGTCAACTCGGAAAGCCTTCTTGGCCCAACGCTCGCAGGCGCGGGCATAGGCTTCTTATTGCCTCTGACCGATTTGAAGCAAGTTCCGATCCCCGAATCTATGCGCAATGAGCTGAGTAAGCTGAACGCGAATATATATTACCCTCGTGACAAGCAGCTCGTGGAGGGCATTTGGGTCGCGTTTTTCGCCTCACTCGCTGCTTGGATGTATTCCGTGTTTTTGACGTTCCCGCCAGCGCACCCGTCGCAGCTAACGCACCCGTCGGTCCTGTCGTTGCCGGTCATAATTGGGTGCGTGGTGTTCGCCATCTCCATGATACTGTGTGAACTCAAAGAGAGGATCACATGATGGATCCTATAACAATCTCAGCGGTGCTCTCGGCGACCATTCTGGGGGCGTTGGCAAAAAACATTGCCGGTTGGCTTGTGAAATCATCAGACAAAAATCCGAAAATTACGATAAAGACAGAGGATGGCCAGAGCTTGGAAATACGCCTTTCCAGCCTGACCAGTGCAAAGAACGTCGCCGAAGTGATCAAACAGCTGCGAACGAACAATGTGACTCTATCAAATTAGTTTTCCACCGGGCGTAGCCCGACCTGCAGCGCATGAAAGTTTGTCCTAGATTTCGTCATAGAGGAGTATTTCTTTGCTAACTTTCGTTCTAGTTTTCCACCGGGCCTGGCCCGACCTGCAGCGCATGAAACTTCTGCTACCCGGTGGCGCGGTCCTGCCGGGTCAGTTTCCTCCTAGAGGCGGCGCGATCTCCCCCGTCTTTGCTGCGCGCCAACGCGACGCGCGAATCATTCTTATGGCGACCGCGTCGGCCGCTTGAGGGGCGGGACCCATCCTCAACCGCTGTAGCGTCGTCGCTACTTCGCGGTCTGCTTATTGAAATGCCGCAGATCCGGCGGCGGCTGTCCTTCCCGGAAGGGCATCAGCAGGCCATCGCTGCCGAGCATGTATTGCTCGCCGCCGATGGTGACATGGACATTGCCCTCGGCGCAGATCGACTCGACCCAGATCGGGTTCTTCTCACGGCGCATGGTCTTGAGCACCGTCCACGGCTTGGTGAGCGCGTGGTCCATCACCGTGATCTCATCGTAGAGGATATCGGGCTTCGCCTTATCGAGATAGAACCTTTCGTGGACGACGGTTTCGGCGTCGTCATGCACCGGCAAACCGCTCGGATCGAAGGTGCGGGGATTCTTCAGGTTGCGGGTCTCGACCTCAAGCGCGTCAAAGCGGCCATCGCCGTCTTCGTCGATCCATTTGCCGATCGAATATCCCATCCACGACGGATCTTCGTCGGTGGGGAATGAGCGCCCATCCGTATAGATCCGGCGCAGCATGCTGAGATATTCCATCAGAATGTAGGTGGTGTTGCGGGTAATGACGATCTCCATCGGCAGCACGAGGTTCATGGCCCGCGGCATGCCTTCCGGAATGCAGGTGTGGACCGGATCGTCGCCGGAGCCGCCCTTCGCCACCTCGGCGAGATTGGCCTCGAACCTGGCCTGGTACTCCGGGGTCAGGGGCGCCTGCTGGCCGCGCGCAGGAGGCTTGGTGGAGTCGAAGACGCCGAGCGGCCCTACCCGGTGCCACTGGCCCGCCATCGGGGGATATTTGGTTTCCTCGAACGGCTGCTGAGCCGCGGCCGGCCCCGCGCTCACGGCGACAGCTAGCGCCGCCGAACTTATCACGCTTCGCAACAACATGCTTCTCCTCCCCATGGCGGACCGTTTCCTGGCGCCGCGGCGTCCCGCTCGCTCGCCTGCCTATTACCGCGGCTCTTACCTCTCCCCGCTTGCGGGAGAGGTCGGAATTTGCGCGCTCATCGCGCAAATTCCAGGTGAAGGGGCGGCTCGCGGGCCTGAGCTTCGAAGTCTGGGCCTGTGGAGAGCCCCCTCACCCCACCCCTCTCCCCGCAAGCGGGCCGCTTGCGGGGAGAGAGCAGCGCCAGGTCAATAGCGATGCTTTGCGCAACTCCGACAGGCCCGCGCCCCTAAACCTTCCTACTGCTTTGGCTGCACGACCGGGCGGCCGTCCTTGAATTTGACCTGCGCAGGCGCATACGAGCCGCCTTCCGCGCCGCTGTGGAGCGGATTGATCGTCACCGTGATCTCGTCTCCGGGCTTCAGGCTCTTGGAAGTCAGCCCTTCGCGGACCTGCAGGCCCGGCGCGCCGCCCTCGAGAATCCAATCCTTCTCGACGCCGTCCTCGCCCTTTACCGTGACGATCAGGATGGTGTGGGGGCTCACGAACCTGAACTCCTTCACGGTGCCGGAAATTTCCTTCGGGTGCAGGTTGTCGAACATGGCAAACGAATGATGCGCCGAGGCCGGCGCGTCCATTGCCGCCAAGGCCGCACCGGCCAGCAAAGCTGCAAACTGCGATTTCATGTTTCGTCCCTTCAGGTTTATCTCTCCCCCGTCGCGTCTTTTTCGAGGGTGGCGCCGGGATGCCGGCGATCTTGATGTTAACCGAGCCCAAATGGGTCTGGCTGGCGAAAAACAACGTCCTCAAGTCGTCACAGCCAAAGCCGATGTTCGTCATTGCCGGCTGGCCACGGACGATGCGACCGAGCTTCTCTCCAGCCGGGTCGAGAATATAGAGTCCTCCGGCGCCGCCGCAATACACGTTTCCAGCGGCGTCGACCCTCCGGCGATCTCCGCAGCGGTGAGGTCTGCGAACGCTCGGACGTTCCCTCCTCCGCTTGCGGGGGAGGGGAGAAGATCATGCGTCGGCCAACGCTCACGCCTTCTTCGCGACCGGCACCGGGATGCCGGCGACTTTGAGGTTGACCGAGCCCAGCATGGTGCGGCTCGTAAAGAACAGGGTTTTCCAGTCGCTGCCGCCGAAGCCGATGTTCGTGGTCGCCGGCTGGCCGTGGACGATGCGGCCGAGCTTCTTGCCTTTGGGGTCGAGGATGTAGATGCCGCCGGCGCCGCCGCAATAGACGTTGCCGAGCGAATCCACCTTCATGCCGTCCGGCACGCCCGATTCCGGCCCGCCGAGATCTGCAAACACGCGGTCGGTCGCTCTCGCGAGCGTGCCGTTGGGCGCGACATCGAAGGCGCGGATGTGGCGGCGGCGCGAATCGTTGACATAGAGCACGCTTTCGTCGGGCGAGAAGGCAAGGCCGTTGGGGAGCAGGAAATCATCGACCAGCAGCGTCATGGCGCCGAGATCGGGCGAGACCCGATAGACGCCCATGAAGGTCATGTCCCATTGCTGCGGAACCTCGGGACTGGTCCACGGGTCGGTGAAGTAGATCGAGCCGTCGGACTTGACCACGACATCGTTCGGCCGGTTGAGACGGCGGCCCTGGAAGCTGTTGGCAATGACCGTGATCGAACCGTCGGGCTCCTGGCGGGTCACGCGGCGTGTCTCATGCTCGCAGGCGAGCAGCCGGCCCTGCAGATCGCGGGTAAGGCCGTTGGCCTGGTGGGTGTTCTCCTGGAACACGGTGACGCCCTGGCCGGGTGCGTACTTCATGCGCTTGCTGGCGTGGATATCGCTGAACAGCAGATATCCGCCCTCCTTCCACCACACGGGCCCTTCCACGGGTCCGAGCGGCCCGCCCATGCCGTCGGCGATCGATTTGATCGGCTCTGACGTGGAGATGATGTTGTCTAGCGCCGGATCGAATCGCTCGATGCGCGTGGCCGGCTGCTGCGCCGATGCGCGGCCGACGCCGCTCACCGCGAGGCCGCCCGCGGCGGCCGACATGGCCAGCATTCGGCGGCGAGAGATGTTGAGATGATGGGTCATGAGGTTTCCTCCGCTCGGATTTGTTCGCTCCCCCCGTTTGCGGGGAGGCATCATGCGTGGCGCGAAGTCACGCCTTCTTTGCGACCGGCACCGGAATGCCGGCGACTTTGAGGTTGACCGACCCCAAGGTGGTGCGGCTCGTGAAGAACAGCGTCTTCCAGTCGTCGCCGCCGAAGCCGATGTTGGTCGTCGCCGGCTGTCCGTGAACGATGCGGCCGAGTTTCTTACCCTTGGAGTCGAGGATATAGATGCCGCCGGCGCCGCCGCAGTACACGTTGCCGGCGACGTCGACTTTCATGCCGTCGGGCACGCCCGGCTCGGGACCGCGCAGATCCGCGAAGACGCGATCGGTTTGCCTCGCCAGCGTCCCGTTCGGCAGCATGTCGAAGGCGCGGATGTGGCCGCGGCGCGAATCGTTGATGTAGAGGATGCTTTCGTCAGGCGAGAACGCGAGCCCGTTGGGGACGACGAAATCGCTGACCAGCAGCGTCAGGGTGCCGAGATCGGCGGAGACGCGGTACACGCCCGTATGGGTCAGATCCCATTGCTCCGGAACGGCAGGGCCGCCCGGATCCGTGAAGTAGATGGCGCCGTCGGATTTCACCACGACGTCATTCGGGCGGTTGAATCGCTTCCCTTGGAAGCTCGCGGCAATCACCGTCAGGCTGCCGTCAAGCTCGCGCCGCGTGACCCGTCGTGTGTCATGCTCGCAGGCCACCACCCGGCCCTGCAGATCGCGCGTGAGCCCGTTGGCCCGATTGGTCGGCTCCAGGAAGACGCTGACGCCCTGGCCAGGCGTGTATTTCATGCGGCGGTTGTTGTGAATGTCGCTGAACAGGAGGTAGCCGCCTTCCTTGATCCACACCGGCCCTTCCGCAGGGCCAAGGTCGCCGCCGAAGCCGCTCGCGAGTTCCTTGATCGGCTCGGAGGCTGAAATGATGTTGTCGAGGGCAGGATCGAGTCGCTCGATCCGTTTGCTCGCCTGCGCCTGGGCGCCGGCGACCGCAAAGCCGCCGGCCGCTGCCGACAGGGCGAGCATACGCCGCCGCGAAATTGGGTGATGGGTGCCCATATTATCCTCCCGGTCAGTTTGGTTTGCGCCGACTGTAGGATGGGCTGAGCGTCAGCGAAACCCTTCATCGGCTGGTCCACGCGGCGCGGCGGCTGATGGGTTTCGCCGCGCTCAACCCATCCTACAGCCCCGCGCCCGTTACTGCGCGACGAAAATCGCTTTCGGAATCATGCCGTGGATGCCCTTGGTTCCGTCGACCACCTGGGTGACGTGATAGTCGACCGCGACGCTCGCGATCATGTAGGCCTCCTCGCGCGTGAGCTTGGGGAAGCGCTGGGTGATGAAAAGGATGGTCTCACGCACCGCCATCTTCATTGCTTCTTCAAGGTTCGGGTTGAGCCCCATGACGATCCAATGGGTGGGCGTTTCCGCACGCGGCCAGGTGAGTTTCAGGTCCTTGCGCACGATCAACTGGAACTTGCCGCGCAGCGCGGTTTCGATGGCGGTGAGATCGACCTCGCCCTGCCCCTGGGCCGCATGGGCGTCGCCCGCCGAGAACAGCGCGCCCGGCGCATAGACCGGCATGTAGAGCGTCGCGCCGGCGCCGATATCCTTGTTGTCGATGTTGCCGGTGTGGACGCCCGGCGGGCCGCTGCTGATGCGGCCCATGGCGGGCAGGGGAGCAACCCCCATGACGCCAAAGAACGGCCGCAGCGGCACGACGACGCCCGGCGCCACCGTTGCGGTCCTGGCGGCGCGATCAATCGGGATGATGCGCTGAAAGAATCCGGGAAATTCATCCGGCAGCGCGCCGGTGTAAGGGCGCTGGGCGTTGAATCCGTAGGGCACGGCAAAATCGATGTCGAGGATGCGAACCTCGAGCACGTCGCCCGGCATCGCGCCTTCGACATAGACCGGCCCTGTGAGGATGTGCGGGCCCGGGCCGCGGTCGGTCACTTCCCGGCGGATAATGCGCGTGTGTTCCGGAACCGCGCCGGGCGGAACGGCGCCCGAAGCGTCGACATCGGCTGGATCCGGGCCGCCCACGGATTCGATGGTGACGATGTCTCCCGACTTGATCGTCAGCGCCGGTTTCAGCGCGGCGCTGAAATAGCCGATATGCACCGTCTGCGGGCTCGGCATCAACGTATATTCGGCGGCGCGCGCTGCCGGCAGGCAGGCGACGGCGACGGCGGCAACGAGCACTGCAAAACGCATCCAAACCGTAGTCATGACGACCCCCAATCTCCTAGGCGCCGCAGCCGTAGCCCGGATTGTGCGGGAGCGAAACCCGGGGCAGCAACGCCGCGTTGATAAGCCGATCCCGGATTTCGCTGCGCCAATCCGGCTGCATATGATGCGGCGCCAGAGGGCTAATGGGTTCCGCTTTCCGCTCAACCGACCTGACCTCAATTCAGCTTCAATCCGATCGCGCGGATCACCGGCGTCCAGCGCGCGATATCCTCCTCAACGAAGCGTCGGGTCTTTTCCGGCGTTGAATCCGGATATGGCTCAAGCCCCTGCTCAATCAGGTTCTTGCGAACCTCCTCGCTTTCCAGCGCAGAAGCGGTCGCGGCGGCGATCTGCTCAACGATCGGCTTTGGCGTCTTGGCCGGCGCGAACAGGCCGGTGAAGTTGACCGAAACCATCCCGGGCAGCCCGGATTCGACCGCGGTGGGGATCTCGTGATCGGCGACAAGGCGTTCCGGTCCTGTCACGGCGATCATCCGCAACTTGCCGGATTTGTGGAGTTCGAGCACCTGACCGGTGACGTTGGCGACGATCATCGGCACCTGGCCGCTGATCACATCGGTGATGGAAGCCCCCGATCCCTTATAGGGGACATGCACGATATCGGGCGTGCCGGCCAGCGACTTGAACAGCTCGCCGGCGAGGTGGGTCATCGATCCGGTGCCGGCGGAGCCGTAGACGAGCTTGCCGGGATTGGCCTTTGCGTAAGCGATCAGTTCCCTGAGCGTGTGCACCGGCAGCGACGGCGTCACCGCAATGGTCAGCGACGTTGTAGCGAGCATAGCGATCGGCTCGAAGTCCTTGATCGGATCGTAGAGCGGCTTTGACATGGCGATCGGATTGAGCACCTGGGAGCCGGCGCCGCCGAGCAGAAGCGTATAGCCGTCAGGTTGCGCGCGGGCGGCCGCCAGCGCGCCCACCGCGCCCCCGGCGCCGCCCTGGTTCTCGATGTACACAGCCCCCAGCGTCGCCTTCACCCGGTCTGTCCACAGACGCGCCACGATGTCATTGACCCCGCCCGGGACGAAGGGGACGACGAGCTTGATGGGCCGGTCCGGATACTTGGCCTGCGCGAGGGCGCGCGGCACAGTCGTGCCGAGACACAGCATCGTGGCGCCGAAAGCCAGAAGATCGCGCCGTTTCATTGTAAATGCTCCTGGGAGGTTCCTCGTTGGTTTTCTTCAAGCCCCGAAACGCGTTTTGCAATAAATTACAGTAAAGACAGGAACTCGGCCACTGTCAGTCCCGATTGGGCGCTCAAGCGCCGTTATGACGTGTTGGCTATCAGGGCCGGCAATCGCTCGCTCATGCGGCGAGCGTGACAATGACCTCCCGGATGCGCGGCGTCTGCGGCGTTGGGATGGGTTCGCCGCGCGCAATGCAGTCTTCGATGACGAGGCGAATAGCATCCTCGGCCATAGCCAAGGCTTTCTGTTCATCCTCTCCGCAGGTGACGATTTCGGGCAGTGAGGGAACTCGAACCGTGAAGCCGCCGTCTTCCTCCGGTTCGAGGACGACCGCAAATTTGTGCGTTCGGTTGGCCACCGCGCCCCTCTCGATATCTGACGGTCGATGCGAACGTGAGCCGACGTGCTAATCTGTCAATGCCGGTTATGCCGGCCGCGCCTCTCCCTTGATCTGGGTGCGATGCATGATGCGCCGCGCGCCGGGGTCGAACGCGTCGCGACGGTGCATGGTGCAGCGATTGTCCCACAGCACCAGATCGCCGGCGCGCCACACGTGCTCCCATGCAAATTCCGGCCGCGCCACGTAGCTCCACAGCTCGTCGAGCAAGGCTTCGGACTCCTCAAGATCGAGCCCGGCGAGGTAGGCGTTGCGGCGGCGGCCGAGATAGAGCAGGCGCCGTCCGGTGTCGGGATGGGTGCACACGAGCGGGTGCAGCGCCCCTGGCGAGGTACGCGGGTCCCCGGTCACCGTCACCCCCTGGCGCACATAACCGCCGCTGTTGTAGGTGCCGTCATGCTTGATCTTGAGGCCTTCGATGCGCGCCTTGAGGTCCGAAGGGAGCGCCTCGTAGATCGAATACATGCAGCAGAAAGAAGTGTTGCCGCCGCGTGGGGGGACTTCGAGCGCATACAGCATGCTCGCCTTCGGCGGCACGTCGAGATACGACATGTCGGTGTGCCATGCCGCCTCGCCGTCGCCGAGGCTGCCGATCGCTTCGCCGTTCACCTTGACGTTGGAGACGATGTAGATTTCCGGCATGCCCTCGACGAAACGGCGGCCGTTCTCCTGGACCGGCGCCCAGTCGAGGTCGCCGAATCGGCGGCTGAAGGCGATCAACTCAGGATCGGAGAGGGCCTGGCCGCGGAACAGCAACACGGAATGCGCATGCCAGGCCTCGAGGACATACGCAAAGCCTGCGTCGTCGAGCGTTCGCAGATCCCCCGCCCTGACCTCGGCGCCGAGCGCGGCGCCGGTCGGGATCGCTGCGAATGCGGCGCCGGCATTGCGTTTTATCGGTTGGGTTTCCATTTCGAGGGTCATGGGCCATCTCGTTTGACGCACGGGACAGGGAAGCCAAAGTAGCATCGCGCACCAGGGCAGGATAGCCCGGACGGAGCGACTGCTTCGCGGTTCCTCAGTCCCAGCCGCCCGGTCGGCGTGCTGGCGCGCCTTTGCTGGCGGAGCGGCTGTTTGCCCGGAGCCGGCAGGCGAATTTCGCGTTTTTTTCTGGTGCGTCGCCAAGCGCTACCTGATATAAGCCCCGCCGCGCCGCGGAGGAGCCCCTTGCGGGCGTGGCGGAACTGGTAGACGCGCTGGATTTAGGTTCCAGTGACGAAAGTCGTGGGGGTTCGAGTCCCTCCGCCCGCACCACGCCCCGGCTTGGCCGCAGCGGCTTGGCCCCCTCCCTGCCCTTCCGGCTTGCGGCGAGGCAGGGAGGGGGCCGGACGATCACGACGAAAAACGATCACGGCTGGAATATGCGGCGTAGAATTGACAACTGGAATTGAGACGGCAACCCGGCGAGTCACTTTAGCATGCAAGTCACCGAGACCACGAGCGAAGGCCTCAAGCGCGAGTTCCGCGTGACCCTTCCGGCAACGGAGCTGGACGCACGGCTCACCGAGCGCCTCACCGAAATGAAAGATCGGGTGCGGATCAACGGGTTCCGGCCCGGAAAGGTGCCGGTCGACCATCTGCGCAAGATCTATGGCCGCGCCGTGATGGCTGAGACCATCGAGCAGATGGTGCGCGAGACGAACAACAGGATCGTGACCGATCGCGGCCTGAAGCTTGCGATGGAGCCCAAGGTCACCTTGCCGGAGGACAAAACCGAGGTGGAGCAGGTGATCACCGGCAAGACCGACCTCTCCTACACGGTGGCGGTCGAGGTCGTCCCGCAGATCGCGCTCGCAGATTTCAAGGCCATCAAGCTTGAAAAGATCGTCGCAGACGTGACCGACCTTGACGTCGATGAGGGGGTGCGCCGGATAGCGGAGCAGAATCGCACCTATACGGCAAGAGCGGAGGGCGCGAAGGCAGAGAGCGGCGACCGGATCGTCATTTCCTTCAAAGGAACCGTCAATGGCGAGGCCTTCGAGGGCGGTTCAGGGGAGGATGTCCCGGTTAAAATCGGCGCGAATGTTTTCCTTCCCGGTTTCGAGGAGCAATTGGCGGGCATTGCGGCGGGCGAGACCCGCACCGTCAACGTGACGTTTCCTGCCGATTACCCGAACGAGAAACTTGCCGGTCAGGCCGCCTCGTTCGAGGTGGTGGCGAAGTCGGTCGAGCAGCCGAACGAACTCGCCATTGACGACGCCTTCGCCGCGTCGCTTGGGCTTGAGTCCCTGGAGAAGCTCAAGCAGGCCGTCAAGGAGCGGATCGCCCAGGAATACGCCGGCGCCAGCCGGCAGAAGCTCAAGCGGCAGCTCCTCGACAGGCTTGATGAGCTTCACAAGTTCGAAGCGCCGCCGTCCCTGGTGGAGCAGGAGTTCGCCAATGTCTGGAATACAGTCTTGGCGGACCTCAAGTCGCAAAACCGGACGTTCGAGCAGGAAGGCACCACCGAGGAAAAAGCCCGCGAAGAGTATCGCAGCATAGCTGACCGCCGGGTCCGCCTTGGCCTTGTCCTTGCGGAAATCGGCGACCGGAACAACATCAAGGTCACTGAGGATGAAGTCTCGCGGGCGGTGATCGAGAGGGCGCGGCAATATCCCGGGCGCGAGCGCGAAGTGTGGGATTACTACCAGAAGAATTACAATGCGCTCGCAAGCGTGCGGGCGCCGATCTTTGAGGAAAAGGTGGTGGACTTCATCGTTGAGCTCGCCGATGTCGCTGAGAAGAAAGTGACCAAGGACGAACTTTTCAGGGAAGACGAGGAAGCGGCGTCCGCGAACTGAGCCAGCAGCCCGGATCGGGCCGCCGGGTCCGCCTTCGCAGGCCCGATGACAGGTTCGCAAAATCCGGCATCCCCTGGCCGACAGGCGACGTTGGCCCGGGGTTCCGCTGACGGTCCATCCGGGCTGCAACGCCGGAATCATTTGCGCCGCATCGCTTGCGAGGAGAGGTCGGGAGATGGCGCAGGGCGAGCGTTGCGGTCGCCCCGTTGCCGGCCCTGCCAGCAGGTTTATGATGGCCTTGACGCGCCTGTCGGGCCGCGCGGCGCAAGCGGTCCCGGGCGGCCGCAACGGTCGCCCTTCGGGTGGGGCAGGAGGCTTGTCGGCAGAGCTTTGGCGCATATATGCCTATGCGCTACGTACACTTGAAATTGCACGAGCGTTCACGAGCCGCGGGGCATGTAACGCCTGCGCGTCGCGAGGGAGTAGAGCGGACATGCGTGACCCCGTAGACACCTATATGAATTATCTCGTTCCGATGGTGGTCGAACAGACCAATCGGGGGGAGCGGGCGTACGACATCTATTCGCGGCTCCTCAAGGAGCGCATCATTTTCATCACCGGTCCCGTCGAGGACGGAATGTCGTCCCTCGTCGTGGCGCAGCTCCTGTTCCTGGAGGCGGAGAACCCCAAGAAGGAAATCTCGATGTACATCAACTCGCCGGGCGGGGTGGTGACGTCGGGACTTGCGATCTACGACACCATGCAGTTCATTCGGCCGCCGGTTTCGACCCTGTGCACCGGCCAGGCTGCGTCGATGGGGTCGCTGTTGCTGACCGCCGGGCATAAGGACATGCGGTTCGCGCTGCCCAATGCCCGCATCATGGTTCACCAGCCCTCCGGCGGGTTCCAGGGACAAGCAACCGACATCATGATTCACGCTCAGGAAATCCTGAACATCCGCAAGCGGCTGAATGAAATCTATGTCAGGCACACCGGACAGCCGCTCAAGAAGATCGAGGAGGCGCTGGAGCGCGACCAGTTCTTCACCGCCGAGGGCGCTAAGGAATTCGGCCTTGTCGACAAGGTCATCGAGAAGCGAGTGGAGGAGGTTGAAAAGGTCTGACGCCGGGGCTCGCGGGCATCCCGCCGGCCCGGGACCGCAGTTGCAGCGCAACCGCGCTCGTTGTTAATATCGCGCGAGAAGGGCAACCCCAGGCTGAGCCCAGCCAGGGTTTGGCGCGAGAGCTGGGCTCGGGAAGCGAGAATTCCTTGTTAATGGAATCTTGATTATATTTCTATTAGCGTGTTCGCTTAAGGATCCGGGGGCGTGTTTGTCCGTCGGGGGTGACGGCAAACCAGTGATGAGCCGAGGCGGGGTTTGACTTGAGGCCCGCCCCCCGCTTTACCCTTTCCGTTTGCGGGACGAGGGTAGAGCGGGGGCGGAGTCGACCGGAGCGAAGGAATGAGTAAAGTCGGCGGCAATGATTCGAAGAACACGCTTTATTGCTCCTTCTGCGGAAAGAGCCAGCATGAGGTGCGCAAGCTCATTGCCGGGCCGACGGTCTTCATCTGCGACGAGTGCGTCGAACTGTGCATGGACATCATTCGCGAGGAGAACAAGTCCTCGCTGGTCAAATCGCGCGACGGCATCCCCACGCCTAAGGAGATCCGCAAGGTCCTCGACGACTACGTGATCGGCCAGGACCATGCCAAGAAGGTGCTCTCGGTTGCGGTTCACAACCACTATAAGCGGCTCAACCATCAGACCAAGCACAACGACGTCGAACTCGCCAAGTCGAACATCCTGCTGATCGGGCCGACCGGTTCCGGCAAGACGCTGCTGGCGCAGACGCTCGCGCGCATTCTCGATGTTCCATTCACGATGGCGGACGCGACCACGCTGACCGAGGCCGGCTACGTCGGCGAGGACGTCGAGAACATCATCCTCAAGCTCCTGCAGTCGGCAGACTACAATGTGGAGCGTGCGCAGCGCGGCATCGTGTATATCGACGAGATCGACAAGATCAGTCGCAAGTCGGACAATCCTTCGATCACCCGCGATGTTTCGGGCGAAGGCGTGCAGCAGGCGCTGCTCAAGATCATGGAGGGGACCGTCGCGTCGGTGCCGCCGCAGGGCGGCCGCAAGCATCCTCAGCAGGAGTTCCTGCAGGTCGACACCACCAATATTCTGTTCGTGTGCGGCGGCGCGTTTGCGGGGCTTGAGAAGATCATCTCGGCCCGCGGCCGCGCCACTTCGATCGGATTTGGCGCCAAGGTGGCGGCCCCGGAGGACCGCAAGGCCGGCGAAATCTTCCGTGACGTCGAGCCTGAGGACCTTTTGAAATACGGCCTGATCCCGGAATTCGTCGGCCGCCTCCCGGTGGTGGCGACGCTGGAGGACCTCGACGAGCCGGCGCTCAAGCGCATCCTGCTGGAACCGAAGAACGCCCTGGTCAAACAGTATCAGCGGCTTTTCGAAATGGAGAGCATCGATCTGAGCCTTGCCGAGGAGGCGCTGGGGGCCATCGCCCGCAAGGCGATCGAGCGCAAGACCGGCGCGCGCGGCCTGCGCTCGATCATGGAGAGCATCCTGCTCGACACCATGTTCGATTTGCCGAGCCTCGAAGGGGTCGAAGAGGTGGTGATCTCCAAGGAAGTCGTCGAAGGCACCGCGCGGCCGCTGTATATTTATGCCGACCGCGCCGGCGATGCGTCGACCGCCTGAGCTTCCAGCCAATCTGAAACTAGGCCTCTTTTGAATGTTGAGCGGGTGCAGAAGCCTTAAGGGCGCGCGGCCTTGGCGAGGGCCTTGATCGCTTGGATGCAGTCTTGCGGGCGGCGGCAGCCAGCCGGTCAAGGGCGATTGGCGCGCGTTTAATCGCGCGCCAATCGCCGCTTAAGCGGTCGAGACCCTTGACCGGCTGCCATCCGATCTCGGGTTCACCCGAGATCG
>JAJPKK010000206.1 GCA_021323775.1 Hyphomicrobiales bacterium
ACACCAAGCCGGGGCGTCCACCGCTTCCAAACCGGCCAGGTCACCCTAACCCAGAAGCGGACATTTGATGTGCTACCAAAACCGGACATCTTGAAAAGCTACCGACATTTTAGGTTGTTTTGGCGCTCAAGACGAACCAATGAAGTGAAGCAGTTATTGTTGTGGCTATCCTTAGGCAAATGAGCACTTATACACCGATCTAGGCGGTACTTGCCCGGCAGTCAAACATGCCAGGGGCAAGCGGGATGGGCTGGCGGATGATGAACTCCGTCTCATCCGGGCTACGAGCCCTCGCGGAGGAAGGGCAAATCCGCTAACATGAACCGAAAATCCAGGACCATTCGATGCATCGGGGTCCTGCACAAGCCGCGCAATTCGAAAATCTCTTTCACCGGCGAATGGAGGAAACGCATGGTCGCCTTCACGGTCAACGGAGTGCGCAGGGAGCTGGGCGTCGATCCCGACACGCCGCTGCTCTGGGTCCTGCGGGAGCATCTCAAACTTACGGGCACCAAGTTCGGCTGCGGCATCGCCTCATGCGGCGCCTGCACGGTGCATGTCGACGGACGGGCAGTGCGCGCCTGCGCCACGCCGATGTCCCTGGTCGAAGGACGATCCGTCACCACAATCGAGGGGCTTTCGCCCGACGGCAGCCATCCGCTGCAGCGGGCGTGGATCGCCGAGCAGGCGCCGCAATGCGGCTACTGCCAGTCGGGTCAGATCATGCAGGCCGCGGACCTCCTGGCGCGCAACAAGACGCCGTCGCGCGAGGAGATCGTCGAACACATGGACGGCAATATCTGCCGCTGCGGCACCTATCTGAAAATCATCCGCGCAATCGAGCGCGCTTCGCGGGAGGGCTGAGCCATGACCGAACGCATTGACCCGCGCACAAACGACCTCAGCCGCCGCGATTTTCTTGGCGCCGCGGCCGGCCTCACTCTCGCGCTCACGGTCGTGCCCGATCCGCTCGCCATCTTGGGCGAAGACCGTTCGGGCGCCGCAGTGGCAGAGGGTGCGCTGTCACCGAACGTGTGGCTCACGATTGCGACCGACGGCACCATCACCATTGTCTCGCCTGCCGCCGAGATGGGGCAAGGCACTTTCACGACGCTGCCGGCGATTATTGCCGACGAGCTCGATGCCGACTGGGCGAAGGTCAAGCCGGTGTTTCCGCCCGAATGGAACGAGAGGAAGTTCGGCAACCCGGGATACGACAACTACGCCTTCCAGACGTCGGCGAGTTTCGCAACGCGGGGCTACTTCAAGGCGATGCGCGTGGCCGGGGCGCAGGCGCGGCGCGTCCTCATCGACGCCGTCGCGGCGAAATGGGGCGTGCCGGCGCAGGAGCTTTCGACCGAGCCCAGCGTGGTGGTGCACAAGGCCGCCAACCGCCGCATCTCCTATGGCGAGATCGCAGCCTTCGCGAAGGCGCCGGCCGAATTGCCGAAGATCGAGGACAAGGGCCTCAAGACGCCCGCCAACTTCCGTTACATCGGCAAGGATCTGCCGCGGGTCGAAGTCCCCCTCAAGGTGACCGGCGCCGCCAAATACGGCATCGACGCCCAGGTCCCCGGCATGGTGTACGCTGCGGTGCTGCAGTCGCCCTATCCGGGCGGCCGGCCGGAGACGGTGGACGAGACGCGTGCGCGGCAGGTGAAGGGCATTACCCACATCGTGAAGCTGCCGGAGGGCATCGGCGTGGTCGGGACCAGCGTCGAGGCCACCCAGGCCGCCAAGAATTTACTCAAGGTCACGTGGAGCGATGCGCCCGGCGCGCATCACGACAGCGAAAGGGCGCTTGAGGAGTTCGCCGCCATCGCGCGCGACAAGAGCCGCGAAGGGGTGCCCTATGAAAGCGCCGGCGACGCCAGGGCGGCGATGCGCGACGCCGTCAAAATATATCGCGGCGAATACCGCACGCGCTATGTCTACCACGCCCAGATGGAGCCAATGAACGCGACGGCAGCGGTCAGTCCCGACGGCAAGTCGGTCGAAATCTGGACCGGCACCCAGGGCCCGACGAGCCTGCACAACCAGGTCGCCCGTCTGCTCGGGATAGACCGCGCCAACATCACGCTGCATCAACATTTCCTTGGCGGCGGTTACGGCCGCCGCAGTCAGCAGGAAGCGGTGATCGACGCGGTGCGCCTTGCCAAGGCCGTTGGCAAGCCCGTCAAGCTGATCTGGACCCGCGAGGACGACGTGACGGGCGGCAAGTTCCGGCCGATGACGGCGCACCACATCGAGGCCGGGTTCGACGCCAGCGGGAAGCTCGTCGCCTGGCACCATCGCGTGGTCGCGGAATCGGTGGCGGCTTACACATCGATCGCCAATGGCGCGCCTCCGCCGCGGCTCGACCGCGTCGTCATGAAGGGCTCGCCGATTCCGCAATATCCGATCCCCAACAAGCTGGCGGAGCATGTCATCGAGACGCGCGGCGCACGGCTTGCGGCTTTTCGCGGAGTAGGCAATGCCTACAACGCTTTCGCGGCAGAGAGCCTGCTTGACGAGATTGCCAAGGACCGCGGCCTTGATCCCATCGCGTTCCGGCTCACGCTGTCCGAGGGCCAGCCGCGGATGCAGACGCTGTTGCGCGCCGTCGCAGAAATGTCCGACTGGAAGCGGCCCCGCGACGGACGCGGCCTCGGCGTCGGCACCATGGTGAAGGACGACACTTTGGCGGCGGGCGTCGCCGAGGTCTCGGTGGATCACTTGACCGGCAAGATCAAGGTCCACAATTTCTGGGCCGCGATCGACCCCGGGCTTGCGGTGCAGCCGCGCAATGTCGCAGCGCAGACCGAGGGCAGCATTATCTACGCGCTCGGCCACGTGCTGCGCGAGAAGATCACCATAAAGAACGGGCGCGTGCTGGAATCTAACTACACGGACTACGAAGTAACGCGCATGTCCGATGTCCCCAACATCGAAGTGAAAGTCGTGTCAACGGACAATCCGCCGACCGGCGCCGGCGAGGACGGCGTGCCGGTGGTGGCCTGCGCGGTCGGCAACGCCATTGCGGCGCTGACCGGCGTTCGCCTGCGCGAACTGCCGTTCGCGCCGGAACGCGTGCGCGGGGCGCTGGGGGCGTAGCGGCTCCGCGCAGTTATCTTGAATCGCCAGCTTCTCTAGCCGCATGGTGGCCGGGCTTGTCCCGGCTGCCTCGATTCTGCTTGCGTCGTGCTCGAGCGCGTTTTGCGATAACGTCGAGCGGGTGCCCTTGTCACCTCTCCCTGCAGGGCGGCCTCGGGGAGAGGCGAGGGCCGCACGGCGAGGTTTCTGACGCAACTGTATCGAAATCCGCTATAGCAGCGTCCATGAAGAGTGCTTCTGAAGGGGCCCCCGCGCGCCTCGTCTTCGATTTGACGACTACGGCGTTATGGTCGGGACCGCCGGTCGGCATCGTCAGGGTGGAAGGCGAATTCGGCCGCTGGGCGCTTGCGCACATTGACGAAATAGTTCCAGCGTTCTTCGATCCGCAAACGCGGTGCTTTCGGCATCTCAGCCCTGCAATGGCCGCGAGCCTGATTGCGCAGGAGGTTGCGCTCGATACGCTGTCATTCGTGAGTCCGGCGCGGCGGGGAAAGCGCAAGACCGATCGCATTCCGGCGGCGATCCAGCCGCTCGCCATGTGGGTCCTCCAATTTCGCCGCACGTTGCTTCGAGCCTTGGAGCGCTTGCGCCTTCAAACCGCGAATGGGCGGATCGCGTCGCTTGCCGACCGCGTGCAGCGGGGGGTCATGAACGACAAGTACCGCGCCATCATGGTGAGGGCCGACGGTTCACGCCGGGTCTATCTGCCGATCGAGCGGGCGGTCGGCCCGCCCGTCAATCTCTCGGCACGCGACACGCTGGTGTGCGCCGGGGCCGGCTGGGCGCACAACGACATTGCGGCGATTGTGGAGCGCAAGCGGAAGGTCGGATTCCGTTTCGTGATGCTGTGCTTCGATATCATTCCGGTGATGTTTCCGCACTACTACAAGTCCGGCGATGTCGAGGCGCATCGCGATTATTGCCGGCGCGCATTTCCCGCTGCCGATCTGGTGATCTTCAACTCCCGTACCGTAGAGGCGGATGTGCTGGCCTATTGCCGTGCTGCCGGGCTCGCGCTGGGTGCAACCGCGGTGTGTCCGCTCGGCGCCGATGCTCCCCTGCAGGCCGCCGCGAAGCGGTTGCCTGCGGGCATTGAGCGTGGACGCTACGCTTTGTTGGTCTCGACCATCGAGCCGCGCAAGGGCCACCGGCTGATCTACGATGCCTGGGTCAAGCTTCTTGAAGCCGGGATTCCACAGCGCTCGCGCTTCAAGCTCGTCTTCGCCGGCCGGAAGGGCTGGATGGTCGACGATCTGATGCGGGATTTGCGCAGCGACCCGCGCATCGCCGGCACGATCGAAATTTTTACAGACGCTGACGATGCGACAGTTTCGACTCTTTACCGCAATGCCGCGTTCTGTCTCTATCCGTCGCGGTATGAAGGATACGGCCTGCCGGCCGTCGAAGCCCTCCGCTACGGCAAGGCCGTGCTTGCCTCGACCGGCGGCGCGGTGCCGGAAGTGGTCGCCGGCTTCTCGCCATGTCTCGATCCGACTGATGTTGACGCGTGGCGGCTGATGTTGGACGCGTGGATTAGGGATCCCGCGGCGCGCGCCATCTATGAGACGCGCATCCGCACTTCGTTCCGTCATCCGGACTGGGATGAGTCCGCGAAAACCTTCTTCGCGCTGGTGCGCGGCCAAACGGCGGTCGCCCGGTAACGCGCCGTCCATGAGCTTGTAATGTTGCGACCCGCAGGCGACGCGCAGGGTCAAGACCGCGCTCAAATGCAATCGAATCGCGCCCAAGGGCTTTGCCGGCCGTTGGGCGGCACGGAACTGTTGTTCGCGCGCCTCAGCAAGACTTGAATGGCCGTGAGCAGCCCGGCCATGACTCGGAAGCGTGGTTTCAGTATGATCGCAAACGCGCTACGACCGGGGCACGTCGCGCTCGTTTTGGGGGTGTTCTCATGAATGCAACAGGAGCGAGGTCATGAGCATTCAGAGCATTCTGAATCGCAATGGCGGCGAGGTCATCACGATTCGCGCGACGGAGACGGTCAAAAGCGCAGCCGATCGGATGCGAGCGCGCGATATCGCCGCGCTGGTCATCACCAGCGGCGATGCAATCGTTGGCCTCATTTCAGAACGCGACATCGTCCGCGCCATCTCTGCACACGGGGAGCGAGCGCTTTCCATGACCGTGCAGGACGTTGCGCCCCATGCCATGATCACGATCGCCCCCAGCGATACCCTGAAGCGCGCCATGAGCCTGATGACGGATCACCGTGTGCGGCATCTGCCCGTGTTCGCCGAGGGCAAACTCGTCGGCATCGTCAGCATCGGCGACGTCGTAAAGCACCGGCTGGAGGAGTTGGAAACCGAATCGAACGTGCTGCGCGACGCCTACATCGCGGCGCATTGAGGTTCGTCCGCTCAGCCCGTCCGGCATGGCGCGAGCGGCCCGATCGGGCCGCGCGGCTGTTCGAGGGTGAAAGCTGTAAATCCGCGCGGCGCCGGGTCGTCGGTAACAAATACGCCGAGCCGCGTGACCTTGGCGTAGAATCGCTCCAGTCGATCGGCGTCCTGACACTGGCTCACGAACAACACCGGCTGCGGTGCGGCCGCCGTCAGCCCTCGCGTCAAATCGAAACCGGGGAGATCTTCGGTGGTCGGCCAGGCCAAGATCTGCTCAGGCTGATCGCGCCAGTAATAGAGAAGGGACGCCACTTCGGCGCGCGTGTCGCTCGCGATGACCGAAATGCCGAGCTTGCGCGCAATTTGCCCAACCGTGCGGCCATAGCCGTTCCAGCCAAGCGTGCGATAATACGGATTGGGCTTGACGAGAAACGGCAGGTGGATGCTGGTCGCAAATGCATCGGCGCCGATCAACGCGATCTGCGCCGCGAGCCCGAGCGCGAGGCTGCCCCACAAGAGGACCGACGACTTCCGCCGCACGAGGACTGCCGCCGCGAGCACCGCCAGCGGGACGAACGCGGCGGCCGCCCAGTTCGCATAGGCATGCACCAGGCTTGCCGTCGCCGTGACAATGGCGAGCGGGGGCAGCGCAAACGCCAGCAGAATGCGGTCTGCTGGCAATGGCAGACTCGCGCCTCGGGTTCGCACGAGCGCGATCGTGGTGACGATCGCCACGCCGAACACCACCGGTCCGAGCACCGCAAACTGCGCCGCCAGAAATTCGAGCGGACGCATCAGACTGGGTTCGATCGGCTCGCCGATAACGTTGCCGCCGGCATAGCGGAATGCCACAAAGCCATTGGCCGCATTCCACAAAATATTCGGCGACGCCACGATCACCGCCGACGCGAGCGCCAGCCAAAGCTCAGGCCTTGCCATGAGCGCGCGAGCCCGTTCCTCGAACGCTGCCGCAAGGACGAGGCCCGGCAGGAAGTAGAGCATAGCGTATTTGGCGAGCAGTCCCGCACCGATGGCGAAGCCGAGCACGAGCGCCCAGCGCCAGTCCGCCTTTTCGAGCAAGCGCACATAGGCAAGCAGGGCCAGGGCCCAGAACAGCACGAGCGGCGCATCAGTCGACGCGATACGCGCCGCGAACACCGAACCCGTCCCGAATGCGGCCAGCATGGCGGCCCAAAATCCAGTGCGCGCATCATAGAGCGCGCGGCCGGCGGCGTAAGCGAAGAGGCTGGTCCCAAGGCTCATGAACGGCGCCGGCGACCGGATGCATGCTTCTGAGGCTCCGCAGATATGCTCCGCTGCGGCGATCAGCCAGGCCAACAGCGGCGGCTTGGAGAAATACCCCAAGGCCAGCTCACGCGACCATGACCAGTATTGAGATTCGTCGAAGAACAGATCGACCGCGGAGAAGCGCAATGCGACCAGGCGAATGATTGTGAGCATGAAGACGATGACAGCCGCGGTCCAAAAGCTCCGGCTCGTAAATGTTGCTGAACCAGAGAGCGAGATCATCCGCGGGAAACGCTGACGGTGTGGCGGCGATGAGGAACATCTTACTCAATAGGCTCTCGATCGATCGAATTCAAATGTCCCCTGTAACGTGGCGCTTCAGCCAATCTGTAGGGCGACCCTTGTGATGGCCGCGCTTATGCGCCTGTGCGCCTGGGTGGATTGTTAAACTGGCCACGGTCGCCCCCGCATCACCTGGACGCCGCCCGCCGTCATCGCTTTTCAGGATGGTTCTATCCTTCAGATTAGCTGCGGCGAGGATGGGCAAAGGCGCGCTCTTGCGCGCAGTGCCCGCCGTGATCGGTGGGCACGCTTTCGCTTTGCCCATCCTGCACGCTGAACGCATCCGTTCCCGATGTTGCTCCGTCCGGCTACATCCGCAGCACCTGCTCGGCCGGCACGTAGGGCAGCTTCAACGCATCGGCGACGGCTTTGTAGGTGATCCGTCCCTCGTGGACATTGAGGCCGGCGCGCAGATGCGGGTCCTGGCCGAGGGCGATGCGGTAGCCCTTGTCAGCGAGCGCGATCACGTGGGGCAGCGTCATGTTGTTTAGCGCGAAGGTCGAGGTGCGGGCGACAGCACCCGGCATGTTGGCGACGCAGTAGTGCACCACATCGTCGACGACGTAGGTCGGTTGCGAATGGGTGGTCGGCCGCGACGTCTCGGCGCAACCGCCCTGGTCGATGGAGACATCGACGATCACGGCGCCCGGCTTCATCGCCCGCACCGTCTCGGCGGTGATCAGCTTGGGCGCTGTCGCACCCGGAACCAGCACCGTGCCGATGACGAGATCGGCGCGGCGGCACAGGCTCTCGATGGCGAACGGGGTGGAGAACACTGTCTGGACGCCGGTGAGCGCATTGTCGATTCGCCGCAGGACATCGGGGTTGCGATCAACCACCGTGACGGTCGCGCCCATGCCGGCCGCAATGCGGGCCGCGTTGGCTCCGGCGATGCCGCCGCCCAGCACCACCACGTCGGCAGCCGGAACGCCCGGAACGCCGCCGAGCAGCACGCCGCGTCCGCCGACTGCTTTTTCGAGACAATGGGCGCCCGCCTGCGGCGCCATCCGGCCCGCAACCTCCGACATCGGCATCAACAGCGGGAGCCCGCCCTGCGCGCTGGTCACCGTTTCATAGGCAATCGCGATGCAGCCCGATGCAAGCAGGTCTTCCGCCTGGGCGCGATCAGGCGCGAGATGCAGGTAGGTGAACAACACCTGGCCGCGCCGCAGCTTCTTGCGTTCAGGGGCAAGCGGCTCCTTGACCTTCACGATCAGCTCCGCTTCGGCAAATACCCGCTCGGCATTCGCCGCAATCTCGGCGCCCGCCGCCACGTAGGCCTCATCGGTGAGGCCGGCGCCGAGGCCTGCGTCCTTCTCGACCAGCACACGATGCCCTTTGAGGGTCAACTCGTGCACCGTTGAGGGGACCAGGCCCACCCGGAATTCGCTGTCCTTGATCTCTCGGGGCACACCGACCAGCATCTCATGCGTCTCCTGTTTTGGCACGTTCCAGCGCCATAGGAAAAACCAATAGCGCGATAAGGAAAAAACCCGGAAGCCAAGGTTGGCGAAGCATGTATGCTAGCCCTTGCGGATGTGAACATCTCGCGCCCGCGTAGGGCCGATCAGCTGCCAGGTCCGGCCTTTGGCTGGCCCGACGACCAACTTAAGCGTAATCCGTCACTCCAAGAGGTGGCGGGGGTTACGCCGGAGCATACATCGGGCTGCGCTTCGCGCGGATGTGCTGGGCTAACCCATCCTACGCCAGGTAGGCAAAGGGCGGATTAGCGCAGCGGGTCCGCCCGCCTCGGGCGACTTGGCTCCGCGGGAGCGCGCCATCGTGCCGCGCTTCCCGTCGGTGGGCTGGCCGAGCTGCGCGAGGGTCGTGAGGGCAGCCGCGTAAGCGATGTAACGCGCACCTGAAAAATGGCGCGTGCACGATTCGGAGGAAAGTTGATGTTCGGGCGCGCAGAGCCGTCGCCGCAAACACAATCCAGCCGAAGCTCACACCAGATGCTGCGCCGGGCGCGGGAGCGTCTGACGCGGCCGCTTTCAGCGTTGTGTGCCGCGTTACTGGTGAGCCTTAACATTGCCGCCACGGCCCGCGCAGCCGATCGCATTCGCATTGCCGCCCAAAAGACCGGCACGCTCGCCTGGGAGCTGGACATCATCAAGGCTCACGGCCTCGACAGGCAAGCCGATCTCGACATCCAGGTCGTGGAACTTGCCTCTACAGAAGCCGGCAAGATCGCGCTGCGCAGCGGCTCTGCCGACCTGATCGTGACGGATTGGCTGTGGGTTGCGCGCGAGCGCGCGCTCGGCGACAAGCTCGTGTTTTATCCGTATACGAGCCAGATCGGCGCCGTTATGGTGCCGGCGAATTCTCCCATAGCCGGCCTTGCCGATCTCAAGGGCAAGAAGCTTGCCGTCGCCGGCGGCCCCCTCGACAAGAGCTGGCTGATGCTGCAGGCGCAGGCGCGTCGCGACGGTCTTGATCTCAAGGCCCAGGCGAGCATCGTGTACGGCGCGCCGCCGCTCTTGTCCCAGAAGGCATTGCAGCGCGAGAATGACGCCACGCTCACGTTCTGGAATTTCTGCGCGGAACTCGAAGGCAAGGGACTGAAACGGGGCATTGACATGGAGGCGATAGAAAGGCGTCTCGGCGCGTCCGGACCGGTTGCGATGCTCGGCTATGCGTTCGACGCCGGTTGGGCAGCGAAGAACAGATCCGCCGTGGCCCGTTTCCTCAATGTCGCCGCCAAGGCCAAGGATATTCTTGCTGGCTCCGAAGACGAGTGGCGGCGCCTCGCGCCGCGCATCGGCGTCTCCGACAATGCGGGCCTCGAAATCTATCGCCGCCGCTACAGCGAGGGCATTCCGCGTCGCCCGGTCCGGGATGAGGAACAAGACGCCATCGGGCTCTATCGCGTGCTGGCGGACATCGGCGGCGCCGAGTTAGTCGGCCCGGCAAAGGAGTTGGACAAAGGGACGTTCTACGATCCGGAGACATCCGATTGAACGTCGCGTCGAGACTGTTTTCGCTCATCCTGCTCGTTGCAGCCTGGTATGCCGGATCGGAGGTCGCCGGAGAGCGCATGTTGCCGGGCCCGCAGACGGTCGCCCTCGCCCTGTGGGACGAGGCGCGATCGGGCGCGCTCGCTTTCCATCTCGGCGCGACATTGCTTCGCGTCACGGTCGCTTTTGTCATCGCGATGGCGCTTGGCACGGCGCTCGGAGTGTGGATGGGCCGCTCGCGTCTCGCGGACCGTCTTGCCGATCCCTGGCTGGTCGCGCTCCTTAACCTGCCGGCGCTGGTCATCATCGTGCTCGCTTACGTGTGGGCGGGCCTCACCGAAACCGCTGCCATTGTGGCGGTCGCGCTCAACAAGCTGCCCAACGCCATCGTCACGGTGCGTGAGGGCGCCCGCGCGCTCGATCGCGAGCTTGACGAAATGGCGCATGTGTTCCGCATGAGCCGCTGGGTGCGCCTGCGGCACGTGCTCATTCCGCAGCTTGCCCCCTATCTTGCGGCGGCGACGCGGTCCGGCCTGTCGCTGGTGTGGAAGATCGTGCTGATTGTCGAGCTCCTGGGGCGGCCGAACGGCGTCGGGTTCGAGATCGGTATCGCATTCCAACTGTTCGACGTCACGCGCATCCTCGCTTATGCTATCGCCTTCGTCCTCGTCATGCTGGCGATCGAAACATTCCTGGTGCAGCCGATTGAACGACATGTCTCCCGCTGGCGGCCTAAGGCAGCTTGACGTTAGCATAAAGGGAAAATCCTACCGGTCGGCTTCGGGCGGCGCCATCGAAGTGCTGCGCGAACTCGCTTTTACGCTGAAAGCGGGGACTGTCGGCGCCCTTGTCGGCCCGTCCGGCTGCGGCAAGACCACGCTGCTGCGCATCATCACCGGCCTCGACTCCGACTATACTGGCTCGGTGCATCTCCCCGACCACGGCAAGCTCGGCATGGTATTCCAGGAGCCGCGGCTGTTGCCGTGGCGCACCGTAGAACAGAACGTCCGGCTAGGAGCGCCGGAAGCGACCGATGCCGACCTCGACGCCCTGTTCGACGCGCTGGGGCTTGCCGCCCATCGCCGCCATTTTCCCGGCGAATTGTCCCTGGGCCAGGCGCGCCGCGTCGCGCTGGCGCGCGCCTTCGCGGTGAAACCCGATCTTCTGGTGCTCGACGAGCCCTTCGTTTCGCTCGATGCGGCGCTCGCCAAACATCTGCAGGACGAACTCGCCGTCCTGGTGACAAGCCGCCGCATCACCACGCTGATCGTGACCCACAGCATCGATGAAGCGATCGGCCTGGCGGACCGGGTCTTCCTGCTGTCGGCAAGCCCCGCGCATGTCATCGCCGAAGTGCCGATCGCACGCCCGCGCGAGCCGCGTACGGCGGAGGAGCTGGCGAAGATTCACAGAGAGATCGCGCGCGTATTAGGGAAGTTGAGCAAGTGACGCGTGATCGCGCATTGGGGTCATGACCATGGCGGCCTGGACAGACCCCGCCCGCGACCGCGGATGAGGCTGCGTTGGGCACAGCGAAAACCCTCCCCCGCATGCGGGGGAGGGCAGGCAGATGGATGATGGATTTCGTTTTGCGCTGAACCGGGGCCTTGCAGCCTATTGGCCCTCTGCGACCGAGGTGGGGCCGCCCATCAGGCGCACGCCTTCGTCGAGCTTGTCTGCATAAGCGTCGAGCGCGGCCCCGGTGAGAGCTGCATAGCGGTCAACGTCCGCCCAGCGCTCTTCTTCGATGGCTTCCCGCACGCCAGGCAGCGTCTTCGGATCATAGCCTGTATAGCGGCCTGGCGCGTAGATCAGATGCTTGTACCATTCGCGCCCGGGCAGGCCGACATCCG
>JAJPKK010000014.1 GCA_021323775.1 Hyphomicrobiales bacterium
ATTTGGTCGCTCGGCCGGGCGGGCGTGGAAATTCCGATCCTGCTGGATCGCGACGGACGCGTCATCGAGCAGAAGATCGCTTCCGCCGATCGCAGCAGCTTACTCAAAGCGCCTCGGCTGCATTGACGACGCGGGACGGGTTGAGCGATAGCGGAATCCTTCCCCCCATAGGCGTCAGGTTAAGGCCACGACGTTGCCACGGACTCCTTCCCTCCCAGCCGAAACCGCGTATGCGCAGGTTTCGGGCACTTATATTAGAGCGGATTCCGTCAGGTTGAGGCGCTTGGCTCTCTCCCACGGTCGCGGCCGGGCTCGTCCCCATTGGCGCTAACTTAACGCGGGCGCTGACCCAGAGATTGCATCGCCTGAGGATGCAGGACCGCATTGATCGCTTGGATGCCCGGAAAGCCTGGGCTGCTTGCTCTGCAAGCGATCAATGCGGTCCTGCATCGTCCGGAATACCGAAACGCGCTAAGTTAGCGCCTATGGGGCTTGTCCCGCCCATCCCGATTGTTTTTGCTCAGTGCCTCAATAGTCAGGGGCCGCCGGGACAAGCCCGGCGACGACGCGGGTGGCTGATTCAACGCGATCGGGAGTTCCGGGTGGTGCGGCTGCCGCTTGACCCAACGCCTGTGACCCTTCCCCCAGCCTGCCGCCAGTCATCCGTCACCCGCGCGCCTGCACGGCATTGCCAACCAGCGTCTTGCCGAGCGACCATATGGCGCCCGGTACGCGATGGGTGGCGGCAATGACGTCGTCGAAGGCCTGTTCGATCAGGTCGCAATCTTCGTCCGTGATGATAAGGGGCGGCAGCAGCTTGATGGTGTGGCTGGCGTGTCCGGCGACCTGGGTGAGCACCTTGTGTTCCTTGAACAGCGGAATCGTGACCAACTGGCAGAACAGCCCTTTGCTGGCGCTCTCCAGAAGATTCCAGCTCGCTTTGAGCCTCAAGGAACTCGGCGGCCCAAACTCGATGCCGATCATCAGGCCCTTGCCGCGCACCCCGCGCACGAACTCGTAGCGCTCGAACAGCCGTCCGAAGGCGAGCCGCAGCCGCTCGCCAAGCCGGTCGGCGCGCGCGATGAGACCCTCATGCTTGATGACTTCCAGCGTCGCGATGCCGGCAGCCATGGCGAGGTCGTTCTTCGCGTAGGTCGATCCGTGCACGACGGCGCGGTCGAGCCGGTCAAAAATCTTGTCAAAGACCCGTCTGCGGGTCAGCAGCGCGCTGACCGGCACATGGCCGCCCGACAATGCCTTGGCGAGCAGCACCATGTCAGGCTCGACGCCCCAGTGCTCGATTGCAAGGAACCGCCCGGTGCGGCCGAGCCCGGTCTGAATCTCGTCGGCGACAAACAAGGCGCCGTGACGGCGGCACAGAGCCGCCGCCTCGCGCAAATAGTCGTCGGCCGGTATGTTGACGCCTTTGCCTTGGATCGGCTCGACGATGAATGCCGCGATGTCCCGCGACGTCAGCGCCCGCTCAAGCGCCGCGAGATCGTTGAAGGGCACGACGCGGCAATGCGGCAGCAGGGGCTCGAAACCGCTGCGGAAGATTTCATCGCCATTGAGCGACAGCGAACCGTTGGTCAAGCCGTGAAACGCATGCTCGCAGTAGACGATTCCGGGCCGCCCGGTGGCGCAGCGGGCAAACTTGATTGCGGCCTCGATCGCCTCGGTGCCGGAGTTGGCAAAAAATACCTTGTCGAGATAAGGCGCGAACTCCAGCAACCGCTTTGCCAGCACGCCGGCGAGCGGCGAGACGTCGAACTGGACCAGATTGGGCAAATCGGCGTCGAGCACACTCTTGAGGGCTTCGCGCAATGCCGGATGATTGCGCCCGATGGCGAACACGCCGTATCCGCTCAGGAGATCGAGATATTTGTTGCCCTCGCGGTCGAACAGATACTGTCCGGCGCCGCGGCAGAAGCCGACATCATATCCAATCGTCCGCAGCACCCGGACCATCTGCTCGTTGAGATGGCGCGCATGCGCCTCATAGCGGTCGGCTTCATTCTGCGCGTAGAGGTGCGCAATGTTGACGTCCGTGCTCTTGAGCGGGCTGTCGCACGCATAGATCAGATGAGGCCGATGGCTCAACTGGTTGCCCTCCTACCCCCGTGATTCGGCGATTGTCGAAATGTCGCCGGAAACGCTAGTAATGATCCAAATTCGTCATAAGTCGCATAGCAAACCGAAGACATCATGCGCTCGATTCCGGTGATCTGGGGTGCGACATTTTTGCTTACAGGCGTTGCCGCGGCTGGAGAGCCCCAGCCGACCGGCGAATGGCGTACGGCCGACGGGCGCGCCAACGTCCGGATCGATGATTGCGACGGCGCCTTGTGGGGCATCATCTCGTGGGAGAAAGAGCCCGGAGGCGTGGACGAGTACAATCCCGACCCGGCCGAACGCAGCCGCGCGACCCTGGGGCTGCACATTCTTCGGGCAATGAAGCCAACCAAACCCGGGCTTTGGCAAGGCGAGGTTTACAATCCGGAGAACGGCAAGACCTACGATTCGCGAATAAGCTTGACCTCACCGGATGTCTTGAGAATCGAGGGCTGCGTGCTCGGCTTCCTGTGCGGAGGCGAGAACTGGACCCGGATCAGGGCAACCGAAAGGGCTGCCCCACAGCCGCAGCCGCGAGCGCCGGGCCCACAGCGCGCAGGCCGGCCAAAAGAGGCTCCTCCTCCAATGCCGTCTGCTTCTGCAACGCCGCCTGCCTGCTCAGGCATCGCGGAGGGTGCGGGGGCGGCCCATAAGGGCGGGCTGAAATAGCACGGCCGCCGCCAGCGTGCAGCAAAGCGACAGCGCCAGCAGCTTGCCCATGCTCGATGTTCCGGGATGGCTCGACAGCCACAGGCTGCCGAATGCCGTCGCGGTCGTGGCGGCGCTGAAAATTACGGCGCGCGTCAGGCTCGACTGGAGGAGCTTGGTGCGGCCGGCGCGCCATGAGAGAATATAGTAGATCTTGAAAGCAACGCCCACGCCGAGCAGCAAGGGCAGCGCAATGATATTGGCGAAATTGAGCGGAAGCCTGATCAGAACGCAGATCTCAAGCGTCAGAATGCCGGCCAGCATCAATGGAACGAGCGTCAGCAGCACATCGCCGAACCGGCGCAGCGCAAGCCATAGGAGAAGCGCGATCGACCCCAGCGCCCACGCTCCGGCCTGGAGGAATGCCCGCACGACGGTGTTGCCGGACTCGAGAATCGAGATCGGTCCGCCGATCGCGTCGGGCTGGACCGCCAGCACCGCCCTGGCAAATGCGCGGATGTTCTCGTTGTCGTCCGGGTCGCCCTTCGGGGAGGCCTCGACACGAATGCGGCCGTCCTTGCTGCGCCAGTGGAGAAGGAGTTCAGGCGGCAGATTGTCGATCGATACCTGCTTTGCTTGCAGGAGATTGCGGATGTCCTCGAGCTTGTGCCTGAGCGGCACCACGAATGTCTCTTCGGCGCGGCGGCGCACGTCTTGATCCGCAGCCGCGAGTTTTGACAACAGGGCGGCGAGGCGCAACGCGGCGTCGCCGCCCGGGCCTGGCTGCTCAGCCGCGGCTTTGGTGAGGCCGTCAATCCCCCGCCTGAGCGCCGCAATGTTATCGGCGTCAGTCGGGGTTGGCCGCGGCGGCGCGCGCAGAACCGGATCGAGAACCGTCGCGGCCTGCGCGATCATGGCAAGCTTTTCTGCCTGATCGGCCGGAACGAAATCCGCAATCGTCATGACCCGATCAACTTCGGGCAGGGCCCTGAGCCGCTGGGCTGCCTCATCCGCCGCCGCCACCGACGGCGCCAGCACGTTGACGGAGTTGACCCCGGCATTTGGATCGCGGCGCAGATCAAGATAGGCCGCAATCGACTCGACCTTCGGACTGCGCAGATTCATCGGGTTGAAGTCGAAATGGAGAAAATACAACAGCGGCAAGCCTGCGATCGCAAGCCCGAGGGTTGTCGCGACAATCGGGCCGCGGTGGTTTTCCAGAAAGGCGTCGACCGGCGCGAGCCATGCGAACCCGAGCCCTTCCGGCTCCCCCGGCGGATGGAGCACGTAGAGCAATGCCGGCAATACCGTGATGCTGGTCAGGTAGGCGATAATCATGCCGGCGCCGGCGATCTCTCCAAGTTCGGAGACCCCCCGGTAGGAAGTCGGGAGAAACGACAGAAACCCTGCGGCGACGGCCGCAGCCGCCAGCGTCAACGGAATTCCGGCGCGCGCGCCGGCGTGAAGCAGCGCCTTGCGCAGATCCGGCATCTTGAACCGTTCCTGCCGGTAGCGAACGCTGAACTGAATGCCGAAGTCGACCCCAAGACCGACAAACAGCACGGCGAAGGCGATCGAAATGAGATTGAGCGCGCCAACCAGGGCAAGCCCAATCATGGCGGTGATCGACAGGCCAATGAACAGGGCGATCACAACGGCAAGGATGATCCGAAATGATCGCAACGCCAGCCACAGAATGAGCAGCACCAACGTAATCGTAACGATTGCGTTGACGAGAGCGCCATCCTTCACGGTGGCAAATTCCTCATTGGCGATCGGCACCGGGCCGGTCAGCCGAACGCGCGCCTGAAAGCGGGAGGCGAGATCGAGGCTCTCGGCGGCGGCGCGGATCGCGTCGGTCGCCTCCTTGCCGGGCTCCAAGGCCGTAAAGTCGAGTTTTGGCCGCACATCGATGAGGCGGCGCAAATCGCTCGGGGCCGATGGCGTGCCGGTGGCAAGCTCTTGCCAGGAAAAGGTCGCCGGAAGGCCATCCAACACGCGCTCGAGTGCGGCGCTCGCCATCGCGAAGGGCCGCGCCAGATCCTCAAGCGTGAGCTCATGCTCGCGAACGCCGGCCAGAACCAGCGCAATCATCTGAGTGAGACCGCGCAAGCTCGGATCCACGACCGGAACGCGCACGAGCGGAGCGGCCGTAGCGAGTTGCCTGGTGATCGCGCCGACCTCCTCTTTTGATCGGAACAGCAGGCCGTTCTGTGCAAAAAACGGCATGCCGGTAAGTTGTGTCACCGACGGAAACAGTTCTTTGTTGTCCGATAGACTGTCAGCCAGCGCAGAGCTCGCGAGCGCCGCGAGCTCCGGCGTCGGCGCATCCACAACTACAAGTATATTGTCGTCCTGGCCGGGGATAGATTTTTCAAAATTGAGCTCACGTTGGCGCCACGGAAGATCTTCTGAAATCAACGTGTTAATATCTGTGTTAATAGCAAAGTTTTTCGCAGAATAGTATCCTGATGCCGCGGCAAGAAGTACAGACACTGCAATCGTTGCATAAGCATATTTCGTGCAAAAACCAATAATCGTAACGATCGCTGCCTTTACCATATTGTCTGATTTCCTGATTGCCGTAACCACAATCGATCCCGACATGATCGAGCTGTGTCCGAAGCCCGTGTTGGCGAGAAGCCCCCTGCGGAACCCGTTAATCGACAAAAGACAACATGCTGGACTATATTGTGGCGCGTTTCCCCCTTAACTGACGACTTTCCGCCTTATCTCTGCTCCAGCAGAACTCGTGATCCGCGGACCGTCTTCAAGCAACCTCAAGTCCGCCTCAGTTTGGCCACGAACGTTGACCGCGACAGGTATTAAGATAATTCGAATTTGCAGTGCGCTCAAAAGCGAAAATTCGTGCTAGGAACATACCTGGGGTGAGGGGCTTTATCAGATCAAGCTTAGTCTCCGGCATTGCGCCGGCTCCCGTCGAGATTATTTGTCGGTCGTCCTCCCCCGGCCGGCGAGGCACGGTTGCTTTTTGGGAAAGAGCCGCGAATGAAAATACCGTTCTTCAAGGAAATGAAGATCTCGGCCTACCTGCTGAAGCAGAGGCTGCTTGGCCGCAAACGCTACCCGCTGGTGCTCATGCTCGAGCCCCTGTTCCGTTGAATCTCGCTTGCGCCGGCTGCGGGAAGATCGACTACCCGGAGCCGATTCTCAATCGCCGGCTGTCGGTCGAGGAGTGTCTGAGAGCGGTGGACGAATGCGGCGCACCGATGGTGGCCATCCCGGGGGGCGAGCCGCTCATCCACAAGGATATTGGCGCCATCGTCAAAGGGATCGTTGCGCGCAAGAAATTCGTCTCGGTCTGCACCAACGCACTTCTGTTGGAGAAGAAGCTCGATCAGTTCGAGCCGTCGCCTTACCTGTTCTTCTCGGTGCATCTCGACGGGCTTAGGGATCACCACGACAAGTCAGTGTCTCAGAAGGGCGTTTTTGACCGCGCCGTATCGGCGATCCGCGCCGCCAAGGCGCGCGGCTTCGCCGTCAATGTGAACGCCACGATATTTGATGGGCATTCCGCAGAGGACATCGCGGCATTCCTGGATTTTGCCCAGACGCTGGGCGTCGGCATCACGATTTCCCCCGGCTATGCCTATGAGCGGGCGCCTGACCAGCAGCATTTCCTAAGCCGGCAGAAGACCAAACAACTGTTCCGGCGCGTATTTGCTCTTGGCCGCGGAAGACGCTGGAACTTCATGCATTCAGCCCTGTTCCTCGACTTTCTGGCCGGCAACCAGACTTACCACTGTACCCCTTGGGGCATGCCGACGCGGAATATTTTCGGCTGGCAGAAGCCCTGCTACCTGCTCGGCGAAGGCTACGCAAACTCATTTGCCGAGTTGATGGAAACGACGGACTGGGATGCCTATGGCACCGGCCGATACGAGAAGTGCGCGAACTGCATGGCTCATTGCGGCTATGAGCCGACGGCAGCCGCCGCGAGCTTCGCGCACCCGCTCCAAGCCCTCAAGGTGGCATTGTTCGGCGTCCGCACCGAAGGCCCGATGGCGCCCGAAATCTCGCTGGCCCGGCAGCGCCCGGCGCAGTACGTGTTTTCACGCCACGTCCAGAAGATGCTCGCGCAGATCGGGGAGCCCAAGGTTCGGGCCAAGGAAGCGGCGACTCGGAATTAGCGCCCGGCGCGCCGCCCAACTGTCGAGCGCAAGGCGGCATAACGTCGGCACCTGCTTGGGGTGCCGGATCAGCGACTGAATGATCGCCTGAATGTCGATCCCGCCGTCAGCGCTCGTTGCGGCCAGCGCGGCGGGCGGCAGCGCCCGGTCGGACGGATCGGTTACGACGCGAAACGCCGCGAACGGAACACGGTGTTCGACGGCGATCCGTGCAGCTATATGGGATTCCATGTCGACCGCAACGGCGCCGGTCTTTTCATGAAGCCTTCGCTTCGCATCAGCGCAGGCGATCGGCACGTCCGATCCCACAATATCGCCAAATGAGACGTGCTGCGACGGGGCAAACCGCGACGCCCTGCCCTGAACCGCATCGATTAATGACCGTGACCATCCGCTGTCGCTCGCGTAGCGAGCGTTCTCGGCAATGATGTTGCGCGCAACAACGCAGGCGCCCGGCTTCAGGTGCGGCGCCAATCCGCCAGCGATGCCAAAACTCAGGACGCCATGGCAGCCTTTCCGGACTGCCGTCTCGAGGGAGCGCCGGAATTGCATCTGCCCGCCGCCGCAAACGACGGTGACTCCGGGACCAGCCACGATGCGGGCCTCGAAAGCGAGACCCGTTACAGCCACAAAGCGCGGCCCACCCAATGAAACCCCCTGTGGTCCTAGCCCCGAAAATTCTCTTTTCGGAAACGTTAGCGAGCCCCTGCGACCCCCCGGTCGAGCGGGCCAAATAAGCATGCGAAATTGGAGAATTCAAGGTTACTTATCAATTAGTTAACAACTGTTGATTTTGTGTCACATGCCGAACGCGACGGCGCCGCTGTTGCTCGATTTCAGGGTCCGGTAGCGGGCAAGAGCCCAGAGTGGAAAATATTTTCGGTAGCCGTGGTAACGTAAGTAAAACACCCGCGGAAATCCCGTCGCCGTAAATCGTGGTTCGGTCCAGAACCCATCTTCATTCTGAGTCCTGGCGAGATACGCAATGCCGCGCGCGACGGCCTGATCGTCTGCGCGGCCTGCCGCCATCAGACCCAAAAGCGCCCACGCCGTCTGCGAAGCAGTACTGGGCGCCCGTTCATAGCCGCGATATCCAAGCTTGTAGCTGGCGCCGTCCTCCCCCCATCCGCCGTCGGGGTTTTGAATCTTGACCAGCCAGTCAGCGGCGCTGCGCATGATGTCGGAGTCGTGCTTAAGGCCTGCCGCATTGAGCGCGCACAGCGCAGACCAGGTGCCGTAAATGTAATTCATGCCCCACCGTCCATACCAACTGCCGTCCGGCAACTGGGTATCGCGCAGAAAGTCGATGGCCGCGCGCAACATGGGATTGGTCTCGGGTCGTTCGCCGAGTTGGGCCAACATCGAGATGCAACGCGCGGTGACGTCTTCGGTCGGCGGATCGAGCAGCGCGCCGTGATCGGCAAACGGAATGTTGTTGAGGTAATAGTAAGTGTTGTCGGCGTCGAACGCGCCCCATCCGCCATTGCGGCTCAGCAAGCCCTCGATCCATTCGCGCGCACGCGCGATTGCGGTCTCGTATTTCCGCGTCGGCTCTCGCTTGCGCATGCGGTCGAGCGCCATCGTCACCACGGCGGTGTCGTCGAGGTCCGGATAGTGCGGGTTCGCGTATTGAAAGGCCCAGCCGCCGGGGCGAACATCGGGACGCCTCGCCGCCCAGTCGCCCTTCACGTCCAGGACCTGCTTCGGCAGAAGCCACTGCAGGCCCCTGCGCGCGCTTGCGGCTGCAGCGTCGTCTCCCGACTCGAGCAAGGCGTGGCAGGCGAGCCCGGTGTCCCACACCGGCGAAACGCAAGGCTGGCAATAGGCCTCGCGATCATTCACCACCACGAGCTTATCGACCGCAGCGCGCGCCGTCGCGGCATGGGGATGGTCCTTTGGAAACCCAAGCGCCTCGAACATCATGACGGTGTTGGCCATGGCCGGGTAGATGGCGCCCAGGCCATCCTCGCCGTTGAGCCGCTCGGTGACGAAATCGACCGCACGCGCGATTGCCCGCTTTCGCAGCGAAGCCGGAAAGAAGCGCTCGACGGCGCGCAGCAGCACGTCGATGACGCGAAACAGTGCGAACCAGGCCGCATTCTGGTGCGGCGCCTTCTCGGGCGGTCCGATGTCGCGGGGATTTTCCAGGAACAGCTCGTCAATCGTCACGCCGCGCCGATTCCTCGCCACCGGCTTGAGAGCCTGCAGGACGAGCAGCGGCACGATGACGGTGCGTCCCCAATAGGAAATCTTGCTCAGGTGAAACGGAAACCAGCGCGGCAACAGCATGATCTCGACCGGCATGACCGGCACGCTCGTCCACTTCATCACGCCGTAGAGCGCCAACAAGATGCGCGTAAACACATTCGAATGCCTGGCTCCGCCGCGCGCGAGGATCGCCTCGCGCGCCCGCGCCATGTGCTCCGCTCCGGGAGGGTCCCCGATCATTTTCAGCGCGAAATAGGCCTTCACGCTCGCGCTCATATCGAAGTCGCCGTCGTAGAACAGCGGCCATCCGCCATGGGCGCCCTGCTGCCGGCGCAGATAGACGGCGAACTTTTCTTCCAATGCCGGGTCGAGCGGCTCATCGAGGTAATGCTTGAGCAGCACATATTCGGCGGGGATTGTCGAATCCGCTTCCAGCTCGAACACCCAATGACCGTCGCTGCGTTGACTTTTGAGCAGGGCTTGCGTCGCCGCCGCGATGGCGCCGTCAAGCGCCTGGCTGTCGGCGACGGATGTGGAAGATCGGGAAGGCTGCTCCTGCTGCATGTCGGATTTCGAGCCTTTCATGACTGCATGAGAAAGTCGGCCGCGCGGCCGCCGGAGCGCACCGCGCTTTCGATCGTCGCCGGCAGGCCGGTGTCGGTCCAATCGCCGGCGAGCGCCAGATTGCGCCACGCCGTCCTGACGCCGGGCCGCCTGGCATTCTGCGCGGGCGTCGCCGCAAAGGTGGCGCGCCGCTCGCGCACGACCTGCCACGGCGGCATTTCGGCCGGAACGTCGGCCACTCTCTGCACATCCCGCCAGATGATCTGGGCGAGTTCGGCCTTGGTGTGCTGCATGAACCGGTCAGCCCCGCTGATGGTCGCCGATATACGATCCTCGAAAAAAAAAATCCATTCGGCCGCCCCGTTAAGTACGCCGAGCATGGGCTCAAGACCCGGCGGCGGAACGATGCGAAAGTGGGCATTAACGATCGCCCGAAACTCATCAGGCGCCTGCAGTTGGGGGATGATCGAACGGGCTGCATAAGGCGGCACGGCGAGCACCACGGCGTCGTCAGGCCCGACTGTGACGCGGCCGTCGCCGAAATCGAGTTCCGTCACGGCATCTGCCGCAACCATGCATCGCCGCAGTTGGCGGCCGAAACGGAAAGTCCCGCCGTGATGTCTCACATATGCAATTGCAGGTTCGACGAACGCGGCGCTCAGTCCCCGTGGCGCCAGGTAGGGCCGGCATGCCGTGCCGCCTCGCGCAATCGATTCCCGCACGACAGCCCGTGCGAGAGCCGAAGACGCCGCGCTCGGATCCGTGTTGAGGGCCGCGAGCAAAAGCGGCCGCATCACCTGCTCGTAAGCAGGCCCGCCGCACGAGATGACCTCCCCCAGCGGCCGGTCCCGTGTTGGCCACATCAAACGTGCGAGCGCGACATAGTCCCGCGCGCGGGTGTTCGGCGCCCGACGACGAGGATCTAACGCCCAAGTGGGCAGCCGTCCCACGCCAAGATCGAGCGCCCAGCGCTGCTTGGTGGCAAGATCGATGAACGGAAAACGCGCCTTGGCAGCGCCGGTGACGAGACTCGCCGCGCCGATGCGCGCGAGAAAGCCGAGCGCCGCGGTGTTGCCGGACAGCAGGATATGCGTGCCGTTGTCAATGCGCATTCCGCTTGCCGCGTCGTCATACGACCGGCAGCGGCCGCCGGCCTGGCCGGTCGCTTCATGGACAACGGTGGCGATCCCGCGTCCGGCTAAACCGACCGCAGCGGCCAGTCCGGCAAGGCCGCCGCCTATGATGTGAACGGTGCGGGGCATCAGATGAACGCGTATCGCATGATGATCCAGACAAGCCGAGGCCGACCGAGCCTGATCGGGCGCCGGGGCGGAGCAAATCCGCGCGTCGTCACCTGGTCAAGAATCAGCCGGTAAACTGCGCCCATGATGCGCGGCGCGCGTACGGAGCCGCGTGGGGCAGACGACATGATTTCATCAGCCCTGTCGAAATGGTTGCGCGCCTCCCTGACAAGCTGCGCACAAGCGCGGCCGAGCGATGGGCTTGCCAGCACAATGGACGGGTCCGCGGCGTCGATGCCGGCCTCGGCGAGCGCCTCTCGCGGGAGGTACAGACGTCCGGCCGCCGCATCCTCGTCGAGGTCGCGCAGAATATTGGTGAGCTGCAGTGCGCGCCCCAAATGATGGGCAAGCTGCCGGCCGGCCTTATTTTCAAGGCCGAATATCTTGACCGACAGCCGGCCTACGGCGCTCGCTACCCGGTCGCAATAGAGATCGAGCTCCGACCATGTAGGGGCGCGGACGTCCGCAATCACGTCCATTTCCATGCCGTCGATAACAGCCAGGAAATCCGCCTGATCTAGGCTGTAATCGCGCACCGGTTTGGCGAGGTCGCGGGTGCGCGCCGTCAGCGAGCCCTTATAAAGCGCCTTGATGTCGGAGCGCCACGCTGCAAGTTCGGCAAGCCGTTCCTCTCGAGGCCCGCGCGCATCCGCTATGTCGTCGACCTGACGGCAAAAGCTGTAGACAGCAAACATGGCGTCGCGCTGGGCTTGCGGCAGAATCCGCATGGCCAGGTAGAATGAGCTGCCGGAAGCACGGTCGGCATTTGCAATGGCGTCGGGCTGGCTCACACGCGCTCACGCATCCTTTGCTCGGCGCGAGGCAAATCCGCCCCGTGCAAAACGGGCGAGCGATCCGGCCGCCACACCCGCCAATACGCTTCCCATAGCGCCGATCCTGGTTAAATGCACGTTTTCGCTCAACGGATCCCGCGTCTTAATCAATCCCAATATTCGCCGGGCCATTGCCGTGATTACGGCGACTTCGAGGGACAACCGGAAATCCGCGATCATCGCCGCAAAACCGCTGCTTTCCCGCAACAACGACGCTGTCCGATCCGCAAGGGACCTCAGGCATCGCAAGAGCGCCAGCGACGACCGCAGCGCTCCCAGCTCTTCCACCCGGGCGCCCGCGTCCTTTAAGTCGTCGAGCGGCAAATAGACGCGATCAAGAGCCGTATAATCGGCACGACAATCCTGGAGGTGATTGTTGATCTGCAGCGCTGCGCACAACGCATCATTGGCCGGCCACGTCGACTCGGGCTCGCCGTGAACGTCGAGCACGAAGCGTCCAACCGGCATAGCCGAATATCTGCAATATTCGATCAACTCGTCCCAGGTCTGATAGCGCAGCTTGGTGACATCCATGCGGAAGGCTGTGAGCAGATCCTGGGCATGGCGTGTCGACAAATGCCGGTCTCTCAGCGAGGCACGCAGTCGCTGCGCCACCGGCTCGCCTTCGATGCGGCCGAGCAGGCCAGCCTCGAGGGCATCAAGATGGGCGAGTTTCTCGTCCGGCTTGAGCGTCGGATGATCGGCGATATCGTCAGCGGTGCGGACGAATTCATAAAACGCAAGGATAGGGTCGCGGTGCTTCGCCTTGATCAATAGCGATGCGACCGGGAAATTCTCGTCCCGGTGGCCTTTGCCGGACCGCAACTGCGCCGCAGCGGTCATCTCGCCCTCGTGGCTTGAAATCGGCCTTTCCACAAACCGCCCTGTCCTCGCACCGATTGGATCGCGGAATTGAGGGTGAACATCAGGTATGCGAATGCGATTGCCGGCAGTGCGATCCCAAGCCAGGGCGAGACCCCGTAAAAGCGAAGCGTCGGAGCGAAGAGGAGCGCCATTGTGGCCCACGCCATGAGCCCGAACAGGGACGCATATTCCCCTCCCATAAGGGCCGCGACCGGAGGAACCGTAAAGGTCACCACCAGGGCCAATGCGGTGGCGGCGAGTATCACGGGCGAATATCGAAGTTGCGCATAGGCCGACCGCGATACCATCCGGGCAATGTCGGACCAGCGCGGGTAGCTGCGGATGCTCGTGACGCGATCGGTCAACCCCAGCCAGATTGGCCCCTTCGCTTTGAGCTTTCGGGCCAGCGCGCAATCGTCGATCAGGGCGTCGCGGATGGCCGCGATGCCGCCAATGTCCCGCAAGGTGTCGGCCCGCACGAGCATACATCCTCCCGCCGCAGCGGCGATTCTACGATCAGCGCGATTGACCCAGGAAAACGGATACAGCATCTGGAAGAAAAAAATGAACGCTGGAATGAGAAAGCGCTCCGCAGCGCTCTCGCAGCGCAGCTTAACCATGAGGGACGAAAGCACGGCGCCGCAGGAGACCGTATAAGCAACGAGCCACCGCAACATCTCCGGCGCATAGACAATATCGGCATCCGACAAAAGAAAATAGTCGACCGTGTAATCAAGGGCGTCGGCCGCTGCAATCCCTTGGCTCAGCGCCCAGAGCTTGCCGGTCCATCCGCGGGGCAGCGCGGCCCCAGGCACGATCCTGAGCCGGTTCTGAGCATCACGATCGGCTGCGGCGTTGCTGGCCACAGCCGCGGTGCCGTCGCTGCTGTTGTCGTCAACCACGATGACCGACCAAGTCCCCTGATAGTCCTGAGTGAGGAGTGAACCCAGGCACCGCGCGATGACGCCTGCCTCATCGCGCGCCGGAATAACGACGGCGATGCGCGGCCAAATCGCTGGCGGCGGCGGAGTGCCGTCGTCGCGCTCGGCGCAACGCCAGAACCCGCCCCTGCCGAGAGCCAGATAGCACCATATCGCCAGCGCGAGAAACGCCGTGAATTCAAGGATCATTCTGTCGTTAACTACGTTTAAGAGTCGGCTGCCGACCGGAACTGTTGTACCGCGAAACAGATAGGCAATATAACGCCCCCGCGGGATCGAAGTTGCGATTTTCCCCCTTTTCTACAACACCGAACCACCGGATCGAAGCTCCACGGCGTAAGGATTCACCATGACGGCAGATGGCGGCAGCGCGCGATTCGAGGCACGGCTTGGCGAAATTGCGGCGCTAACCGAAAGTCTTCTCGATCGACTTTTTGGCCCCGGCCCGGTCGAGGGCGAGCGCGCGCGCGCGCCTCGCCTCCTCGATGCCGTGCGCTATGCGACCCTCGGCGGCGGCAAACGATTTCGCCCGTTTCTCGTGGTCGAAAGCGCGGCGCTGTTTGCGGTGCCGCAGGAGCAAAGCCTGATGGCGGCCGCGGCGCTTGAATGCGTGCACTGCTATTCGCTCGTGCACGACGACCTGCCGGCGATGGACAATGATGACTTGCGCCGCGGCCGGCCGACCGTGCACAAAGCTTTTGGTGAGGCGACCGCCATTCTGGCCGGCGACAGCCTGCTGACATTTGCGTTCGACATTCTGGCGCGACCTGAGACCCACCCTGATCCGGCGATCCGCATCGCGCTGGTGCTCGGGCTTGCGCGTGCGGCGGGGCTCGGCGGCATGGCGGGCGGCCAGATGCTTGATCTTGAGGCGGAGGGCCGGTTTGCCGCGGCGCCGCCAAAAATGGACCTGCCGGACATCGAACAATTGCAGGCGATGAAGACCGGCGCGCTGTTGCGCTACGGTTGCGTCGCCGGGGCGATTCTGGGCAGGGCTGACGAGAGCGCGCGAAAGGCGCTCGACCGGTTCGGCGCCATTATCGGCGAAGCCTTCCAGATCGCCGACGATATCCTTGACGTCGAAGGCGATGTGGCGACGGTCGGGAAGGCGACCGGCAAGGACGCCCACGCGCGCAAAGCCACTGTGGTCGGAATTCTTGGCGTTGCCAAGGCAAAGCAGAAGCTGTTCGGGCTGATCGGCGAGGCCGAGCGCACGCTGGCGCCATTTGGCCCCGACGCGGCCCTGCTCAAGGCTGCGGCCCGGTTTGTCGCGGAGCGGCGGGCTTGAGATCCGGCAGGAAGTTTCCGATAGGAAGTTCAAGCGATCGTAGCCCGGATTGAGCGCAGCGAAATCCGGGGCCGGGCTCTCCACGCGGCCCCGCCGCTCCCGGGTTTCGCTCGCGCTCAACCCGGGCTACACACCGGATTCTGCGCACATAAGGCGTGGTACGGTAGAACTCGAACCGAGCCGTCCCCAATCGCAACACAAGCATGACCCATAAAGCAACGAGCGCCCGCATCGGACAGCCGGTCCGCCGCAAGGAGGACCTGCGCCTCGTCACCGGCAAGGGCTGCTACACCGACGACATCAATCTTCCTGGCCAAGCTTATGCCGTGATGGTGCGCTCACCTCACGCTCATGCGCGCATCGGGGCGATCAACGTCGCGCCGGGCATGGCGATCCCAGGGGTGCTTGCCGTCCTGACCGGGCGCGATCTCCTGGCCGATGGGCTTCAACCGATTCCCCACAAGGTATGGTCGCAGCATCCGGCCGAGCTCATGCTGCGGGAGCGTGAGGGCTTCAAAACGTTCACCGCGCCGCATTACGCGCTGCCGGCCGACAAGGCACGCTTCGCGGGCGAGGCGGTCGCCATGGTGATTGCCGACACGGCCGCTGCCGCCAAAGATGGCGCCGAACGCGTCGCAATCGACTACGAGGTCCTGCCCGCCGTCACCGACACGCTTGAGGCGGCGCGTGCGGACGCGCCGCGCCTGTTCGAGAAAGCAGGATCGAACGTCGTCGTGGATGGCGAGTTGGGCGATCGCGCCGCGACCGAGGCAGCTTTTGCTCGTGCCGCCCATGTGGTCAAATTCGAGACGCAGATCCAGCGCGTCACTGGCGTGCCGATGGAGCCGCGCGCCGCCGTGTGCGAATTCGATCCGCATAGCCAGCGATATACCCTCTATGCCGGAAACGGTGGCGCGTGGCGGCTCAAGGACGATCTCGCCACGACTCTCGGCGTGCCCTCCGATCAGGTGCGCGTCATCATGCACGACGTCGGCGGCAATTTCGGCACCCGCGGCATGATCTATGCGGAATTTGCGCTGGTGGCATGGGCAGCGCGACGGCTGGGGCGGCCGGTCAAATGGACAGCGGAGCGGCACGAATCATTTCTGTGTGATTACCAGGCCCGCGACCTCGCCGTGACCGCAGAACTCGCAATCGACCAGGATGGCAATTTCTTGGGGCTGCGCGGCTCGAACATCAGCAACGCCGGCGCTCACACGACAAACTACTCGCCGCTGCAAAAAGGCGTCGAGATCATGACCACGGTCTACCGGATTCCCGCCGCCTATTTCCGCGCCCGCGCCGTCGTGAGCAATACCTCGCCGACCCGGCCCTATCGGAGCGCCGGTCGTCCCGAAGTTATGTTCGTGATGGAGCGGCTGATCGATCTCGCCTGCCGGGAGCACGGGTTCGACCGCGTCGAGATCAGGCGGCGCAATCTGGTGAAGGATGGCGAATTTCCCTACAAGAATGCGCTGGGCATGGTTTACGACAGCGGCGCCTACCACCACACCATGAACTGGGCCCTGAAGCTCGGCGATTGGGCGGGCTTTCCGGAGCGCCGCGCCGCCGCCCGCGCCTGCGGCAGGCATCGCGGCATCGCGGTTGCAAACTATATTGACACTGCAACCGGGGTGGCGCGCGAGCGAACCGAGATGACCGTTCGCCCCGACGGATGGATCGATGTCGTCATCGGCACGACCTCCCAGGGACAAGGCCACGAGACGAGCTTCGCGCAGCTTGTCAACGAGTGGTATGGCGTGCCGATCGAGAACGTGCGCGTCATCACCCACGACACCGACATCGTGAAGTTCGGCGGCGGCGCCCATTCGGGCCGCGGCATGCGCCTCGCGAGCCTGATCATGTGGAAAGCGACGCAGGCGATCATCGCGCGCGGCAAGCAGGTCGCTGCGCTCCTCCTGCAGTCGAAGCCCGAGGCGATCGAGTTTGCCGGCGGCCGTTTCATGGTCAGTGGCCGCGATCAGGGCATCGGCCTGTTCGATGTTTCGGCCGCGATGCTGCGCCGCGCCGATCTGCCGGAGGACTTGCGCGGGCCGCTCGCGGCGACCTGCGATGAGATCGTGTCCGAGGCGAGCTTTCCGTTCGGATCGCATGTCTGCGAGGTCGAGATCGACCCCGATCTTGGCGCCTGCAAGATCGTCAAGTATTCCGCTGTCGACGACGTCGGCCGCGCGGTCAATCCGCTGATCGTCGATGGCCAGACCCATGGGGGAATCGTGCAGGGCCTGGGGCAGGCGCTGTTTGAGCAATGTTTCTACGATCGGAGCAGCGGACAGCTCCTGTCGGGCTCGTTCATGGACTACGCCATGCCGCGCGCGGATATGTTGCCGTTCTTCGATACCGGCATCAGCGAAGTGCCGATGCCAAGCCATCCGCTCGGCATCCGTCCGGCGGGCGAAGGCGGAACGACGCCGGCGCTTGCCGTCACCGTCAACGCGATCGTCGACGCCCTGCGCGACTTCGGCGTCCGTCACGTGGAGATGCCGGCGACCCCTGAACGAATCTGGCGCGCCATGCGCGGCCTGCCTCGGCCTCCGAAAACCCTCGAACTCTGAGTGAGGATTTTTTCGATGCCAATGCTCCTGCGCGGTTCCCCGCTGTCGCCGTTCGCCCGCAAGGTGCGCATGGCGGTCCTGCATCTCGGTCTCGCGGAAAAGGTCGAGTTCGTGCGAGCCGATCCGATGAATCCGGAGGATGTCCTGCGGAGGGACAATCCGCTGGGAAAAATTCCCGTACTGATCACGGAAGACGGCAAGGCGATCTACGACAGCCGCGTCATCCTGGAATATCTCGACCATGTGGCCGGCGGCGGCATTATCATTCCGGACGGCTGGCCGGCGCGGCTCGACACCTTGACAATGCAGGCCATGTGCGACGGCATCATGGATGCCTGCATCCTGATCATCTATGAGGCGCGCCATCGGCCGCCGGCGATCCATCATCAGCCGTGGCTCGATTACCAGCGCGGCAAGGCGGTGCGTGGACTTAAAGCGCTTGCCAAGGCGCCGCCGGATCCGGTGCGATTCGATGTCGGCACCATCGCGGCAGCCTGCATGCTCGGCTATCTTGATCTGCGCCGTCAGGTCGCGTGGCGCTCGGAATTTTCCGACCTGGTGCCGTGGCTCGACGCCTTCCGCGCGAAGCATCCGGAATTTGATGCAACCTTGCCGCCGGAGAGTCCGTGAGCTTGTAAGGACTGTAGCCCGCATTGAGCGAAGCGGAATGCGGACCAGCCGTTCCCGGATGTCGCTTCGCTCCATCCGGGCTACAGACATCGAGGTGCCGCACCATGGCAATAGTTGCAGAATTTGCGCCCGGCGGGTACCGCTACATTCCGGGCGGGTTTCAATTTTCGGGCGGCGTGGTGGCCGTTGCCGGCTACGAGATCAAACGCTGTCATTTCCGCGCGCCGGTGCCGCTCGCGGAGGGCTTCGCCCGGATCGAGGCCGTCATCAAGGCCGCCGGCCGGCCGCTGACCGCATTTTGCGCCTGCGAGTTGCGCTCGCCCGGGCAGTTCACCGAGCAGGGCTTCCGTGAATTCAACGAGTCCTACGTGGTCACGCTCGGCAAGTGGGGGGTCTATAACGACAAGGTCAACCCGGTCGCCCGCAGCAATGTGTGTCCGGAAATCGATCCGCCGACGGAGCCTGGCTTTCATGCGTTTTCATTCACGGTGCCGGCGGCCCCCGGCGCACCACCCAGTTTCGTGATCTCTGGCAGCGCGGAAGCGAGGCCGATCGAGGCGAGCTATCGCGAACGCATCATCCGATATGGCGAGACGAGCCCCGATGCCATGCGGGAAAAGGCGCGTTTCGTGCTCGACGAAATCACCCGGAGGCTCGCGCTCTTCGGCGTCGGCTGGCCCGAGACCACCGCGAGCCAAGTCTATACGACCCATGATATCTATCCGTTTTTTGCCGACGAAATCGTCCGCCGCGGCGCCGCCCAAGCCGGCATCAACTGGCACTTCGCCCGGCCGCCCGTTCGCGGCCTGGAGTTCGAAGTGGATTGCCGCAGCGTGCGGGTGGAGGAGGTTTTGTAGCGGCCCATCCATTCTCCGCTGTCATCGCCTGGCTTGTCCTGGACAAGCGCGGGGACGGCTGCGGCTCACATTTGGCGTTCACGATCCTCCGCCATGGCGCGTGAAAGCGCCTGCGAGGCGATCCGGCAGTGTCGCCCATATTCGGCCGAAGTGCGAAAGCTTTCGTCGCGCGGATAGGGCGCATCGACGGCGAGTTCGGTGAAGACCCGCCCTGGCCGCGGCGTCATGACAATGATCCGGCTCGACAGATAGACCGACTCAAACACCGAATGAGTCACGAAGATCACTGTTGGGCCTACCGCGCGCCACAATTCCAAAAGGTCGTTGTTAAGCTTGAAGCGCGTGATCTCGTCGAGGGCTGCGAACGGCTCGTCCATCAGGAGCAGCGGCGGGTCGGTGACCAGGGCGCGGGCGATCGAAACGCGCATCCGCATGCCACCGGAGAGTTCGCGGGGATAAGCGTCGCGGAACGATGCCAACCCGACACGCTCCAGGGCCTCTGTGGCCCGTTGCGTCGCCAGCCGATGCCCAACACCCGCAAGTTCGAGCGGCAGCATGACGTTGCGCAGCACCGTGGCCCACGGCATCAGGGTTGGCTCCTGGAACACGAAGCCAACTTCTGGCTTATTACGGCTCCGCCATCGTGCCCTCCCCCGCAAGCGGGCAAGGGCTGGGGAGGGAGAGCCGGGGAAGGCCAGGAGGGGGATGCCGCTCCACGAAATGCTGCCGCTGGTTGGCTCCGTGAGCCCGGCGATGAGCCGCAGGACCGTGGATTTGCCGCAGCCGGAAGGCCCAAGCAGCGAGACGAATTCGCCGCCATGGACTGCGAGATCGAGCTGATCGAGCGCCAATGTGCCATTGGCAAAACGCTTGGCGACGCCGTTGAGGGTAACCACCGACGCGGTTGTGGTTGATGCAGGCGCCGAACCGGTTCCAGATTTGATTTCGGTCAACGGAAAAACTCGTGGGCTGCAGGATGGGTTGAGCGATAGCGAAACCCATCACAGCCTTCCAGTGGCAAGGCCGCTCGCGGGTTTCGCTGCGCTCAACCCACCCTACGCCGCCAAGCGTCACCGCCGCAGTTCTATCCCCACTTTCCGATTCACGAAGCGCAACGTGTAGGATTTGCGGTAGTCGAGGTTGGCCTTGACCACACCAGCGCGCACCATCTTATCGAAGAAACCGGCCATGCGGGCGTCCGTCATCGCGCCGATGCCAAGCTCCAGCGCATCGCCGGAGTCTACAATGCCGTACTCCTTCATGCGGGCCACCGACGAGGCCAGCAGTTCGTCGGTCATTTCGGGGTTCTCGCGCTTGATCATGGCGTTCGCAGCCGCATTGTCATGATAGATGTAGTTGTACCAGCCGATGATGGAGGCATCGACGAAGCGCTGCACCAGATCGGGCTTGCGCTCGACGAGGTCACGCCGCGTCTCGATCAATGTCGAGTAGCTGCTGAAGCCGTAATCCGCGATCAGGAAAATCTTAGGCCTCACACCGGTCGCTTTCTCGATCGCGTAAGGCTCGGATGTCACATAGCCCTGCATGACGCTGTTGCGGTCGGCCAGGAAGGGCTGCGGATTGAACGTGTAGGGCTTAACCTGACTGTCGAGCAAGCCATAATCTGCCTTGAGCCATTGAAAATAGCTCGCCATGCCTTCCTTGGAAATATAAAGTACCAAGCCCTTCAAATCTTGAAGGTCGTTGATGCCGCGGTCGGGATGCGCAATCAGGACCTGCGGATCCTTCTGGAACATCGATGCGACCACGATCGTCGGAACGTTCTGCTCGACGGCATCGAAAGACTGCAGCGTGTTCGCGCTCAGATAAAAATCGATTTTCCCGACTGGCAGCAGGATGCGGTTGTTGACCTGCGGACCGCCCGGAACGATGGTGACATCGAGCCCGTATCTGCGGTAGGTGCCGTCGGCCAGCGCCTGATAGAATCCGCCGTGCTCGGCCTCCGCGACCCAGTTGGTGGCGAACGACACCTTGTCCAGCGTCTGCGCCGCGGCCGCATGACCGGCCAGCATGTTGCCGGCCACAGCACAGGCGATTATGAAGCCCGTGGCGACGAAAAATCGGGCGGCTCTGGAGAGAGCGGGCCTCGAGAACGCGTTTCTTTGAAGTCCAGTGTTTCGCATGGTTCATTCTCCGAAGGCGCCGGGACCATACGCGAACCGGGTCGGAATAGATAGCGAGTGATGCAAACATGATGCCGAAACGCAACTGGACCGAAATGACGTGGACCGAAGTCGCGGCCGGCGATACCGAGCGCTGGATCGCGGTGCTGCCGGTCGCGGCGGTGGAGCAGCATGGTCCGCATCTTCCGCTCGGCGTCGACTCCTATATCGCGCAAGCTTATATGACCCGCGTCCTGCCCCTGCTGCCCCCCGACTTGCCGGTGACGTTTCTCCCCATCCAGCAGATCGGCCAATCGGACGAGCATCGGGCCTTTCCCGGAACCCTGTCGCTTTCAGCGCGCACCATCATCGGCGCGTATACGGAAATCGGTGAGAGCATCCACCGCTGCGGCGTCCGCAAGCTCGTGATCGTCACCAGCCACGGCGGCAATGTTGCCGCGATGGACCTGGTCGCCCGCGATCTGCGGGTTCGTCTGAAGATGCTGGTGGTAACCTGTGCATGGCACCGCTTCGGCTATCCGCCGGGCACCTTCGAACGCATGGAGCTGCGCCATGGCATTCATGCCGGCGACGCGGAAACCTCGCTCCTTCTCGCCCACAAGCCTGAAGCCGTACACATGGACCGAGCCGTCGCGGCCGTCCCGGCTACGGTGAAAATGGCCGAGGACTTCAAATGGCTCAGCGCGTTCGCGCCCGTCGGCTTCGGCTGGATGACCCAGGACCTGCATCCGAGCGGCGCGGTCGGCGACGCCACGCTCGCGACCGCACAAAAGGGCGAGCAGGCGCTTGCCCACGGGGCAAGCGCCTTTGTGGAACTGCTGCAGGATGTCGACCGCTTCGACCTCAAGCGGCTCGCCGACGGCCCCGCCTGATGTGATGCGCCGCCGATGGGCATCGATGCCCAACGCCGTCGCCGCTCTTACGGCACACCCGCATATGCGGTAACCTGACACGTGCGTCGTGGAGTGGGCAGTCTTCGGTAGGCGCAATGTGAAGCATGCCCACCGCTCTCCACCGTCCCCCCCATGCGACGGCGGTGGGGAGGCGGCCCGAGAAGAAACAGCACAGGAGGAGGAAACAATGTACGCGTTAACCGCGAGACAAGGAGTCCTCGCAGGCAGTATCCTGGCCGGCTTGATCTTCGCCATGCCAAACGCAGCGATCGCGGAACAGAAGGCGGCTCCGCCCGATTTTTCCTCGAACCAGGTCGGATGGATATCGATCGGCGGCGACCTGATCGAGGTTCCCGGCGCGCGCGTGGGCATCGTGCGCACGGATCCGGCCCATCCCTATGTGCCCAACGGGACCGGCGCGCAGCCGACTTATCGGATCGCCGATCTCAGTAATCCGAATCTGAAGCCATGGGTCAAGGAACGGATGCGGAAGGACAATGAGGAGGTGCTCGCCGGCAAGATTGCATTCACGCCACGCTCGAGCTGCCGGCCCGCGGGCGTTCCGGGCTTCATGAGTTATGGTCGCTTCACGCCGATCCGCTTCGTGCAATCGTCCAAGGAAGTGTTGATTATTTTTGAAAGCAATCAGGAAATCCGGCGCGTCTATCTCGACGTGCCTCATTCGGAAAATCCGGCGCCATCCTGGTATGGCGAGTCGGTCGGCCATTATGAGGGCGGTACGCTGGTGATCGACACGGTTGCCCTTAATGACCGGACCTTCGTCGACAATTACCGCACGCCCCACACCGAGAAGCTGCACGTCGTGGAGCGCTGGAAGGTGGTTGACGACGGGAACGCCCTGGAGGTGGCTTTCACGGTCGACGATCCGGACGCTTTTTATGAGCCCTGGACCGCGAAACAGCGTTACCGGCGGGTGGAGCAGCCGTTCCGCGAAGAAATCTGTGCCGAGAACAACCAGCACCTGTTCGACTACCACATCCCGGTCGCGAACGAGCCGGATTTCTGAAGAGGCGATGCCCCGTCACTCAAGCAATTTCGGCCGATTGGAATCGCATCCTGAGAGGCGGGGCAAGCCGGACGTCGGCTGGATGCGCTGCATTCCCTGTCGCCGCTTGTGGGGATTGGTTGAGGAGGCGTTTCCGCGAAACTCGCCATTCAGAGCCGGGGGGGCCTCTGACCCGGAATTTGCGCGCGAGCGCGCAAACTCCGGCCTCTTGAGTGTAAGTCGCGGGCCCGCGAGCGGAGAGAGACGTAGGCGAAGTGACATGGATTGCCCCGCCCGGCCATGCGGGCCTCCGCCATCGACACCCCGGGAGGGTTACACTATACAGAACCCATGACCCATCATCACCACGAAACCGGTCACGGTCATCCGGCGCGGGCGGTGTCGGCGTCGCTGTTGCGCATGTCCGCCGCAGAACGGCTCGTCCTGGCGCTTGGCCTGGCGGGCGTGCTGTGGATCGCGGTGTGGTGGGTGATCTCGTGAGCGGATCATGGCCGCACACCTGCGATTCCGCGATTTGACCCTTGGCTACGACCGTCACCCCGCTGTTCACCACCTCACCGGCGAGGTGGAGGAGGGAGCGATGTTGGCCGTCGTCGGGCCGAACGGGGCTGGGAAATCAACGCTGTTCAAGGGAATCGTTGGCCTCGTTGCGCCGCTGTCCGGCACAATCGACCGTGATCTCAGTGTTCGCGACATCGCTTATCTGCCCCAGGCGATCGAGATCGACCGTTCGTTTCCGATCAACGTCTATGATCTTGTCGCGATGGGGCTGTGGCGACGCATCGGCGCCTTTGGCGCCATCGGCAAGACGGAACGCGAATGGATTCACGGGGCGATTGCGGCGGTCGGGCTCACCGGATTCGAACGCCGCCCGATCGCTGGATTGTCGGGAGGACAACTGCAGCGCGTGCTGTTCGCCCGCCTGCTGCTTCAGGACTCGCGGCTGATCGTGCTTGACGAGCCGTTCAACGCCATCGATGAGAGGACGGTCACGGACCTGATCGCCCTCGTCCGCCGCTGGCACAGCGAGCGCCGCACGGTGCTGGCGGCGCTGCATGACATGAACCTCGTACGCCGCCACTTCTCGCAGACGCTGCTCATGGCGCGCGAGCCGATTGCCTGGGGCGAGACCGGCTTCGTGCTGACCCCGGAAAATCTCATGAAGGCGCGGCGCATGTGCGAGGCATTTGAGGAAGCCGCTGCCGAATGTGCAGTTGCGGCCGAGTGATGGCGATCTACGATCTCCTGGTTTCGCCTTTCGCGGAATTCGAGTTCATGCGCCGCGCGCTGGTCGGCGTGGTTGGCCTGGCGCTGGGAGCGGCGCCCGTAGGGGTCCTGCTGATGCTGCGCCGCATGAGTCTGATTGGCGACGCCATGGCGCACGCCATCCTGCCGGGGGCGGCGATCGGTTATGTTGTGGCCGGCCTTAGTCTGTTTGCCATGACTTCAGGCGGGCTCATCGCCGGACTCCTTGTGGCGCTCGTGGCCGGCGGCATCGCCCGCGCGACCGAGTTGAAAGAGGATGCATCGCTCGCGGCGCTGTTTCTCGTATCGCTGGCGCTCGGCGTGGTGATCGTGTCCGTGCGCGGCAACAGCGTCGATCTTCTGCATTTCCTGTTCGGCAATGTGCTGGCGCTCGACAATGCGACGCTGGTTCTCATTGCCGTGGTCGCCACCGTCTCACTGCTGGTGCTGGCGCTGATATGGAGGCCGCTCGTCGTGGAATCTGTTGACGCCGGTTTTCTGCGTTCGGTCAGCCGTTCAGGCGGCCCGGCGCACATCTCCTTTCTCGCCTTGGTGGCGCTCAATCTCGTCGGCGGCTTCCAGGCGCTCGGAACTCTCCTGGCAGTCGGCATCATGATATTGCCGGCCGTCATCAGCCGGTTCTGGAGCCGCGACCTCACGGCGATGACGGTGAGCGCAGTCGGCGCCGGCATTATCTCGGCCTATTGCGGGCTGCTCGTGTCCTATCACGCCGGGTTGCCGGCCGGCCCAGCCATCATTCTGTTCGCCGGAATGGTCTATGGCGCGTCGGTGCTGTTCGGACGCTTTGGCGGCCTGCTCCGCGGATGGGGCGCGCGCCGGCACCTGGAGGCCTGACGATGCGGCGTGACCTCGCGGTGCTTCTCGTCGCGGCTATCATGGCTTTAGGCGCGATCTCGGCGCCGCATGCGCAAGCGGCCGGGAGCAGCGGCAAGCTCAAGGTGGTCGCAAGCTTTTCGATCCTGCGCGACTTAGTGGCCCATGTCGGCGGCGATCGTGTCGAAGTTTCGGCCCTGGTAGGACGCGGCGCCGATGCCCATGTCTACGCGCCGACTCCGCGGGATGCGAAGATTGTCGCCGCCGCCGGGCTCATCGTGGTCAACGGCCTCGGCTTCGAGGGCTGGATGGCTCGCCTCCTGCAGGCGTCCGCCACGCAGGCGCTCGTCGTAGCGGCCAGCGCCGGCGTCGTGCCGTTGCCGCCACCCTCCAGTCCTCCGCATGCGAAGGAGGGTCAATCGAAATACCTTCCCCCGCTTGCCAGGGAGGGTACGGTGCGCAGTCGCTTCGGGAATGCAGCGGCCGGCCTCGATCCCCACGCCTGGCAATCGGTCCATAACGCCGAAATCTACGTGTCGAATATCCGGGACGGCTTGATCCGGGCTGACCCGGAGGGGCGCGCGACCTACGAGGCCAACGCCACGGCCTACATCGAGGAACTCGCCCGCCTCGATGCGGACATCCGCCGCGCCGTTGCGACGATCCCGCCGGCGCGGCGAAAGGTCATCACCACCCACGAAGCCTTCGAATATTTCGCGGCAGATTACGGCATAGCGTTCATCGCGGCGCAGGGCCTCTCCACCGAAACCGAGCCATCCGCAAGAGACATCGCCCGGATCATCCGGGCGATCCGTGAGGAGAATATCCCGGCGCTTTTTTTCGAAAGCGCCGTCGATCCCCGCCTGGTGAAGCGCATCGCTGCCGAGACCGGCGCCCGCATCGGCGGTACGCTGTTTGCCGACACGCTCACGGCGCCGGCCGGCCCGGCCCCAACCTACGTCGATATGATGCGGCACAATGTTCGCGAGATCGTGGAGGCATTGAAGTGATGGGAGCGGATGCGGTCCGAGCGGCGTCGCACGTAGCAGGGTGGGCAAAGGCGCGTGGATGAGCTGGCCGCTTGCGGGCGTTGCCCGCGCCGGACGGCGCGCCTCGCAGCGTGGGCAAAGGCGGCCGCCGCGCAAACCCATAAATCGATGCCATTGCGGCCGCCTTTGCCCACACTACGGCGGCTCGCTTCCTCAAAACTCGAACAGCCGCGCGGGATTGTCAGCGAGTATGCGTTGGCGCACCGCGGCGTCGGGGGCCCAATCCATCAGCTTGTTGTAAAGCTCGATAGTGCCGACCTTATCATGGAAGGACAGGTGGGGATAATCGCTTCCCCAGATAAGATGTTCGGGCGCCGTCGCGATCAGCGCCTCGGCAAACGGCTTGACGTCGGCATATCCGGGAGCTTGCGAGAACCGATAGATGCCGGTGAGTTTGACCCAGCACCGGCCGGAGCCGTCGCCGGCCAGCGCCAGGAAGTCCCGGAAACCCTGCTGTGACGGCCCCGCCGATGCCGGGAACAATCCCATATGGGCGACCGTGAACGCGACCGGCAGCTCCCGCAGCGTCGGCATCAGCTCGCTGACGAGCCAGCCAGGCAGCAGCAGGTCGACGTGCCAGCCAAGTTCGCGGCAGATCTTCGCAGTGCGTATGATCTTGGGCCGCAGCGCATCCGCAAGGCCCGCCTCCGGCCTGCGGATCGGCGAAATATTGATCCGCACGCCGCGCACCCCGCAGTCATGCCAGCGCGCGAGCTCGGAATCCCGCGCGTTCGTTTCATCGAGATGCACGATGCCGCGGCGCACTGCGGGGTCAAGCTCATCCATCGCTTCCAACATGCAGGCGTTGTCGAGGCCGTAGGCGCTGGGCTGGACGAACACGAAGCGCTCAAAGCCAAGCCGCCGCGCGACCGCGAGATAGTCCGCGAGCGGCGCGTAAGGCGGCTGGTAGCGCAGATCAGTGGTGACGTGCGGATATTTATCCGCCGGGCCGAAAATGTGGAAATGGGCATCGCAGGCGTTGCGAGGCGGCGGATAAGCCGGCGCAAGACCGTCATCGGGGTGTGGCTGTGTAGAAGTCATTAGGATTTCGCATTGCCTTTCGGAGCAGGCGCGGCGTGGAGCGTCATGGCCAACGGGACGTCGCTGGGCTAAGATTATCGCGCGAAGCCGGGCATACGAAATCACGCCGCTTCTACGCAAGATACCTATCGTCATGAACATGCGTCAGCACGATCCCCACCGCCAGCACGATCACGGCTCGGAGCTCAGCGAGATGCAGCTTCGGGTGCGTGCGCTTGAGACGATCCTGACCGAGAAGGGCTACGTGGACCCAAAGGCGCTCGATGTCATCATCGACGCCTATGAGAGCAAGATCGGTCCCCATATCGGCGCCCGTGTCGTCGCCAAGGCGTGGGCAGATCCGGACTTCAAGCGGCGCCTCATCGCCGACGCCGCAGCGGCGGTAGGCGAGTTGGGTTTAACCGCGCGCTCGACCCATCTGATCGCGGTCGAGAATACGCGGCGGCTTCATAACATGGTCGTCTGCACGCTGTGCTCCTGCTATCCGTGGGATGTGCTGGGCCTGCCGCCCGTGTGGTACAAGTCCGCGCCTTATCGCTCCCGCGCCGTCATCGATCCGCGCGGCGTGCTCGCAGATTTCGGCGTGATTCTGCCTGCTGACACCGAGATCCGGGTATGGGATTCGACCGCCGAAACCCGCTACCTGGTGGTGCCGATGCGGCCGGCTGGCACGGACGGATGGGGCGAGGAAAAACTTGCGAGCCTCGTCACCCGCGACTCCATGATCGGGACCGGTCTTGCCCTCGCGGCAGGAGATGCGCCATGAACGGCGTCCACGACATGGGCGGCATGCACGGCTTCGGCAAGGTCGAGCCCGAGCCGGATGAGCCGGTGTTTCACGCGCCGTGGGAAGGCCGGGTCCTCGCCATGAATCGCGCCATGGGCTATCTCGGCCTGTGGTCGATAGACATCAGCCGGTTCTCGCGGGAGACGCTGCCGCCGCATGTCTACCTCGCCAGCAGCTACTACAGGAAATGGACCCTCGGCCTCGAAAACCTGTGCCTGCAGTTTGGCCTTGTCGGCGAGGACGAACTCGCGGCCGGACGCGCCCTCCATCCGGCGAAGCCAGTGAAGCGCACGCTCACACCCGCGGATGTGCCGAAAACCCTGTCGCGCGGAAGCTTCGAGAGGCCGCCGCCGGCGCCGGCGAAATTCAAGCCCGGCGACCGCGTGCGCACGCGCAACATTAATCCGCCGGGCCACACCCGCCTGCCGCGCTATGCACGGGGGCATGCCGGTGCGATCGAACACATCAGGGGCTGCCACGTGTTTCCTGACGCGGTGGCGGCCGGCAAAGGCGAGGACCCGCAGTGGCTCTACACCGTCGTGTTCGACGCGCGCGAGCTGTGGGGCGAGTTCGCCGATCCGGCCCTCAAGGTCTCGATCGAAGCCTGGGAGCCGTATTTGGAGGCAATCCCGTAGCCGGGTAGGCCAAGCGAAGCGCGCCCGCCGGCCTTCGAAAGGCTGCGCCGCGGCGGGCGCGGCGCTCCTGAGCTTGTCGAAGAAGCGCCTTCGTCGGTATGACTCGTCTCATCCGCCCGGCAAAGCGCGATCCAGCCAATCCACCATCACCTTAGCGATGGCGTCGCTGTTCTTCTCCAGCATCATCATGTGGCCGTTGCCGTGAATGCCGACATCCCCCAACCGAAGGAAGGTGCTCTTGACGCCGGCCTGCGCCAGGTACCGCACGGTGCAGTGGTCATATGACGCGTGATAGGAGGCCTCCGAGGTAACGACCAGGATCGGCGTATCCCGCAAGTTCACGAGCTTGCGGGCGGGCTCCGGCTGCGCCCAGCAGCGCACATAGTCGGGCCGCTCCGGCTTGTCCTCGCGCATGAACTTGAGCGGCGCGGCGTCGGTCACCGGCGGATCGTAGGTGAGCGGCACGTCGACGAGGCCGTAGGCTTTCAGGTGCGGATTGTCGGCGAACCAATCCGGCGCGCCCTTGAAATCGACGTCATGAGCCGGCGGGCCATTCGGTTCGACTGCAAGGATCGCCTTCACGAGGCTCGGCCGCTTGTCGGCGATCGGCCACACGAATGCTCCCGACTGGGAATGGATCAGCAGCACGGCAGGGCCGATGCGGTCGAGCAGAGCCACGGCGGCGTCACGGTTGAGCGCCTGCTGCAAGGGGAAATCCGCCAGCGAGGGAAACTGGCTGGCGTAGAACTGGTCGAAGCTCGGATCGCCCGGCATGCCTGAACCCGGCCATTGGGTGTGCAGATGCGCCTGCGGCCACAGGTTGAAGCGTTCCGGCGCCACGAAGCGCTGCTCAAGACGCGCGAGATTGGCCGAAGTCACCGGCCCGTTCGCCTGCGACCATTGCGCGGCGCGGCCGCGCGCCACCTGATCGACCACATAGACCGCATAGCCGCGGCGCAGGAAATACTGCGCCCAGCCCTCGCGGCCGTCCGGCGTGCCGGTGAAGTTTGTGCCGGTCTGGCTGCCGCCATGAATCATCACCACCGGATACGGATGGGCGACCTTCTGCGGCACCTGGAATTCCACATACATGTGGCCGACCGTCGGCGACCCTTCGCGGCTCGTGTCGATATGGCCGCCGACGAAGAAGTAGCCCTGCTTGGCAATAACGAGCGGCTCGCTCTGCGCGCGAACGGCCGCAATCGACAGCAGTGCGGCGCCCGCTCCGATCAGCAGGGCCGAGGCCGCGCGCAATACCGTGTTCAACGACGAAACGAGTGGCTGGCGCATTGCGTCTATCTCCTTGGTTTCCCTTCCCGCCGGAATTGTTCTGTGACGTCGAGGCTAGTCGCGGCGCTCGGGAAAGTCGAATCCGATCCTGCGATCTGCGAAGCGCGGCAGGGCGGGCGCTTTTCGCAAGTTCAGAACGAAGCCTGCCCGCCAGCGCGGCGGGCACGGTGCATCGAAGTCGGGCCCTCCTGAAATGTCGAAAGCGGCAACAGCCGCTTTCGATGGGCTCGATTTTGCCGACCCATGCGCGTGATACGATCAAAATCTTCTATGGGGAACGTCCTGTAGGAATTGAGCCTGCAGACGCGCTACCGGCATTCCCCAATATGCTCACCCTCAATGGCCACGGTCGTATTGACGACCTCCCGCCCCGCGATCGCGCCTTTCGATACGATCGTCGCCGAATAGTGCTTGGGCGTGTCGAAAATGAAATCTCCGGCCACGTCCATGTCCAATTGGCCGGTGCAGCGCATGCGCCAGCGCAGGGCCGTGGCGGTTGAATTGAATTCGACCCGCTCGCAGCCGGAATTCACGGTGCGGTATTCGGGCGAGAAGGTTGTCGCGGTGTCACCGGCTTGCTCGGGCGACAGACAGCGCGTTCTCGTCTGAGTGGGAGTCTTGTTTCCGTTCATGACGATGGTCTCGGTGAGCTTCCATTCGCCGGGCGCAATGCCGTCGGCTGCCTCCGCGTGCGACATCAGGCAACAGAGTGCGAAGGAGGCGATCACCGTTGCGGCGCCGGACTGACGGGAAGCGCGAAATCGCACATGTTGCGGGCGATTGGTGTGTCACATGGAAACGACCACCGAGAATTTTCTCATCGACATCGCAACCCTATCGTCCTTTGCCGGCGAAAGCCAGCGTGGTCGTCCTCGGCTGCGCCGATATTTGCGCCGGCTGGATCTCTCCCATGACATTGATCAGTCGGGTGGGGCACTCTCCGGCCCCGTTCGCTAAAAGCTCGGCCCACGCTACAGCCCCAGCAACCGCGCTGCGTTGTTGAAGCAGATGTCGGCGCGCACGTCGTCTGCGAGCGGCACGTGGTCGATGAATTCGCTCGCCTCGCCGGGCGGCTCGAAGGGGTAGTCCGTCGCGAACATGATGCGCTGATGGCCGACCGCGCCGACCGCGCAATCGAACGGCTCCGCAGAGTACATGCCTGAAATCGTCATCACGATATTCTGCCGGATGTAGTCGGACGGTCGGCGAGCGAGCTTGACGCCATAAAATGCGGCGCGGCTGTCGAAGCGCCACAGCAGGTACGGCATCATCTCGCCGAGATGCCCAAGCATCAGCGTCGCGCGCGGGAAGCGGTCGAAGTGCCCACTGAACACGAGCCGCAGGGCATGGGAGCCAGTCTCGACGCCCCACTCCCAGGTGGCGCGCTTAAGCCCATAGGTGCCCTCCAGCGCCGGCATGGCTGCCGGCGGATCGGCTGGATGCAGGTAGATCACTGCGCCGAGCGCTTCGGCGCGCTCCCAGAACGGATAGAGCGAGGGATGGTCCAGGTATTGCCCGTTGGTGTGGCCGTTGATCATCGCGCCGACGAAGCGGAGGTCGCGCATCGCGCGTTCTAGTTCGTCGGCCGCCGCCTTGGCGTCCTGCATGGGCAGATGAGCGAAACCGGCGTAGCGGTCGGGCCGCTTCGCGATTTCGCGGGCAAGGAAATCATTTGACTCCCGTGCGCGTCGCACCGCAATCGCCGTGTCGCCCTCGATCTGTACGCCGGGTCCCGCGATGGAGAGCACAGCCCGCGCGATGCCGTCGCGATCCATCTGGCCGAGGCGCAAATCGCCGAATTCGGCGAGCCGCGCCACCGCCTGCCGGAAAATATCGGGCGTGATTTCGCCCGCTGTGGTCTTCCAATAATCCTCGAAACCCGGCGACAGGAAATGCTCCTCAAGGGCGATCTTCTGGGTCATGCTGGCTCCCCTTTCCTGGTGTAATGCGGGGGCGACCCCGCGGCCCGGTATCATGCGGGGTCTTGGCGATCCGGGTCGAGAGCTATAGCGCTGTCGAGAGCTATAGGGCATGGCAAACTGCCTCAGCCTCGCTATACTGCATCGCCACGGAAGCAATATCATGCCGGCCGACCTCACGCTCGAATTCGCGAATTATCTTCGCGACAAGAATCATCTTAACGGCGACAGCGCTGTGCCCAACGGCGCTGCGCAATCTGGCGGCAATCGCGCGCTGCAGAAGTTGTGGGAGCTGACCGATCTTTCGGCGAACGACTTTGCCGACGAGGTGGCGGCGTTTTTCCGCGTCCCCCGCATCACCTTGCAGGACCTCTTGTCGGCACAGCCGCTGACCGAGCGTTTCTCGCAGCGTTTCCTGCGAGAAATGCTTGTATTCCCGTTCCGGTCGGCGGGCGGCGAACCGGCGCTTGCGGTGGCCGATCCCAGCGATCATGCGGCAGCCCGCGCAGCCGCGATCGTGCTCGGCCGCGACGTGCCGATCGCGGTCGCATCGTTCGAGGATATCGAAACCGCCCTCGACCAGCGCCTCGGGAATGATGTGGCGGCGCCGGAGGCTCGGCAGTCGAGCTATGCGCGCGAGGATGACATCGAAAGCCTGCGCGATCTTGCCTCCGGCGCACCGGTCGTTCGCGCGGTTAGCGATCTTCTGGAAAAGGCGGTCGAGCTGCGCGCCAGCGATATTCATATCGAGCCGTTCAGGTCCGGGCTGACGGTGCGCCTGCGCATCGACGGGCTGCTGCGCGCCATCCCGCCGCCAGCCGGGGTGTTGCCCCAGGCGATCATTTCCCGCATCAAGATTCTATCGGGATTGAATATTGCGGAGCGCCGTCTGCCGCAGGATGGCGCCGCTCAGTTGCACGTTGGCAAGACCGATCTTGACATCCGCGTCGCCATCATGCCGACGCAACACGGCGAATCCGCGGTCATCCGCCTGCTGCCGACTGACCGCGGCCTCCTCGCCATCGAACGGCTCGGCTTTCTGCCGCCCGATGAAAGAAAGCTGCGCGATCTCCTCAAGTTGCCCCATGGCATGATCGTGGTTACCGGGCCGACCGGCAGCGGCAAGACCACAACGCTTGCAACCGTCCTGTCGATCCTCAACGAGCCCACGCGCAAAATCCTCACCATCGAAGATCCGGTGGAGTACGAGATTCCGGGCGTCAACCAGTCCCAGGCAAAGCCCAATATCGGACTGACATTCGCAGCCGCCATGCGCGCCTTCGTGCGCCAGGACCCGGACGTCATCATGGTCGGCGAGGTCCGCGACTCCGAGACTGCGCACATCGCCGTGCACGCGGCGTTGACGGGGCACCTCGTGCTGACGACCCTCCACACCGAAACGGCGGCAGCCGCCGTGCCGCGTCTGCTGGATCTTGGCGTCGAGGGCTTCCTCCTCAAATCGACGCTGCGCGCCGTGATCGCCCAGCGCCTGGTGCGGCAGTTGTGCGACCGCTGCAAGGTCAAGCGCGACATCAGACTCATCGACTTCGCCGATGACCCCCGTCTCCGTGCGCTCGGGTTCAAGCTGGGCGAAGCCATCTACGAGCCCAAGGGCTGCGAGCGCTGCGGCGGTACCGGCTACCGCGGACGGGTCGGCGTGTTCGAGGTCCTGAAGATCGACGAGAGCGTACGCGGCCTTATTAACGCCCAAACTGACGGCAATGCCATCGACAGGGCGGCGGTGCAGGCCGGGATGACCACGATGGTCGATGACGGCGTCGCCAAATGTCGGGCCGGAATAACCTCCGCCAGCGAGGTTCTGCGCGTTACCACGATCCGGTGAGCCATGCCGAATTTCCGTTACCGCGCGATCACCCAGAATGGCGAGGTCGTCAACGGCTCCCTCTCTGCGCCGACCGCCGCGGAGGTGGCCCGCCGCATCGAGTATCTTGGCCTCGTGCCGATCGAAACAGTGGTCGACGACGGCGTCGCTGGAGTGTCAAGCGCCACCATCGCGCTGTTCAACCAGCCCCGCCCTGAGGATGTCACTGTTTTCACCCGCGACCTGGCGCTGCTTCTCAAGGCAGGGGCGCGCCTCGACGATGCGCTGGAATTGCTCGCAAGCGACACCGACATCGGGCGATTACATCCGGTCGTCGCCAAGATTCGCGCAGGCATCCTGGCCGGCGAGAGCTTTGCCGAGGCTGTCGGCAAACATCCGGCGCTATTCCCGCCAATCTATGTTGCGCTCGTGCAGGTCGGCGAAACGTCCGGCAAGCTCAGCCAGATTCTGGAGCTGATTGCCGCCGAGCGGGCGCGGGCGGAGGCGCTGCGCCGCCGATTGACCGACGCTTTGCAATACCCCGCATTCGTCTTGCTGGCGGCAATCTGCGTGCTGACGTTCTTCATTCTGTTCGTGCTGCCTCAGTTCTCCTCCGTACTGCGCGACTTCGGCGCCAAGAGCGACTCGGCTATCACCACCTTCCTCAATTTCTCGGAGTTCGTGCGCGGCAATGCCAACGAGCTCGCAATAGCAGCGGTGGCGGCTATTGTGGGAGTGTGGCTGCTGTTGCGCCGCAAAAGCGTGCGCACGTCGATCATTTCCGAGATATCGCGCCTGCCCGGCATCTCGACCATATTTACTTTCTACCGCGCTGCCCTTTTTTGCCGTAATCTGGGCATCCTATTAAGCAGCGATGTTACGCTCACAGCGACGCTGCGAATCCTCGTGGATATCATGGCGGTCACCGGAAGAGCGGCGCCATGGATGGCGACTGCGGATCGCGTGCGGCACGGCGGCAAGTTGTCGGATGCGCTGGCGGCCGCGGCGATTCTGCCGCCCATGGCGATTCGCATGCTTCGGATCGGCGAGGAAACCGGCCAGATGCCTACCCTCTCGACGCGGATTGCGGAGTTTTACGAGGCGAAGCTGCAACGCAGTCTCGACCGGGTGGTGGCAATCGTCGGTCCGCTCGCTATCATTTCGATCAGCGTCGTGGTCGGCGGCCTCATTGTTTCCGTCATGACCGCACTTCTCTCCATCACCCAAGTCATCGGATAAAAGGCGCCGCATGACATAACCCACAGGCATCCAACATGAAACACTCTGAAACGCAAATCGGCACGGCAGGACGCCGGCGCTCTCGCATTCGCGGCCAGCGTGGCTTCACGCTCGTGGAAATGCTGGTGGTCATAACCATCATCGGCCTCATCATGTCGCTGGTCGGCCCGCGGGTGCTCAACTATCTCGGCGAATCAAAAGTGAAAGCCGCCAAAATCCAGATCCAGAGCTTCTCGAGCGCGCTCGACTTGTTCTATTTGGACGCGGGGCGTTACCCGACCTCATCAGAGGGCCTGGCCGCACTCGTGAAGCCCGCCCCAGGATTGACGGCCTGGAATGGTCCCTATCTGAAAGGCGGGACCGTACCGAACGATCCTTGGGGCAAGCCCTACGTCTATCGCTCGCCCGGAGAGCGCAGCGCCTACGAGATCATCTCATACGGCGCCGACGGACAGGAGGGCGGAACCGGCTCCGCGGCCGACATCTCCACCGCGAGCGTCGAGTGACGACGTGCGGCGGCAGGAGAATTTCACCGCGGGGTTCACCCTCCTCGAAATCGTCGCTGTCGTCGCCATCGTGGCGATGCTTGCCGCGATACTCTTGCCTCTCGTACCGCGGGCCACTTCGCGTCAGCGGCTTGCGGCTTTCGCGGTCGAAGCCGCTGCGCTGCTGAAGGCCGACCGCACTGCCGCCGTGCGCCGAAGCGCCCAAATCAATGCGCAGATCGATGCGCCGGGACGCATGATCCGTTCCGGATCGACGGGCCGGGTCCTGCAAATTCCTGCTGATGTTTCCTTCCAGGCGCTGCTGCCGCTGACCTGCAACGAACGTCCGGCGCGCTCTACCATAAGCTTCTTTGCCACCGGCATGTCATGTGGCGGGACTATCGTACTGTCGCGCCTTGGCGTCGGATTCGAGGTTCGGGTGAACTGGCTGACGGGAGGGATCGAAGTCGCGGCACGCAATGCCCCGTCCACTTGAAACGCGGACCCGCCGGCAAGCCGCCGGCACATCACCACCCCTCCCGCGCACCGGGGAAGGCGGGGAGAAGGGAGGAACGTTCGAATTCTTTAAAATTATTGTAACTGCCCAGGTGGGATAGCCATCCTTTCGATGTTCTGCCGGTAAGATTTTTCTAGACAGCGGAATCGCGTTTCGATTCAAGGATTCATGAATGGCGATTCG
>JAJPKK010000333.1 GCA_021323775.1 Hyphomicrobiales bacterium
GAGACCCTTGACCGGCTGCCGCCGCCCGCGACAAAGAGCATCCAAGCGATCAAGGCCGCGAGTGATCGCCGGTTGGCCGCTTTTCACGTCCTGCCCCACTCGAAATTGAAAAGAGTTTTCCACCGGGCCTGGCCCGACCTGCAGCGCATGAAACTTCTGCTACCCGTGGCGCGGTCCTACCGGGTCAGTTTCCTCCTAGCCGGAATTTGGAACCGCCAGTCTTCGGAGGATTGGCGGTGAGAGTGTCGGTGCAGCCTTAAAGGCGAGCCAACGACCCGTTCGGGCGGCTCATCTTGAACCAAACCGGCCATTTTGGCAGAGCGCCGTATCATTCTCATGGGCGTCATGCCGGCGCTTGTCGCGCATCCACGTCTTTTCTTGCGGTGGCTCAGCGACTAAGAAGTGGAGGGCTGAGACAAGCCCGGCCAAGACTCCCGCAGGAGATGCTCAACCTGATCGAAAATGCTCCGGATAAAGGGATCACGCGCGATCTGCCCCGGCCTCCCCCTTAGTCCTGGCTTGGCTTGAAATACCGCAGGTCCGGCGGCGCCTGGTCCTTCTTGGTGGGCATCAGGTGGCCGTCCCCGCTCAGGAAGTACCCCTCCTTGCCGATTTCGACATCACCGTTGCCTTCAGCGCAAACTTCCTCGACCCACTCGGGCGGCTTGGTCTGCACGCGAGCATATTTCTTTGTAACTGTCCACGGTCGCGTCAGCGCGTGGTCGAACGTCGTGATCTCGTCGTAGAGGACGTTCGGATCGTTCTTGTCGGAGTAAACGCGCTCCTTGAAAATACTCTGATTATCGGAGTGAAAGGGAAGGCCGGCCGGATCATAGGATCGGGGACCTTTCAATCCGCGCGTCTCTATCTCGAGCGCGTCGTAGCGGCCGTCCCCATCGGTGTCGATCCATCGGCCAATTGAATATCCGACGAAGGTCGGCACGATTTTCTTCGGCCAGTCGCGGCCGTCGGTAAAGATCCGGCGCGAATCGTGGATGTGCTGGATCAGAAAATTGGTCATCTGCGGCGTCACGACGATCTCAAACGGGGCGAATGTGGTCATGACCCTCGGCATGCCGGGCGAGAGGCATGTATAGGTCGGGTCGGTGCCCTGTCCACCGGCAGCCTGGTCCTTGAGGTTGGCCTCGAAGATGGCCTGATATTCCGGAGTCAATGGGGCCTCTTGAAACTGGCCGCCGCGCTTTGTCGGGTCGTATGACGGCTGACCGACAACTCCGGGCACGGCGACGCGACGCCACGCGCCCTTCCAATCCGGATATTTCGATTCATCGAACGCAAGCGCGCCGCCGGGCGCCACGCCCAGCGATGCTGCAAGCGCTGCGGCGCCGATCAAACCTCGGTACAACATGGGCTTGTCCTTCCCGTTTCTGATGAAACCGCAGTATAAAAGCTGGCAGGATGTTACTTTTTAGGTTGACTGAAATATCGCAGGTCCGGCGGGGGCTGCTGGCTTCTGGTCGGCATCAGATAGCCGTCGGGACTTAGTTTGTAGGTCTCATTGCCGATATGAACGAATGGGATCTGCTCATTGCAAATGAACTCGGGCCAATCTGCCAGCGGGTCGAGGGTGCGGCGATAGCTCTTCACCACCGTCCACGGACGGGTCAGTGCGTGGTCGGTCACAGTGATTTCATCATGAAGAAGGTTGCGGTCTGCCTTGTCGAGATAGATGCGCTCGCCGATGACGCTCTCGCCATCCTCATGCAGCGGAATGCCGCTGCTGTCGAAGAAACGCGGCCCTTTGAAATAGCGGGTTTCGGCTTCGAGCACATCGAAACGCCCATCCCCGTCCTCATCGATCCATTTGCCAATGCTATAGCCGGTGAAGCTCGGCTGAAAGGTCTTGGGCCACGCGCGTCCGTCGGTGAAAATCCTTCGATGACTCTCGTGAATATGATCGATCAAAATATAGGTGACGTCCGGCAGCACAGTGATTTGCATCGGTTCATAGGCCTGCATCATCATCGGCATGCCGGGCGGCAGGCACGTCGTCGACACGACATCGCCCAGTCCGCTGGCGGCGCGATCGGCGAGGATGCGCTCGAATTTGGCCTGGTATTCGGGCGTGAGCGGGGCTTCTTGTCCTCGGCCCGGTGGTTTCGCCGGATCGAATGGAGGTTGGCCGACAGCTCCCGGGACTATCGCCCTGGTCCACTGGCCCGTCAGCGCAGGATATATGGCGTCGTCGAATGCTCGAGTTGCCGAAGGCATGGATAATGCTGCTGCCGCAAAGACAATCATGCCGATCGAAGCTCGGTAGAGCATGACGCTTCCTCCAGTCACGTCAATTGTTATTCCCCAAATGTGACGAGGATGCCTGCTTCGGCCGCTGCTGCCAAGCGCGCCGTGGCGTGATCCAGCGGCGGCCCGCAATGCAGCGGTGGGCCTTCCAGCGGCACAGCGGGCCCTTCCGCCGCGCCAACGGTACCTGGAGGCGCTGCCGGGCGATCCGCGGCCATTCGCCGACCGGCCTTCTCACCGGCGTGACGGGCGACCAGGCGCCCGTCAGAAATCGATCTTATCCGCGGTCGGTACGTGGTAGTCGAACAGCAAAGTGTTGTTCTCGGCGCATACTTCTTCATCATACAGCGGCCGCTCAATGCGGTGGAAGCTGAAAGCCGCCGTCCACGGCTGGTTGAACGTGTCGGGATCCTCAACCGTGAACGTTACGCGCATGGTGTTTTCATTGGCGAGGGTCCAGCGCTCCAGCACATGAAGCTTGTCGCTGTGCGGCGTGCGGAAATTGTCCACATAGGTCTTGTCATTGAATCCGATGGTGTCGATCACCAGCGTATCGCCCTCGTAATGCCCGACCGACTCGCCGTACCATGACGGTTTCGGATGCGCGGAATGGGGCACGTCGAGATAAATGTGCCGTATTTGGGCATCGCCCGCAAAGATCATCAGAACCGTCTTGGGCGACTGCACGAAGAAGATCGGCTCGACGACGGGAAACAGCATGAAGGCTGGCACACCTGCCGGCATGCAGCTCGAGCGCGGCGTAAATCCGATCCCTCCGGCGAGCACCTTCTCGTTTTCGCGCTTCATGACCTCCCTGGCCCACGGCTTAAGGTTGGGATTGGCGAGATCGGCGACCCTGAAGGTTGGCTGGGCGCCAATGCGGCGGGCGAGAAGATTGTTGATGTAGGGATGGGCCGGGTCAGACACGACGGGACCGGGCTTGCCGGGAACCGCCACGAAGTCCTGTTCGTTCGCCACCCAGCCGGCAAGGCCGGAGGAAAAATCCGGCGCGACGCCATGCGCCGGCGTCGTCTCGGCGTTCGCGGCGGCGCCGAGGATGCCGGCCAATGTACCCGCCGCAACAAGCTGTGCGATCGATTTTGCCATGGTTCCCAAACCTCCCTTTGTGGGCCGGCATTGGCGGGATTCAGGGCGGCCTCCCGGTCGGCCAAATGGGGCGCCGAAAGCTGCTCACCCGAACGCGACAGTGAAGTTATGGCGGTTTTTGGCGATTGTCATCCCTGCGATGGTGCAAAGCAAACGATCGCCGTGCTGATCCAGACTGTGCCTGTCCAGCCCGGATGGAGGCGCGCGCTTTTGAATCTTGAGTGGGGCAGGACGTGAAAAGCGGCCAACCCGCGATCACTCGCGGCCTTGATCGCGTGGATGCTCTTTGTCGCGGGCGGCGGCAGCCGGTCAAGGGTCTCGACCGCTTAAGCGGCGATCGGCGCGCGATTAAACGCGCGCCAATCGCCCTTGACCGGCTGCCGCCGCCCGCAAGACTGCATCCAAGC
>JAJPKK010000264.1 GCA_021323775.1 Hyphomicrobiales bacterium
AAAGCATTCACCCCCGCAGAAAGCGCTGATAAATCGACGAATCTTTGAAAATCAGTCAGCTGCGGAGCAGTTACAATTCGGTGCCTCCAAGCGTTCTCTTTCTTGCTTGTGGGCCAAGGAGATCGCGAAAAATCAGCAACGCCAACTCACGGATTTAGGATGATAGATGATGAGCTGCCGGCGGCGGCCAAACAGCGCCTGCAAACTCCTCGGGCCGTCGGGGCCATCGGAAGTGTAAGCCTTCTCGAGCCGCACCATCGGCAGTTTTCGCCGGTCCTCGCTGAGCGCGTCGCGCTGGCGGGCGAGGGCCTTTTCCTTGGCAAGCAGGTCGATGCGGGCTGCAAGCCAGTCGGTGTCTGAGGGGCGGCCTGGGACACACCCGCTATTGCAGCGGAGGGTCGCCCTCGGTTCGGCTCCTGGCGAGAGCGATTTCGGTGACGGCAATCAGGATTTCGGCTCGGGTTTTGAGGTCGGGCGCTTCCAGCATCGCCTGCTTTTCCGCGGGGTCGTAGGGCGACATCATGGCGAGCGCATTCACAAGAGCCTCATTAGGGGCGTTCTCGATGCCCTGCCAGTCGGCCTTGAGATTGTTCGCCTTGAGAAACGCTGTGAGCGCCGCCAGCAAGGCCTTGCGGTCGACCTGCTCTTCGCCCTTGCGGGCGGTGAAATCGCCGGCAAAAGGCGAAACGTCAATGCGGCATTGGCGGTAGGCGGTCGCGACGGTCAACTCTTCCACCACGCGGAAGCGTGCAACGCCGGTCAGTTGCAGCAGGTAACGGCCGTCGCCGGTTTCGGCAAACTGGGTGATGCGCCCGACGCAGCCGATCTTGTAAAGCGTCGGCCGATCCTCCGAACCGGGATGTGCCGGGTCAGGCTGTATCATCCCGATCAGGCGGTGGCCGGACCGCAGCGCGTCGTCCACCATCGCAAGATAGCGCGGCTCGAAAATGTTGAGCGGCATTTGCCCGCGCGGCAGCAGCAATGCGCCGGGCAGAGGGAACACCGGTATAGTCCCGGGTAAATCGGCGGGACCGCGATAGACCGCGTTGATCGGCATCGCTGCACTCCCGTAATCGCAAAACCCCCCCACACCCTGGGGAGGGCAGGAAGGGCCGTCAAGCGAACCGTGCCGATCAGGCAAACAGGATCGACGACAGCCGCCGTCGCCCGGATACCGTATGTTGGTCGGTCGGACCCCAGGCCTCGAAGAACTGAACCAGCTGCTTGCGGGCAGCGTCGTCATTCCATTTACGGTCGCGGCGCACGATCTCGATCAGTTGGTCGAGCGCCTCTTGCCGGCGGTTATTTCCGTTCAAAGCAATGGCGAGGTCGAATCGCGCCTGATGATCGAGCGGGTTGGCGGCAACCTTCTGTTCCAGTTCCGCGACCGGACCAAGATGCGCGGCCTGTTCGGCGACCTCAAGGGAAGCGCGGGCCGCGGCGACCGCCGTATCATTGCGCTTGGCCTCCGGCACCTGCGCGAGAACCTGTTTAGCCTGCTCGATGCTCCCGGTCTCCAGATAGGCTCGTGCGAGACCTGCGAGCGCGTGCGCATTGGCCGAATCGCCGGCCAGGACCTCGGAATACAGATCCGCGGCCGAGGTGGCGTCGCCTGCCACCAGTGCAGCGTCAGCGGCCTTGAGCAGCTCCTTTTCCTCAGACCCGATCTCCTGCTTGGTGAGGCGCTCCAGGAATGCCATCACCTGGCTTTCGGGCAGGGCTCCCATAAAGCCGTCTACTGGCTGCCCATTGGTGAAGGCGAAGACCGCCGGGATGGACTGGATCCCCAGTTGAGCCGCCACTGCCGGGTGCTCGTCAATATTCATCTTAACCAGCTTGACCGCCCCCTTGGCGGCGCGCACTGCCTTTTCCAAAACCGGCGTGAGCTGCTTGCAGGGTCCGCACCAGGGCGCCCAAAAATCGACAAGAACCGGCTGGCGACGCGATTCTTCGATCACGTCCCTCCTGAAAGTCTGCGTTGTGGTGTCCTTGATAAGACCATCGGCTGTCGCCGCCGCAACCCCGACATTCATCCCAATCGACCTTTCTTTGCCACACGAGAGAGGTTAGGAGCCGCAATCCTTAACCCCGATTAAATGGTGAGCAACGATGCGATTGCAATCGCAACTTTATGGCCCCCTCTTGCCTCCTTCGCAAGCGGAAGCGGCAGAGCGCTCTAGAAGAGCGATTTGGCGGGTCCAATTTCAAGGGTCCCATTGCCCGCGCGGTGCGTTCAGGCTTCGACCTGAAAGCAGGTGTCCGCTTTGCAACACCTCGGCAACATTCGTGATTTTCGGTTCCCAATATTTTCGTCTAGACGAACCGTAGCGCTGGGGACAAATCGAGCAAAGCGCTCGTGGCGCTTTTGAGCGACGGGACATGGCCGCCGCAAGCTGCCGAAAAGCTCAATTGGGCCGTTGCGGCCTCCCGCCTGTGGCCGACATTTCCCAGCGCAAGTCCAAGCCTGACGATCGCCAGTCGGTCGCACGGTTCGCGGCCGAGGTCGTCGAGAGGCTTTCTGATGGCCTCGATTCCGGCCACGGCTGCCGGCAGGTTGATCGATAATCGGCTCATCGCGGCGGCGACCGTCTCGCCATTGTCGCGTGCGGCCGCAGGCATTTCCGCTGATACGGCGGCGGCCGGCGCCGCACCCGGAGAGATCAAGGCGAGCTGGGCCTTGCTTGTCCGATCGGACGGGTCGATCGCCTGGGCCTTCTGGAAATCGGCGATCGCCTCCTCAATCAGGCCCAAAGCCTTATGGGCGAGGCCGCGATTGCTGTAGACCTGCGCAAGATTCGGGTGATGGTTTTTGATGGCTTCGCCAAAATCGGAGATCGCCGCGCGTAGTCGTACCGTCTGGCGTAGACGAGACCGCGATTGTTGTATGCGAACGCGGTGTTCGGATCGCGCCTGATCGCCTCGCTATATTCAGCGAAAGCGAGATCGAAGTCGTTCCTTCTCGCATAAGCGAGGCCGCGATTGTTATATGCCGCGGCGAAGTTCGGATTTAGTTTGATTGCCTCGTTAAAGTCGGCGAACGCTCTGTCAAGGTCGCGCTTGTTGAGATATGCGAGCCCCCGTAGGTTAAAGGCTGTCGCAAGCTTTGGGTCGAGCTTGACGGCCTCGCTATAATCGGCGATCGCGCGATCGTAGTCCTTCTTGTCGGAATAAATGCGGGCGCGGTTGACATAGGCGAGCGCATGATAGGTGAGCGGCTGGCTCGGATCGAGCCTTATTGCCTCATTGTAGTCGGCGATTGCGCCGTCATAGTCCTTCTTGTTGTAATAGGCGTCGCCGCGGTTCTGGTAGGCCGCGGCTCGGTTTGGCGCCGTCTCGCTATGGTCGGCAATGACGCGAGCGCAGGCGGCGATGCTCTGGTCGGGATTGACTGCCGCCGCGCAGTCCTCGCGGTCGGCCGCGAAGACGTTGACGCAGGTGGCGGAAACCAAGCCCGCCGCGGCGAGGAGCGCAATGCCAGTTCGACTGACGCGCTGCTTGACGGCGTGGGTGATGAAGTCACGCGGTCTCATGTGCCACCCCGGCAAAATAGGCTCTCCCATCATCAGCGTGAGACGGCAACCGGGGCGCATGCGCCCAAGACGATGGCCGCGCCACACAGAATATCGAATTGCCTCGGGGCAGTCAGCAGGCACAAAAGGCCAGTCAGAACCTGACCCTCAAGACCGTTCGACTTCCGAGCTGGGTCAAACAACGCCCAACGTTCCAGCGCCGCCGCAGCCCCCGCGCCTGTGCCTTGATCTCCGACTCCAAGCTGGGCCGTGGCGGGCTGCGGTCGGCGCCGCTTGCGGCGCGGCGAGTTCGTTCCTATGTTCCTGCGACATCGTAAAGATTGCTCCCGATGCCTGACCGCGCTATTTCACCGATGCCGCGCGCTCGGCCCGCCGTCTGGGCGAGCGCCGGGATCGTCGGCGCGTTGGCGGCTGTGACCGCTCTGCTATGGGCCTACTATGGCAGTGCGGTATTCTTCGAGACGATCATGGCTGGGCTCGCGTTCTGTTTTTGAGAGCCGCTCGAAAGCGTCGAAGCACGGGGATGAGACGATGGGCGCACGAACGTCGCGGCTGGTGGTGATATTTACGGCGTTTGTCGCCGGGCTGGCGCTTTCCCTTGGCGTCGTTTTGTTTATCGGGAGCCGCGGCTCCGGAACTGCGGCCATTCAGACCGCGGCCATCGGCGGCCCCTTCCACCTGATCGACCAGAACGGCGAGCCGTTCAGCGACCAGGACCTCAAAGGCAAGGCCTTCCTGGTGTTCTTCGGATTCACGCATTGCCCGGACGTATGCCCGACCACCCTCTTCGAAATTTCCGAAATCATGCGCAACCTCGGGCCGGATGCCGACCGGACGGCTGCGCTGTTCATCTCGGTCGATCCGGAGCGCGACACGCCGGAGGCGATGAAGGATTACCTGTCGAGCTTTGATCCCCATCTGCGGGGGCTCACCGGAGATGCCGCCTCGCTGGCTGCGGTGGCAAAGGCCTATCGTGTCTATTATAAGAAGGTGCCCATCGAAGGGGGCGATTACACCATGGACCACACCGCGATCGTCTACCTGATGGACAAGGACGGCCGGTTCGTTTCGCCTTTCAACATGAAGCGCACCGCCGAGGCCGCAGCGGCGGAGCTGCGCAAGCATCTCTGAGGCGTTTAGCGCTCTACTTGGGCTCTTCGCGGCGCCGCTCCCCTCGCCCTCATACAGGCAGGGTAATCGCACGTGGGCGGGCAACGCCGTGCTCGGCTCTCCCTGCTCGCGGGAAGAGGGACGGGGTGGGGGCCTCGCCGCAAGCGCAGGGCTCGGCATGCAGAGCCTGTAGAGCGGTCCCTCACCCGAAATTTGCGCGACAGCAATTCCGGCCTCTCCCGCAAACGGGAAGAAGGTAAGGGGGCCGCGCCGTCAACATGCGGCCGCCATGCCTTTATGGTAGCGAGGGTGGGCGAGGGGCGATTTGCTGCAGCAATTCCGCGGCGTTGGTCTCGCCCCTCAGTAGACCGAAGACGCACGCGAGCGTCCGTTCGCAAGCCTCGGCTGTCAGCACCGGCGCCGCCAATCGCTGGAATTTTGCCCGCACTGCGCCTTTATCGAACGGCCGCGCCGGGTCGCCCGGCACGTCCATCACGGTCCGCTCGGTGCGCCCCGATGGCGTGGTGATTTCAACCCGGGCTGGCCATCGCGCGGGAAATTCCGCCAGCAAGGCTTGGTCTGGCGCGACTGCGATGCGATCCATGAAGGCGCGGATGCGGTCCGGCACATGCGACGGCGCCTGCGCGACATCGAAAGCGGCATGGGGCGCAAGCGCCGCGAGCGCCAGCCGATAGGGCAGGCTGGTGAGAAATGATGCGCGGTCACCGACAACGATCCCATGGTCGACCATGCGATGATGAGGCGGCAGCACGAATGCGGTTACTCGGGCGATCGTGTCGGCTGCTGCTCCGGACCCGATGATCTCGATCAAAGCTTGCGTCGCCGCCATGGTCTGGCGAGCCCCGCACCAGGGCTTGAACGCGACCTCTTCGAGCCGGAATCGCTCTCCGAGCCCTTCCGTCACCACGGCCATGTCAGGCTTCAAGTTGAACACGGCGGGCAAGTATCCGCCATCCAGTAAACCGAGGTCCGACGTGAAGCCCGCACGCGCCGCAAGCGCCGCTACGAGGCCGGCTTCGGCAGCTTGGCCCACCGCGAGCCAACGCGAGGTGGTGGCGAGGTTGTGATGGCCGAAGCCGGGAGCGGACCGCGCCAGAGCCAGCGCCAGCGCGTGCGCGCATTGCGCCGCGTCGAGATCGAGGAGGCGCGCTGCGACGGCGGCGATGGCAAGCGGCGCGGTGAAATAGGTCGGCCAGATGCCGCGGTAGAGGACCGACGGGCCGTCGATCGCCTGACCGAACCGCACCATGACTTCGTAACCGGCCGTCATGGCGGCCGCCAAGGCCTCAGGATCGCCGTTTCGCAACGCCGCCGCAATCGCGACCGCGCCCGGCACCACGATTGCTCCCGGCGTTGTCGTCGAGGCGAGATGGATATCGTCCGCCTCGGAGAGCCGCGCGAGCGCGCAATGGGTGGCAAGGTCGAGCCGCAACCAATGGAGCGAACCTGGCGCTGCGCCTTCGCCCGCGTCGGCGCGCCAGCGCAACAGGCGTGCGCCCTCGGGCGCGGCCATGCTCGCAATCCAGGCGCCTACAGTATCGATGACGTGAAGCTCAAGAATGTCGCGAAGATGCGGCGTCGGCGCGCCGGAACGGGCAACGAAGGCGCCAAGGATTTCGAGGGCGGTCATCCGGCCGCGTCCTCGATTGCTTCCATATCTTCGTCAGACAGCCCGAAATGGTGACCGACCTCGTGCACCAGCACATGGGCCACAATGGCGCCGAGGGTTTCGTCGTGTTCGGCCCAATAGTCCAGAATCGGGCGGCGATAGAGCCAAATCATGTTCGGCATCTGCAGCGGCGCGCTCTCTGCTCGAAACGGCAGCCCAACTCCCTGGAACAGGCCCATCAGATCGAATTCGCTTTCGATGTCCATATCGTCGAGCACTTCATCGGGAGCAAAATCTTCGACCCGGATGACCAATCCCTCGCACAGCGCCCGGAACTTCGCTGGCAGGCAGGCGAAAACATCTCGCGCCAGCACTTCCATATCCGCCAGGGACGGCGCCTTGACGCCACGCCAGGCCTGCGGGTCGGAGATCGGATTGTCAGGCATGTGTAACAGGACCTCCGGCGGCGGGGCGGCTATTTTCATGCGCATGAGTCTGTCTGGATTCATAATGCGAGGTTGACGGTGCCGCCACGATGTTGAACGGTAGCGCGCTCGGCTCAAAGGGACGGACCATGCGGATAGTGATGACGGGTTGCGTTTTGGGGCTCGCGGCGCTGATCGGCGGGCCGCCGGCGTTGGCGCAGGATTCGCCTGACCGCGCCAAGCTCCACCGTCGCGCGCCGCTGCGGGTCGTAGTCACCCCGTCAGGGCGGCTATACCGGCAATGCACCGATTGGCATGTCATTGAGCATCGTGCGGCCGGCGACACCGTCGTCCCGCGGTTCCACTGCTGGTGGGCGGTGCGATAGTTGTATTTTTGCTGGCGTCGTCGGTCGGTTGTGCCGCGGCCGTGGGCGGCCCCCGCCAGCTCGCGGGGGAGGGTGCGTCAGGCGCCTAACTCCATTGCCGCACATCGACAAAGTGGCCTGCGATGGCCGCCGCTGCGGCCATCGCAGGCGACACCAGATGGGTGCGGCCCTTGTAACCCTGCCGGCCTTCGAAGTTGCGGTTGGAGGTCGAAGCGCAGCGCTCGCCGGGCTTGAGCTTGTCCGGATTCATGGCCAGGCACATGGAGCAGCCAGGCTCACGCCATTCAAAGCCTGCCTTGATGAAGATTTTGTCCAGGCCTTCAGCCTCCGCCTGCTCTTTGACGATGCCGGACCCGGGCACGATCATGGCATTGACGCGGCCGCTTACGGTCTTGCCGTCGACGGCCTTCGCCGCCGCGCGCAGATCCTCGATGCGCCCGTTGGTGCATGATCCGATGAACACCCGGTCGATCGCAATGTCGGTGATCTTCTCGCCGCCCTTGAGGCCCATATAGGCGAGCGAGGTTTCGGCCGCGATGCGCTTGCTCGCGTCGGCGATCTCCGCCGGCACCGGAACGCGGCCCGTTATTGAAACGACCTGCTCGGGACTCGTTCCCCACGTAACGAGGGGCGGCAGACTGGCGGCGTCAAGCCTGATTTCACGGTCGAAATGGGCGCCGTCGTCACTGTGCAGTGTGTCCCAATAGCGCCGCGCCTCGTCCCACGCTTTGCCCTTCGGGGCCTTCGGACGGTCCTTCAGATATGCGTAAACCTTCTCGTCGGGGGCAATGAATCCGGCCTTGGCGCCGCCTTCGACCGACATGTTGCAGACCGTCATTCGCCCTTCCATGGACAAAGCTTCGATCGCTTCGCCGGCATATTCGAGGGCATAGCCGGTGGCGCCGGCAGTGCCGATCTCGCCGATGATGGCCAAGATGATGTCCTTGGCGGTCACGCCGTCCGGCAGCTTACCGTCGATCACGGCGCGCATGTTCTTCGATTTTTTCTGGTAGAGCGTCTGGGTCGCCAGCACATGCTCGACCTCTGACGTGCCGATGCCGTAGGCGAGCGCGCCGAACGCCCCATGAGTATCGGTGTGGCTGTCGCCGCATACGATTGTGGTGCCCGGCAACGTAAAACCCTGCTCCGGCCCAATGATGTGGACGATGCCCTGCCGCTTGTCGAACTCGTCGAAATATTCCAGGCCGAATAGTTTTGCGTTCTCCGCCAGATAGGCGATCTGCGCGGCGCTCTCCGGGTCCGGGTTTGGCTTGGTGCGGTCGGTGGTGGGGACGTTATGGTCGACCACCAGAAGCGTCTTCTCGGGCGCATGGACTTTGCGGCCTGCGAGATGCAGCCCCTCGAATGCCTGGGGACTTGTGACCTCATGAACAAGGTGCCGGTCGACGTAAATGAGACAGGTGCCATCAGGCTGCTCGTCGACCAGATGGTCTTCCCAGATCTTGTCATAGAGGGTGCGGGCAACCATTGCGGCGATCCTGTCAGTCGATTAGTGGCTCGAGGTGTTAGTGAGAGCGCATTCCGGCAAAATGGAAGCGCGGCGTGGGAGACGGATCTGCGGCAGACGACATGCGGTCGACCGGAAGACCGGACGCGCTCGACATGAACTGTTGATCCGCTGCTTCATACCGACGCCGGTCATTTTTCGATCATCGCCGCCGAGTCAGGCGGCGCGACTGCGGCGCGAATTGCGGCGATATCGGCGCGCATCTCGCCCATTTCCTGGTGCAGATTGCCCATGCCCCGGCGCATCTCCTGGCGCAACTGCTCCGTGTCTTGTTGCATCTCTTGGCGCAACTGGCCCATGTCCCGGCGCATCTCGCTCATGTCCCGGCGCATCTCGCTCACGTCCCGACGCACTACCTCCATATCTTGACGCAGCAGGCCGACGTCCTGCGTCAATACGTTCAGGCGCGCCGAGTGGCTTGTGAGCACGGCCCTGACGAGGGCCATATCGGTTTTCAGCGACGCGAGATCGTTGCTGTTGTGATGGGTCTGTTCGAGAATGTGGCGCGTCACCATCTTCTCACCTTCCACCTCGCCTTCGAGCACCCGCACCCGGGCGTCGAGTTCCTCTCGCGTCGCATAAGTTGCCATCATTCCCGCCCCTCCCGCAACCACTGCGCCTTCGCAGTTTGCGTTCATCGATGAAATATTTCAACCAAAAATAGAACTAAAGATCAAGCAAAAAACGCAAGTGCAGATCGCGAAGGCCGGCGAGTCACATCGTGAGCCTGTTGTTTCTCGTTCGGCTTAGTCGCGCGCCGTCCTTTTTATTGCTTCGACCCGCCGTCTCGTCTGGAGGAGTGGGCAGTCCGAGCCGCCAGTGATCACGAAAGCTTACTGCGCTGCCTCAGCTGTTTCAGTGCTGCGCTCCTGGCGTTCGCCGATGCGGGCCGATTTGCCCCGGCGTTCACGCAGGTAATACAGCTTGGCGCGGCGAACTTTGCCGCGGCGCACGACCTGGATCGAATCGACCGCCGGCGAATAGAGCGGGAACACACGCTCGACGCCTTCGCCATACGAAATCTTGCGCACCGTGAAGTTCTCGTTGAG